>JBLNCE010000114.1:0-11984 GCA_050260415.1 Bacteroidota bacterium | reverse complement strand
GCCGTGTGGCTCGACATCCATGTCTGCGCCGGGGGTTTTCTAGGTTAGATATTTCAAACCCAGAAGCCGGCGCCCATGGATGGGCGACAGCCACTCTCTGCCAGGATGGCGTGCAACCGCGGCGGGTGCGCCGGACACGACTTCCTCGACATGGCTTGCGGCCTCAGGGGCAAGCAGCTCTAGGCGGAAGGACGTTTTCGCGCGCAGACGTACTCGCGTCCGTCGAGCACGAAAACGTCCGACAACGACGAGATGCGCAGCCCATCTCAGGCCCACGATGGGCCAAAGCCTGCGACGACCAGGATGGTCCAAAGCAGGCAGGCCGCACCGGCGCACCCGGCGCAGACCCGGAAACCGTCTACAGCAACTTGCCGTAAGAAAGCTTATACGACGCAGCTTTTCCTGAAATCTGCGTAAAGCGATCCATACGGGTTTTTCGTTTAACCGGCTGGGCCTGCCGCGCATCCAGGTAGGCGGGGACATTTACCGCCCGACCCGGGAGGTCTTGGGCGTGGGCCCCGAATACCCCGCGGTGGTGGGTCTCCGGATGAAGGCAGGCTCTTTTTTTGCAGAGGGTGATGTCACGGCACGCAGCAGCATGACGGTAATCTCCGAGGAAGCCGCCCGCTTGCTCTTCGGCGGAGCGGGGCAAGCCGTCGGACGGACGATCTTGACCATAGAAGGAGCCGGCTTGAAAACCGCTTATCGGGTGATCGGCGTGTATGCCAGCCCGCCCCCGCTCATGCGACAGGCTTTCGGCATCACCTGATTTTCTTGTCCCCTACACCAGCCGCGGCTGGCCGAACGGGGTAATCGAGGCCTTTTACTGCCTGGTGGCCGGACGGGACTTCGCGGCGGCCCGGGCCAATCTCGAGCGTTCCCTGCGGGGTAACCACGGCGACGGGGTCGCGATCGCCGTCTGGCAAGGCGACCCCCGCTTCCCGCGCGACTTTGCCGCGGATCTGCGCCGCACGGTAAGCACGGTCACCCTCTTTTTCGGCGCTCTCGGCCTGGTCGCCCTCCTTGTCAGTTCCTTCGGCATCTTTAGCGTCATGACCATCAACACGCTCAAGCGGACGCGGGAGATCGGCCTGCACCGCGCCATCGGCGCCACAAAATCGCGCGTCGTCGGTGATTTTCTCTTTGAAGCCCTGGTGCTCTCCGTGATGGGCGCTCTGCTCGGCCTGGCCCTGGCCGCCGTTTTCAACGGCCCGGTCATCAAGGCCATCCAGCCTATCCTGGCCGGGGCGGCCGCGATGGATGCGGCGCTGGCGCCCGCAGGCCTGGGTCTGCCCGCCGCCCTGTGCGCCGTCGCGGTCGCGGCCTTGGCGGGTTTGCTATTCGGGCTCTTCCCGGCCTTTAGCGCGGCGCGCGTCGCGCCCGTGGAAAGCCTCAGGGAAAGATAGAATGGAGCTGGAAAACCAGGAGATACCAAAAGGGAAACACTGGTCTCTGTGGTAAGATACACAAAGAATCCGTTTTCCCGGATCATACCGTGTGTCTATAAGCATGTTGAAGAACCGGCCCTATTGGGAGGAATATGATTGGCCCCACTGCGCCGGGGTACGTACGCGCTCATCGTCTTCGCGATGGTGGCGTTTGCGACCCCGTGGTACGGCTTGCAAGATCGCAGCCCGATGGCCAAAAGCGTTATCGATCCCAACAAGGCCTACGCATCGGCCGTTTGCCGCGAAGACCTGGCGGAACTGGCCGGGATCCATCCCAAACTGATCGAGGTGCGGGCCATCGGCCGGTCCGTTTTTGGCCGGGATCTCCAATTGGCCTCCATGGGCACGGGCAAAAAGAAGATCCTCATCATCGGCTCGACGCACGGGCGTGAATGGATGACCTCCATGCTGCTCATGCGAATGATCGAGACCTACGCCCAAGCATCCCGCGGGTCAACGAAAGTGGGTACATACGATGTCGCCCGGATCCTGTCCCAGGTGACCATGCTCTTTGTACCGATGCTCGATCCCGACGGCGTCGATATCTCCCTCTCCGGCCTCGAGGCGGGCGGGGATGCCAAGCTCCTGCTCCGCGCCAACCTCGGGCGGCGGGATTTCTCCTCCTGGAAGGCCAACGCGCGCGGCGTCAACCTGAACATGCAATTCCAAGCCAATTGGTCCAAGGCCATCAGCCTGGACGCGCCCCACTACGAGAAATACAAAGGCCCCGCGCCCGAGAGCGAGCCCGAGAGCAGAGCCTTGGCCGACCTGGTGCGCAAGGAGAAACCCGACGTGGTCCTGGCCTATCACGCCACCGGACGGGTGATCTATTGGTACTACTACCAGACGGGGGCGGCCTACCGGCGCGATCAAGCGCTGGCCATACAACTCGGGCGGTTGACCGGTTACCCGCCGGCGGTGGAGAACAAATATAACCGCCACGGCGGCCTCAAGGACTGGTTCATCCTGGCTTTCCAGCGCCCCGCTTTTACCATCGAAATAGGCAAAAAGACGGACGCCCGCGCGCTTCCCCTCTCCGCCTTTGAGACCATCTGGAAGGAGAACGGCACCACCCCGCTCTACGTGGCGGCGTGGCTAACATCAGCGCACTAGGCCTTTTCAGCCTCCTTAGCCGAGGCGGTCCCGACCAGACCAGGGCCGGTTGCGGGAAGACTGCGAATTCCTACAATCCCAAACCCAACGGCCGCACAATGCCCTCGGCCCAAGCGCGACAAGCTTGAAGCGCTATCCCAGTACGGCATCCGCCTCTTCCTTTAGCCGAAGCCAAATCCGCTCCACGCCGAGCATTACCGCCCAGCGTTCCAGGTAGTCCTGATCCAGCAGGCCGAACTACACCTCGTACACACGCAGGGCGTCGGTAAACTGCTTCTCGCTTCCCCCGGATAGTTTGGCCCACTTCAGTTTAGCCAAGATCATATCTTCGGGGCTCGACACCTTCAACTCAAGCCCGAGAAAGGATTCCGTGCGCCGACCAGCAAACCGTGACCGATCGAACGGCTCGTGCGTGAGAAGCCAAAAATCAACCTTATCGCCGTTTCCCGTGTCGATCAGGTTGAAGGTGCCCAGTGTATCAAAGGCTTCGCTGATGCTTGCCTCATCGAGGTAGTACCCAGGCGGGGGGAAAGCCTCCAACAGCTTGCAGACCGAGCCCCTTGACAAAGCGATTACCAGATCCAGATCGTGCGTGGCGCGCGGTTCACCCTGCAGGCTTGATGCCAGGCTTCCCGTGGGCCATGTAGTCAATGGCCTACAGCACATGCCCCGCAGCCTTATTACCGACTGATCCAGGGGAATTTCCCATATCATAATAACGTCTCTTGGCAAGATGCGTCCGTTCATGCTAAAATAGGCTAGACAACCGCATACTTCCGGGGAGCTGGTCGAGCCGGCTGAGAGGGTAGCCCGTAATGCTACCGACCCGTCACCTGATCTGGGTAATGCCAGCGTAGGGAGTAAGCTCGTTTTGCCCTCGTGCGCCGGGAACCAGTGAAGGTTCGCGGCGTTTCGTTTTTTTCGCGCCGCGCCCCCGGAATAACCAACTCAGAAAAAGGGGTGTTCGGATGCCCTGGGGAAGTGTTGCTTTTCAGGTATTGCCGATGACCGCGGGGGAAAAGGAACTCGTCTTCGCCGCGGTCGACCGCGCCATCGCCGTGGTGGACGCCGCCGGCGTCAAGTACGAGGTCGGCCCCCTGGAGACCGTGATGGAAGGCGAGATCGAGGAACTCCTGGCCCTGGTCTACCGGGCTCAGGCGGCGGTAAAGGAAGCGGGCATCAAGTCCGTTCTCACCTACGTCAAGATCGTGAACAGCGATGAACCGTGCAGTTCCGAGGAGAAGGTGGCCAAATACCGTGCGGCCGGCCATTAGAGCATCCAGGGCCGGTTTTGTCATCGCCCTGCTGGCGGCCTGGGAGGGTATAGTCCGGTCCTTCCACATCCCGCCCTGGCTCCTGCCGGGTCCAGTCCTGGTGGCGCGCGCCGTCTGGGCAACCGGAGGGATGCTTTGCTGGCACACCTTGTTCACCCTTAGGGCGGCCGGCCTTGGCATCTTATTGGCCGTGGCCGGCGGGGTCGGTTGCGGCGTGTTGATCCATGTCTCTCCTTTCCTGCGCCAGAACCTCTACCCCCTGCTCGTGGCATCCCAGACCGTGCCGACGCTGGTCATCGCCCCGCTCTTGACGCTCTGGTTCGGCTTCGGCATCCTGCCCAAGGTGATCCTCGTGGGTTTAGCCTGTTTCTTCCCGGTGGCCGTGGGGGTCATCGACGGCTTGGGCGCGGCCGATCCGGAACTTATCGCGCTGGCCCGCACCATGAACGCCAAACCGTCGAGGCTCTTTTGGAAAGTGCGTTGGCCCGCGGCGCTGCCCGCCCTCCTCACGGGACTGCGCATCTCCTTGACCTATGCCGTGATCGCGACGGTGGTCGCCGAATGGATGGGGGCCGACGCGGGACTGGGGGTGTACCTGACCCGCTCGTCGCACTCCTACCTCACGGACCGGGTATTCGCCGCCATTTTCGTCATCGCCGGCGTGAGCCTGGCCATTTTTCGGGGGATCAACCGGTTGGAGGAGAAGTTGATCCCTTGGTCCCGGCCGGAACGTTCATCGCGCGCATAATGTGCCGTGGACATAGAAAATACCGTCATTTCGCGCCCTTTCGCGTGTTTCGTAGTGGCGACACTCTTGGCGTTTTCAGCCCTTCCAAAAAGGAGGAATTTGCACAATGATTCATTTGTTACTCCGGAAACGACTTCCCAGCTTGTTCGGATTGGCCTTGATCCCGATCGCCGCCTTTATGGCCGGTACATTCGGCCTTGCCGCGGCGGGGGCTCCCCCCCTGGCCGCCACGCTCCTTTTGGACTGGACGCCCAATACCAATCACACCGGCATTTATGTGGCCATGGACCAGGGATGGTACGCGGAAGAAGGACTCGATCTGAAGATCCTCACCCCGGGCATGGGCGGTTCGGTGGAGCAATTGGTGGCGGCCGGGAAAGTCACCTTCGGCGTCTCCTTCCAGGAATGGGTGACCAACGCCAGGGCCGCCGGCCTCCCGCTCGTTTCGCTCGCCGCCGTTATTCAGCATAACACCTCCGGTTTTGCCTCGCTCAAGAACAAGGGTATTACGAGGCCGCGCCAGTTTGAGGGACACACCTACGGGGGCTGGGGCGCGCCGATGGAAAACGTAATCCTGCGCCAGCTTATCACCGCGGACGGCGGCAAATTTGAACGTCTGAAACAGGTCACGGTGGGCGAGGGCGATCTCCTGGTCATGCTGCAACGCGAGATCGATCTGACCTGGATCTTCTATGGTTGGGATGGCATCGAGGCGAGTCTACGAGGAATCCCCTTGAATATCGTGATGCTGCGGGACTATGTGCAAGCCATCCCGGATTACTACACCCCGGTCCTGGTCACGAGCGAAGACCAGATCGCCAAGCATCCCGAGGTGGTCCGCCGCTTCATGCGCGCCACCAGCAGGGGTTACAACTACGCCATCGCAAATCCGCCAGAAGCGGCCGCGATCCTCGTCCGCCGGGTGCCCGAGATCAAACCGGAATTGGCCCGGGCCAGCCAAGCCTGGCTCAGCCCGCGGTATCGGGAAGACGCGCCCAAATGGGGTTACCAGCGCAAGGAAGTATGGCAGGGCTTCGCCGATTGGATGTATCAAAACAAGCTCCTGGATAAGAAGCTGGAGATGAGCGGGGCTTTTACCAACGCCTTTCTTCCGTGAAAATGTGCCACCAAAGCCGTGAGGCCGCATGTTCAGCATTCAGATTTGGCAGAGGCAAGTAAACCCGTTCGCGCCGATCGATGCAGGCCCTCTCCCCCTTCCCTCCCCCCTCCCGCGCGTGCGGGAGAGGGGGAGGGAAGACAAGGATCTGCCCTGGCCTTGGAGGTTTTTTGATGCCAACAGCCGTCGAGCCCGTCTTGGTACTGAACGAGATCAGCTATAGTTACCGCCGGGGCGCCGAGACCCTCCCCGTGCTCGACCGGATCGGCCTGAGCGTCCGGCGCGGGGAGTTCGTGGCCCTGCTCGGGCCGAGCGGGTGCGGCAAGAGCACACTGTTCAACCTGATTACCGGCCTCCTCGCGCCGGACAGGGGTGAGATCGGCTGCGCGCCGGATTCCATCGCTTATATGCCCCAGCGCGACCTGCTCCTGCCCTGGCGGACCGTCCTGGACAACGCCCTGCTGGGCCCCGATCTGCAGGGGCGGGATCTGGCCGCGGTCCGCGAGGAAGCCCTATCCCTCCTTCCCCTTTTCGGGTTGGACGGGTTTGCCGGCGCCTATCCACGGCAACTCTCGGGCGGGATGCGGCAGCGCGCGGCGTTGTTACGTACGGCCCTGTTGCATAGGGAAATCATGCTACTCGACGAACCGTTCGGAGCGTTGGACGCCCTGACCCGGGCCGAGATGCAGGCATGGCTGCTCGGGATCTGGCAGGGGCTGCGCCGCACGGTGGTCATGACCACGCATGATATCGAGGAGGCCGTATTCCTGGCGGACCGTGTCTACGTCCTTTCGCCGCGGCCGGCCCGGGTGGTGCATACGCTGACCATACCCCTGGCCCGGCCCCGCGCCAGAGAGATCGTCACCCAGGCCGATTTCAACGCCGTCAAGGCCGAATTGCTGGAAAAGCTACGCGGCGCGTAAAGCCGTTTACTTATTCCTCCCGATATGGCATAGTGTTGGTATTGAGTCCGCGGCCGGAGGATCGCGTCCCGCCGTAGGCGCTCGAGGAGGTATGGCAGTGGAGTTACTGGAATTGGTGAAAACTCGTGAGAGCATCCGCAGCTACGACCCTAACCGCCCCGTGGACCGCGCTGTCCTGGAACGTATCCTGGAGGCCGGACGCTTGGCCCCATCCGCCGCCAACCGCCAGCCGTGGCGGTTCATCGTCGTCTCCTCCCCGGAGATGCTGGCCAAGGTGCGGCCCTGTTACCCTAAACCCTGGTTTCAAGATGCGCCGCACATACTGGCCGTGACGGGCGCGCGCGATCGGGCCTGGATACGGGCTGCCGACCGCTACAATTCCATCGAGACCGATCTGACCATCGCCATGGACCACATGATCCTCGCCGCCGAGGCGGAGGGGGTCGGCACCTGCTGGATCGCGGCCTTTGATCCGGCGGTGCTGCGCCAAGCCTTGGGTCTCAAGGAGAACGAGGCCGTCTTCGCCATCACGCCGCTAGGGTATCCGCGGGCGGGGTTCGTGAAGAAGGGGGTAAAGGATCGGAAACCGCTCGAGGAAGTGGCGGAGTTTATATGATACTGGACCAACGCTCGGCGCAGGCCGCCAGGGTCATTCGGCCCGCCTTGGGCAAGATCCCGAACGACCCGAGCGGCCAGATCCGCAATACCACCCGGTAGCGAATGCTCCTCAGGGGGACGGTGCCGAAGTCCCGGCTGTCAAGGCTATTGTTTCTGTTGTCGCCCAGCACGAAATAACGCCCGGCCGGCACGCGAAGCGGTGGAAAATCCGATCTAGAGGGCGCGCTGAGATACGGTTCCCGGAGGCGGACACCGTTCAGATACACCGCGCCGCCCTCGATCGCGACCGTCTCCCCCGGCAGTCCGATCACCCTTTTCACAAGGCTGGCTCTCCGCCCGGTCTCGATCAGCACCACGTCACCCCGGCGGGGTGTGCCAAAGAGAAAGCCGAAACGCTCCCCCCACACCCCGTCCCCGTCATGCAGCGTGGGCTCCATGGAGGTGCCGGTGATGCCGGAAAAATCACCGCCCACGAAGAGAACCATGACCGCCAGGAGCAAAACGCCCAATAAAACCTTGACTACGATATTTTCTAGCAGGGTCCGGGGCATGCGGGCCGCTCCCTTCACGTGCAATTTTCATAAACCAGAGCCGACGGCGCCCTGAGAGGACGCCGCCACACCGGAGCACGGCAAATCTTCGGAACTACCGCTTTGCCAAAACGCGTTGAACCATCGCGTTTTGACAAAGCGCCTGAACAGGGTGATTTGCCTTGCTCTCGGCAAGCCATCCTGGCTACGGGGAAAGAACGGGATCCGGATCCCAGGGCATTTATGCCCTTGCCAGATCTGGTGTAGCGGCAGGTTCTTGCTTCGACAGGCTCGACTCGACTGAGCTCGTCGAAGTCAGCACCCCGAGCTTGTCGAGGGGGCAGCCTACCGTCGGCAGAAACGATGTTTCGGAACAACCATTGCTCGGAACATAGCCTTCTCTGGGTGATGCCAAGCTGCCGGGCGGCCTCTTCCTGGACTTTTCTTCCCGCAACAAAATGATTGTTTTCCCGGTGCAAGATAATTAATTCGGCATCAGTGCTTGTCTTCCTCCGCTATTGACCAGAGACTTATGACGCCAGATATTAGAAAAACGGTCAGTCTCCCCTTTTCGTTTCTATGGAGAGACAATGTCACCACCAGGTAATTGAGGCTCCACGGCGAAACCATCGGGTAGCTTGAACCGCCGGCACTGGAGAAATCGCCGCCGCGCCTTGCCGGCCGGTTCAAAGTCTTGGGTGGACAAGCCCGGGGGGTTCGATTCATGTTTGCGCCAAGTTTAATACGCCGGCTGCTCGTGGAGCGCCAATACCTGGAACGGCGCCGCGAGAGCAGCGCCGCCGCGTTGGTCCAACACTTGGAGGCGGTCCAGGTGGACCCCGTCAATCTGATCGCCCGTAACCAAGAACTGGCGCTCTTTAGCCGTCTCTCAACATACCGGGCCGGCCAGGCCGATTACTACCACGGCTCGGCCCGGCTCTTTGAGTATATCGCGGGCAACCGGGCCTTGCTCCCCCTGGACGACCTGCCGCTCTTTGTCCCGTTCATGCGGCGCCGGGAGGCGAGACACCAAGAGACGCTGCGGAGCCTCCAGGCTTCGGTGCGACAGGTGCTGCGCGAGCTCGAGCGACAGGGGCCGCTGACCTCGCGGCGGATCGTCTGCGCCGAAAAGACGCACGGATATTGGGAAAACGCTCATGCCGCCCCCCGGACAAAGGAAACCTCCCATGCGCTCCAGCTCCTCTGGGAAGCGGGGCGTGTAACCGTGGTCGGGCGGGCGGGCGGCGAGAGCGTCTTCGATCTGGCGGAGCGGGCCTTCCCGGCGGATCTGCTGCGCCGGGGGGAAGAAATGTCCTTGGCCGAGGCGCGCCGTCTGCTCAGAGAAAAGTACTACCGGGCTTTCGGCATCTTCGATGCCCAACACGCCGGTTTCGCCTGGCAGAGGCTGACGGCAAGGGAACGCGCCGAGGCGATCGCGGCGGATGAAGCGCGCGGCGTCATCGAGAGACTGCCGGTCGCCGGGGTGCGACGTTCGTACTGGGCCCCCGCCGGTACCGGCGAGGCGCTGGCCGCGTCCGCCCAGACGGAACTAAAGAAAGAGGCGCGATTCCTGCCCCCGCTGGATAACCTGCTCTGGCGGCGAGAGCGGCTGGAGGATCTCTTCGGGTTCAATTATCGCTGGGAAATCTATACGCCCGCGCGCAAGCGGACGGGGGGGCCTTACACCATGCCCATCCTGTATGGATCCGACCTCGTCGGGCGGTTGAACGCCCGCTTTGAACGAAAAACGAAGCAATTGCTGGTGGAAGGAATAACGTATGAACCGGGTATACGCGGAGAGAAGTCTCTGACACGCGCCGTGGCGGAGGAACTGGACCGGCTGAGAGAGTTCCTGGGCGCGGCTCGGGTCAACCAAGGACCGTCTTGAGCCTGCCGGCACCACGAACCAAGCCCCGCGCTTGTGCCCCTGCAAAGGCCACGGCGCCGAGATTACCTTTTGGTGGAGCGAAAAGGCCGTTCATGCACCTCCACCGGGGACGGGGCTGGCTTCAGCCGTGGAGGCCGCAAAGAACGTGCACGAGGCATAAAAAGGCCGCCGGATGCGCGCCAGGCGGCATGCGTGCCGCAAAGACGAGGTCAAGAGAGAGTAAGCTCCAGTCCCATGATGACTTTTGACCACAACAAAGGCCAGAACTCACTCGTATAATAACCCAGGTCTAGCACAACAGCACGGAAGCGGATCTGGCGTGAAAACGGAGATTCACGCGCATGAGAATGCTGGACTTCGTACAAAGTCTAGTGATGCCTTCCATCGCCGAAGACACATAAGACTAAGGAATAAACTGGAGGTTAGGATAATGAGCGGTAATATCCTCGGCGGTTTCTTCGACAACAATTGCCTCTGCTTGATCCTTATCATTCTTCTGCTCTGCTGCTGCTGCGGACATTAAGCACCCGGCTCCGGCCAGGTTATACAATACGAAAACATTGTGATACCGTGGAACCCACATAAGTAGCACGCAAGACCAGAATACTATCGAGCCCCGTTCTCCACGATTGGAGGCGGGGCTTACGCATATGCCCTGACCAACTGGCCAGGGACAAAACCCTCATCTGTCCACCCGAATCATGCTCCACACCCGATGGGCGCTCTTCGTCCTCATCCCGGCGCGCGGCCGTCAGCGCCGCCTTCCTGTTCGGCTTGGCTGGAGCCGCTTCTGGCCGGTCCTGCCCATCCTCTTTGGATTGGGCGTATTGGCGAGGACGCCGGCCGACGGGAATAACCGCCAAACCGGCAGGGAAACGCGCGCGCATGAAGAATCTCTGCACTCCAAAGCTGGTCCACTTGTCCAAGGGAATGAGGTCTGATTCATGAAGGCCAATACCGACCAACGCGGCTACGGCGTCCTCCTGGTCGTCGCTTCCTTCGCTCTCTGGGGGGTCCTGCCGGTCTACTGGAAAGCTCTCCACCAGGTGCCGTCCGCTGAGATCCTCGCGCACCGCATCTTCTGGTCCCTGATCTTCACCGGGGCGCTCCTGGCGCTCACGTCGCGCCGGGCCGAACTGGCCCGCGCCCTGCGGGACGGCCGTAAACGGCTCTATATGGCGGCGGCCGCGATCATGATCTGCGCCAATTGGTGGATCTATATCGTGGCCGTGAACACCGGTCATATCTTGGAGTCCAGCCTGGGGTATTTCATAACGCCCCTGCTGAATGTGCTCTTGGGCTTGCTTGTTCTGCGCGAACGGCTCAATGCCGCGCAAGTGACGGCCTTGATCCTGGCCACGGCGGGCGTCGCGATCCGCATCGCGCAGTATGGGTCCGTCCCCTGGGTTTCCCTGGGATTGGCGCTGACCTTCGCCACTTACGGCCTGCTAAAGAAGGTGGCCAACCTGGATGCAATCGTGGGACTCTTCGTGGAGACGGCTGTCCTGGCGCCATTAGCCCTTGGTTTTCTCGCGTTGAGGCACGCCGCCGGCGTGGGCGCCTTCGGCGCCGCTTCCGTTTCCGTCACGGTGTTATTGGCCGGCGCCGGCATCATCACGGCCACACCCCTGCTCCTCTTCGCCGCCGGCACGCGCCGCGTGCCCTTGGCCACCGTGGGCTTCGCCCAATACGTCTCGCCCACCCTCATCCTCTGCCTGGGAGTCTTCGTCTACAAGGAGACGTTCACCGGCATACACGCCCTGAGCTTTGGCTTGATCTGGGCGGCGTTGGCCGTCTACTCGCTCTCGCATGTGCGGTGGTTCGCGGCACGCGCGGCGAAAGCCTCAGCCGGACCGGAATAGTTGCGCGATCTTGGTGATACGAGGAAGGGGTGTCCATGGAAACGTTTGACGCCGGGATGCCGGCATGCGCGAAAGCGGGAACCATGCCCCCATCCATCGGCATCATGTACTTCTCCGACACTGGAAATACCTGTCCCACGGATAATATCCTGCTCACAAGGGGCGTCCCCGTCTTCAACCGCCGCTGCGCCCTTTGCTTCCGGTGCGTCTACGGCTGCCCGGCGCGGGCGATCAAGCTGCGGGTCTTCCGATGCTTTGTCCTGGACGAGTGGTACGATCTGGAGCGGATCGCCGGCGATGTCACGATTGACGCCGCGTGGTTAACGGATAGGACACGGGGGTTCTATCGAAGGTTTTACAAGTTTCTCGGGCGGGATTAGAAGCGATGTGACTAACCCGTCTTGGACCGATAAGCGCAGATTTCGCAGATTGACGCAGATTACGTAAGAGGCTGGTGTCTCGT
>JBLNCE010000113.1:0-13327 GCA_050260415.1 Bacteroidota bacterium | reverse complement strand
ACCGACGCCTACTCGCTGGAGGAGGCCGTGCGCGACGGGTACCTGGTGCCGCCGAAGGCCGTCTCGGTGCCGCTTAAGTTTCAACGCGAGGGGATCAAGTACGATGAGCTCCCCGAGGATGAGAAGGATCAATGGGATGCGCTGGAGTGGGACGAGGAGGGCGGCGTGCCCGACCGGGTCGAGGCCGAGGCGGTCAATAAATGGCTCTTTAACAAGGACACCGTGGACAAGGTGCTGGAGCACCTGATGACCCGGGGGCTCAAGGTCGCGGGCGGCGACCGGCTGGGCAAGACCATTATCTTCGCCAAGAACCGGGATCACGCCAAGTTCATCGCCGAGCGCTTCGATGCGAACTACCCGCACTATAAGGGCGAGTTCGCCCGCATCATCACATACGAGACGGAGTATGCCCAGAGCCTGATCGACAATTTCTCGAACAAGGTTAAACCCCCGCACATAGCCGTCTCCGTGGACATGCTCGATACCGGCATCGACGTGCCGGAGGTAGTGAACCTGGTCTTTTTCAAGCTGGTACGCTCGAAGACCAAGTTCTGGCAGATGGTAGGCCGCGGCACGCGTCTCTGCAACGACCTGTTTGGACCGGACCGGCACAAGGAATTCTTCTACCTCTTCGACTACTGCCAGAACCTGGAGTACTTCAGCCAGCCCATTCCGGCCGACGAGGGATCGCTGGCCGAATCGCTTGGCAAGCGGCTCTTCAAATCGCGGCTGGAACTAATCGCGGAGCTCGATAAGAAGGATCCCGGACCCAAGCCAGGCATTAGCGGGGAGTCCTTGGTCGACTACGGTGATCCGGAGACAGAAAGTGGAGTGCGGCGGTCGGCCGCCGGTTTGCTCTGTTGCGAGGTCGCGGCGATGAATCTCGACAACTTCGTGGTCCGCCCGCGGCGGCGACTGGTGGAGAAATACGCTAAGCCCGAGGCCTGGACCGTATTGCCCCCGGAGGCGCTGACCGAGCTGGCGCACGAGGTGGCCGGCCTGCCATCGGAGCTCGACCCGGAGAACGAGGAAGCCAAGCGCTTTGATCTGCTGGTCTTGAACCTTCAACTCGCCATGCTCCGCTCCGAACCAGGCTTTGCGCGCCTGCGCGACAAGGTCAAGCAGATCGCCGGGCTCCTGGAGGAGAAGTCCGCCATTCCGATGGTGCGGGAGCAGATAGCGCTGATCCAGGAAGTACAAGATGATGAGTGGTGGCGGGATGCAACCATTCCGATGCTGGAGATCCTCCGGCGCCGGCTGCGGAACCTGGTGCAGTTGATCGACAAACGGCAACGAAAACCCATTTATACTGATTTCGAAGACTTGAGGGGCGAAGAGATCGACGTCGATTTGCCGGGTTTCACCACCGGGACCGACTATGTCAAGTTTCTCGCCAAAGCACGCGCTTTCCTGCGCGAGCACCTGGATCACGCCGCCATCGAGAAGCTGCGAAAGAACAAGCCGCTCACAACGACCGACCTGGCCGAACTGGAGCGGATGCTTGCCGAGAGCGGGATAGGCAACCCTGATGATATGCTCCGCGCGGTGAACGAATCGCAGGGGCTGGGACTCTTCGTGCGCTCTCTCGTGGGGATGGATCGCGGCGCGGCCAAGGAAGCCCTGGCGGGCTTCATCGCGGGCAAATCGCTAACAGCTAACCAGATCGAGTTCATCAACCTCGTCGTGGATCACTTGACGGAACACGGCATTGTTGAACCAGATCGGCTCTATGAGTCACCGTTCACAGATATTGCGCCGCGGGGGCCGGACAGCCTGTTCAATTCAGCGCAGATCGACGAGCTTCTACGCACGCTGGAAGCGGTACGAAAGGCTGCGATGGCTGCATAATGAAAACAGATCAGCCATCATCACCGAACCCCCGCCAACCGCCCCTCATCCCTCGACGATCGCACCGCCCCCGCCCTCTACGCCGCCAAAATGCGCGAGTGGGGACGCCGTTACCCTGACGTCGACTACGGCGAGATGTTCCGCGCCTGGCTCCGGGACGGCTCCGCCGGACCGTACAACAGCTTCGGCAACGGCTCGGCCATGCGGTTGGGAAAGCTAGGTCAAAAAGTCAAAAGTCGCGAATAATTAAGCAGACCGTTATCTGTGGAATCTGTGGTTGCGTTTCCTTTTCGCGTATTTCGCGCTTTCCGTAGTAAAAAAACCTCGGTGGCAAAGCCAACGATTTCGAGGACGCCCTGCGTAAGGCGATCTCCCTCGGCGGCGACAGCGATACCCTGGCCTGCATCACCTGCGGTATTGCCCAAGCCTATTATCAAGAAGATACCAGCAGAGATCGCCGAGCGGGTTATTACGCTCCTGGATCCAGAGCTTCGCACGGTACTGAAGCGGTTCGAGGAGAAATATGGGGCTTATCGCTAAGCCGCGCGTCCTTAGGGGTGATTCGATGTACTTTTGCCCGAAACCTATGGAATGGGACCGTGTATATAAAGCCCTGTTGGCTGTGTGGCGGGCTACGGGCGGTACGAAGCCACCAATTCCGCTAATCCTTAATGGATGGGTTTATACATCGGCTGCTCAAAAACATGAACGGTGGGCGGAAACGATATCCTGGGCTTCAGACCACGGATGCCGCGAAATAACGGATTCCATCGATAAAAGCGACTTTGAGTATTGGAGTTCTCCGGAGGAGTAACCCATACTTCCACGGAATACACGGATGCCGTCCGCAAGGCGATCTTCCCCGGCGGTGACGCGGATACGTTGGCCTGTATCACCGTGGGTATTGCCCAGGCCTACTACAAAGAAATCCCAAAGCATATCGCCGGCCGGGTAATGCTGCTCCTGGATCCGCATATCCGCGGAGTGGTAAAGAGGTTTGGGGAGAAGTACGGATGTGGCGGTGTATAGTCTATGGCACATCTAGTTGACCCTTTCTGGCATCCTACCCCGCTAAGCCAAGTTTTGAACAGCCTCGAATCGGCCCACGAATTTCTGATCCGGCAAGCCACTAAAGAGATTCAGAGTCTTAATATAGAGGCCCCCGATTTCTGGGGCCGAGCATTTAAACGCATCTCCGTTGATCTTGACGACACGAACCATCCCCCGAATGTCGCTTCGGGTAGGCATAATCTAATCGAGGTCATCAACCAGTGCGCCACCATGGAACGCCTGATCGATGCTGTGCGCTGGGCCACGGTGAGATTCCCCGAATACCAAGTCCATCTCTGCCACCCCACTACGAGCAGTGGTGAAGTAAACGATCCCTCCGGCCGAAAAGGAAACGATCTTGTTCTTAGTAGATCCGGCTACGGTTACTTGCGTTTTGAGGTATCGGACAATAGGAGGGCGGGCAATAACCGAAAAGAGAAAAAGGATCTGGGCAGCCTGATTAAAGGCTATTCTCCCGGGGATCGGTTGTTCATGGTGGTATCCGATGAATCCGCGCCTCTCCTCAGAAGACAAATGGGGGCCGTATATCTCACTGAGGAGTGTTTTCATATGACGCGTATTTTCGAAGTAAGGCCTGACTACGTCAGTATAAAAAGGGGTATATAGCGGGAACAGACCAAAAAAAGATCCTGAGACCGTCATCCTTTGACGGTCTCATTTGCTATCCTGGACCTATCAGCCCCCATCCCAAGTCCGAAGGAGGTATCCGCCATGGACATCCACCGCTTCATCGCCGTCGTCGGCTGCCAACATCATTTCGGCAGCACGATCTTCAGACCCGGCCAGCGCGTCAAGCTGACCAAGGATCCCGAAAACCCCCACGACTCCGAGGCCGTCAAGGTCGAGCTGGACCCGGTGGGCCAGGTCGGCTACGTGGCCAATAGCGTCCATACAGTGCCCAAGGGCTGCTGCAGCGCGGGCAGGATTTACGACTCCTTCGCGGAATCGATCCAGGGATTGGTAAGGTTCGTCACGAAAGACCTGGCTATCGTGGAACTGGAGGGGTAACGTCGCAGCTCGTCGCTGGTCGCTCGTAGCTCGTGGAATGGGATCCCTAGAACGACGGCGATCCGATGATGTTTTGGGCCGACGGCAGGCTGACAGCCTACCGCTACATAGAACCCGGCAAGGGCCTGAAGGCCCTGGGATCGACTATACCCCCTGCAGCTACGGACGGCTTGATGATCTTGAGTAGCAGCGTCCTTCAGGGCGCCGCAGACCCGATATCCCTACGGATCAGAAACCGTAATCGGTGGCTATAGATCAACGGATTGGAGGCTTGATTTCCCCATGCCCTCCCACTTCGCCTGGATCGACTTCTCCGATGCCGAGCGCCAGCGCATGCTGGACGTGGTCCGGCTCTTCCGCGAGCAAGACACCCGCGATGAACTCGGTATTGGCACCATCCGTGACGCCTTCGCCGATCACTTCTTCCCCGGGACGAGCACCATCCAGACCCGGGCCCGTTACATGCTCTTCGTCCCTTGGGTCTACCGGGCACTGGAGCGGAAACAGGTTCCATCGGCCAAGATGGCGGATTACGACCGTGCCGAGGAGCTCAAGCTCATCCAAACCCTGCGCAAGGCGGGCGAAACCGAGGGGATTATCGGGGTGGACGCCGGCGACCGGCTGCAGCGGTTGCCGAGTACCATCTATTGGGCCGGCCTTGGCGCCTGGGGGATCAGGCTCTTCCCCGGCTCCCAGGATCAGTATCACCGCTCGCTGGATGGCTGGTACGCCCGCCGCCGCAACCTGGTGGTCGGCGATGACAAGGAACCGGTCGGCGGCCGCCCGGCCGAGAACTGGCACCCGGGCCTGCCGCCTCCGCCAGCCGGCTGGCCGGAAAAGGCCGGCTTGGAGCTATCCCGCGAGGAAGCCCTCTACCTCCAAGAGCGTTTGGTCTGTTTGCACCGGGACAGCCTCCTGGGCTGCCTCGTGCGGGCGGACGCGTACATCGAGGCGGAGCACTTCTGGCACCATCCTATCGTCTCCGCCTTGCCGGAAACACTCAGGCTTGAGATCGATCACGCCCGCAACTTCTCCGAGACAATCCATGGCGCGGCCCTGGTCTACAACCTCATGCTGGCGGAAGCCCGCGGGAATGCGGAATGGGTCGAAACCTACCGGCGAGCCCTGGCCGATTGGCGTGACCGTATGGTAGCCCGGCGGCAGGAGCTTGGTACCTGGTATCGCGACTTTGCCTCGTTCTGGGGCTCGCGGCCGCTGCGTTCAGCGCGCATCCCCATCACCACCAGGGACTTCGTCAACGAGTGGTGCCGGCTGGTCTTCACTGGTCCGGGGCCGACGGCTCTGGCGGAGGATGAAACAGCCCAGGCGCTGATAAGACACCGCGAACTCAGGCTGAAACGCAACCGGGCCCGCCTGGCCAACCCGCGGGCGCTAGAGGTTTGGGGAGGCGCATCGGGGATCGCGCGTCTCGAGTATCGATGGTCCAATGTCAAGGTGCTCGTCCACGATATCCTGGCCGGTCTGCAGAGGGAGGCGGAGCGGAGTGCTTGACCCCAATATTCGCCGGCTCTACCTGGATGAGCTCAAGCCGCCCGCCCCTTATGTACTCGACCGGGCGGTGGGCACCACCTTTTCGCTGGACTTGCTCTCGCTCCTCGTCGTCCCGTTGTCCCTGGCCTTCAGCGAGGCCGGCGGCGAAGAAGCGCTCCGGGACCAGATCGCAGTGCTGGAGGCGCTCCAGCGTACCGCGGACCGGCTCGGCATCTTCTGCCAGCAGGGCCGGATCGCCGTACCCAGGGCGGATTCCCTGCTCTATAGCTATCTCGAGCCGGCTGTGATCGAGGTCCGGCCGCCGGGCGGCAAGGGCGTCTTTCACCCGAAGATCTGGCTCCTGCGCTTTACGGCGGACGGCCTGCCCCCGCTCCACCGGTTCGTCTGTCTTTCCCGCAACCTCACCTTCGATCAGTCCTGGGACACCGTTCTGACCCTCGAGGGTACGGTGGAGGAGGGGAGAAAGAACGCCTTCTCCCGCAACCGGCCCCTCGCGGCCTTCATCGCGGCCCTGCCGTCCCTGGCCGTCGGCCCGGTGCCGGCGAGCCTCCGGGAGCACGTGGAGATGCTGGCCGACGAGGTCCTGCGGGTCCGTTTCCGCGTCCCCGACGGCTTCAACGAGGAGGAATACGATTTCATTCCCCTGGGCCTCAAGGGTTATCGCCAACCGCCGGCTTTCAAGGATCATTCCAGGATGATGATCGTCTCCCCCTTCCTCTCCGGGGATGCCCTGGCACCCCTGGCTGTAGCCGGCACGAACAACGTTCTGATCTCCCGGGGGGAGAGCCTCGACGCTCTGCCGCCGGGGCTCCTGGACAAGATCCGAGTCCGCACGCAGGTCTACATCCTGAACGAGGCGGCGGAAAAACCGGATACCGAGGACGAGGAGTTTGAGCGCGGCGAGGATCTCTCCGGTCTCCACGCCAAGCTCTACGTGGCGGAGCATGGCTGGAACGCCCGCCTGCTCACCGGCTCCGCCAACGCCACTGATGCCGCTTTCCACCAAAATGTCGAATTCCTGGTGGAGCTGCGTGGTAGGCGGGCCCAGATCGGCATCGACAAGATCCTGGGGGAGAGGGAGGAGAGGGGTTCCCTCCTGGGGATGCTCCTTCCTTACCAGCCGGGGACGGTTGATGACAAGGCCAAGATCCGTAAGGAGCTGGAGCAGCTCTTGGAGCAGGCTCGGCAAGCCGTGGCCGGGGCCGGGCTTTCCCTAAAGGTTACCCCCGAGCCTGGCGGCACTTACGCGCTGAGCCTTGCCGGAAACGAACCGCTGGCCCTGGCATCTAATCTGGGTGCGGCCTGCTACCCCATCACTCTCGACCGGAACCACGCTCGGGACCTGGCTTCGCTCAAATCCGGCGCCACGGTGGACTTCCCGGGCCTCTCCGCCGCTTCGCTCACGAGTTTCCTGGCCTTCAGACTCGGCGTGGAGACGGACGGGGAAAAGGCGGGGATCTCGTTTGTGCTCAATCTGCCGGCGACGGGCATGCCCGAAGGGCGTTACCAGGAGATCCTGCGCCGTATCGTCTCGGACAAAGGCCAGTTCCTACGCTACCTGCTCTTCCTCCTCTCCGACGATCCCGGCGCCCACCTCCTGGCCTGCCTCCGCACTCAGAGCGGCGGCGTTGGTGCGGACGGACCTTTGGGCGGGGTGGACCTGCCCCTCTTGGAGGAGCTCGTCAAGGCTTACAGCCGTAAGCCGGAAAAGCTTGCGCATATATCAAGGTTGATCGATGATCTGCAAAGCACGGAAGAAGGCCGGGCCGTGCTGCCCGAGGGCTTCCTCGAGGTCTGGGCGGCCTTTCAGGCGGCCTGTGGGAAGGAGGAGGTGTCTTGAACACAACGACCAAGCCCGATGTCGAGCGGATCCTCGGCCGGCTCAAGGACTTCCAGCGCCGGACGGTGGACTATGTCATCAAGCGATTCTATGAGGACCCCGACCGGGTTGACCGGTTCCTCGTCGCCGACGAGGTCGGCTTGGGCAAGACCATGGTGGCCCGCGGGGTCATCGCCCGGGCCATCGAGCGGCTCTGGGACAGGGTGGACCGGATCGACATCGTCTATATCTGCGCCAACGCCGAGATTGCCCACCAGAACCTGAACCGGCTCAACATCGAGGGCGACAGGAAGATCGCCTTCTCCACGCGCCTGACGCTACTGCCCATGCAGATCCGGGATCTCAAGGGCAATAAGCTGAACTTCGTCTCCTTCACCCCCGCTACATCCTTCGACCTGCGCTCCCACGAAGGCATGGCCCATGAGCGGGCCTTGATCTACCACATGTTGCGTAGAGGATGGGGGTTCGGCAATATCAGCGGCCCCAAGAACCTTTTGCAGTGCTACATCCAGAGGCGGGACTACTGGCTGGCGCGCCTCGACCAATTTCCTCTGGACCAGATCGACCCGGGGCTGCAGGACGCTTTTATTAAAACCCTGGCGAAACGGCCGGAGATCCGCGCCCGCTTCGACGAACTGGCGGAGATGTTCGGTTATGCCCGCAAGCATGTCCCGGGCCGGGATCGGGAGGAACAGCTCAAGCTCGTGGGCGAGCTGAGACGGGCACTGGCCGAGACCTGCGTCCGTGAGCTGGAACCCGACTTGATCATCATGGACGAATTCCAGCGTTTCAAGGACCTCCTGGACGGCAAGGACGAGGTGGCGGGGCTGGCCCGAACCCTCTTCAATTATCCGGCGGCCAAGGTCCTGCTCCTCTCGGCGACACCGTACAAGATGTACACCATCTACCACGAGACGGAAGACAACGACCATTACGCTGATTTCCTCCGCACCGTGGGGTTCCTCATGAATTCGCAGGAAAAAACGAAGGTCTTTGCGGAGCAGTTGGCGGGCTACCGCCGGGAGCTGTACAACCTGGAGCCCGGGAACCTGGAGCGGCTACACGCGGCCAAGGAAGGAATCGAAACCGCTTTGCGCCGGATCATGGTGCGCACGGAACGGCTCCCCGCGACCGCGGCTCGGGATGGCATGGTGGTCGAATCCCGGGAGGACCTTGGCTCGCTCACCGGCCGCGAACTCCGTTCTTACGCGGCCCTCGACGCCGTGGCACAGGCGCTCGGCGTCTCTGAGCCGATCGAGTACTGGAAGTCCTCGCCCTACGTGCTGAGCATCATGGACAGGCAGGGTTATAAGCTCAAGGAAAAGCTGGTGAAGGCACTCACAGTCTCGCAGGGCGCTGAAGAAGCAGCCACCTCGTGCGATGCCACGGTGCTGGATGGTTGCCAGGATGCCATGCTGCCCTGGGAAATGGTCGAGACGTATAGCCGTATCGATCCTGGCAATGCCAAGCTGCGTACCCTCATGGGGCAAAAGGTGGACACCGGTGCCTGGCGACTGCTCTGGTTGCCTCCGTCAATGCCGTATTATGAGACACCCGGCAGCCCGTACGGTGATCCGGCGCTCAGGGGATTCACCAAGGGGCTGGTTTTCTCCTCATGGAAGGTCGTGCCCAAGGCCATCGCCATGCTTTGCAGCTATGAAGCGGAGAGACGCATGGTCACCTCCCTCGAAGGATCCGCGGACTATCAGGAAATCCGCCGGCGTCGGGCGCCGCTCCTACGCTTCCCCGTGGTTGACGGGAAGCCGGGGGGAATGTCAGCCCTGGCGCTCTCGTATCCCTGCTTGACGCTGGCGGAGGCACTGGATCCTCTAGCGATCTCCTTGGGGGAGGGCACTCTACCGCAAGCCGGCAAGGTTTTGGAGGTCGCCGCCGAGCGTCTGCAGGAACTGATAGCGCCAATCCTGGCTCAATATGCCCATGACGACGGAAACCCTTTGCCCGACTTGTCATGGTACTGGGCTGCACTGGCTCTGCTTGACCGGCACTACCACCCGGCCGAGGTTGGGTCTTGGCTTGAATGCCGCGCCGAAGGATTGGTCTGGGAGGCAATGGTGCGCAATCCACGGGAAGCGGAGGGGGATACAGGCTTCGCGGAACATGTAGGAGAGTTCAGGAAGCTCTTTAATAATCCGGTACCCCTGGGCCGACCGCCGGAGGATCTAGTCCCCGTCTTGGCCAAAATTGCTATGGCCGCCCCCGGGGTGACGACGCTGCGTTCCCTGCTCCGCCATTACCAGGCAACCGAGACCAATGCCGTCCTGGCCTCGGCGGCGCGCGCAGGGCTGGGTTTCCGAACCCTTTTCAACCAACCCGACTCCATTACGCTCATCCGCGGCCTAAACGAGGCCGGAGAGGATCGCTACTGGGAGGCGGTGCTCGACTACTGCATCGGCGGCAATCTGCAAGCGGTCATGGACGAATATCTCCACATCCTGCGCGAAGCCCTTGGGCTGATGGATAAGACGGCGGCCAAGGCGCTCCAGGAATTAGCCGACGAGATCGAAACCGTCGTCTCCATCAGAACGGTGAACCTTGATTTTGACGAGTTGCAGTTGGGAGCGCCTCCGGCCCTGGTCCGCCATAGCCTCCGATGCCGGTACGCATTACGCTATGGGGACGACAAAAGTGAGGAGGACGGGTTCGAGACTCGCGCCGACCAGGTGCGCAAGGCCTTCAACTCGCCCTTCCGGCCTTTCATCCTGGCCTCAACCTCCATCGGCCAGGAGGGGTTGGACTTTCACCAATACTGCCATGAGATATACCACTGGAACCTACCCTCAAACCCGGTTGACCTGGAGCAGAGGGAAGGCCGGATTCACCGGTACAAGGGGCATGCCATACGTAAGAACGTGGCGGAGAAATACGGCCTGAAGTCTTTGTATGGCAAGGCGAAGGCGCATGACGATCCGTGGGGGGGGCTTTTCGAGCTGGCCGCGGCGGAGAGAGCGTCTGGTTGCTGTGATCTCGTGCCGTATTGGATCTATGAAAGAGATGGCGGCTGCAAGATCGTGCGGCACGTGCCGGCGTTGCCGCTAAGTCGGGAATTGGGGCAGATGGACAGCCTGAGGCGCACCTTGGCGGCGTATAGAATGGTCTTCGGGCAGCCGCGGCAGGAGGACTTGGTGAGCTATATCCATCGAAGGGTGGAAAGCGATGTTGACGTAGAGGCGTTGTTGGCTCTACGAATCAATCTTGCTCCTTGAAGTCTAGAAGCCAAAGAGGAGGAAAGGGCATGTTATATGAAGCGGAAAATGCGTTAGGCAAGTACGAGCCCCTTGGTCGCTTCTTGAAAGCCTCCACCAAGGAAGAGGAGACTCTGACTTATAAGCAGATCGAAGCAATCCTCCACGATACTTTGCCCGAGTCGGCATATCAGCTTTCCGCATGGTGGGCAAACGAGAATACCCATGTACAGGCGGAAGCTTGGCGTGAAGCAGGCTGGAAGGTTGCCAAGGTGGAACTAGGGCAGACCATAACATGGCATAGGGCGGGCTGACGATCAGTTTTGTGTTGCACAACGCTGCCTTGTACCCAAAAGCTAATGTTCCGTTAGGAAGGTGTGCCCATGCTCGGCCCCATCATCGGCGATGTCGTTGGCTCAGTCTATGAGTATAACAACATAAAGCGGGAGGACTTCCCGCTCTTCAAGCCATCCACCGCCTTCACCGACGACACGGTTATGACCGTCGCTGTGGCCGACGCTCTCCTCAATCGGCCTAAAGACCTAGACGACCGGACAGGCCCCACCCTCTACGCCGCCAAGCTGCGCGCGTGGGGCCGCCGCTACCCGGACGCCGACTACGGCGGGATGTTCCGCGCCTGGCTCCGGGACGGCTCCGCCGGGCCATACAACAGTTACGGCAACGGCTCGGCCATGCGGGTGGGCCCGATCGGCTTCGCATTTCCGACCTTGGAAGAAACACTCCGCGAAGCCGCCTGGAGCGCCGCGGTCACGCACAACCACCCGGAGGGCATCAAAGGGGCGCAGGCCACGGCGTCCGCGATCTTCCTGGCCCGGACCGGGGAGAACAAGGACGGTATCCGCGATTACATCACGCGCAGCTTTGGCTACGACCTCGGCCGCAGCCTGGAAGAGATCCGCGACTCCTATTCCTACGACGTGACCTGCCAGGGTACGGTCCCCGAGGCGATCACCGCCTTCCTGGCCTCGCGCGATTTCGAGGACGCCCTGCGCAAGGCGGTCTCTCTTGGGGGAGACAGCGACACCCTGGCCTGCATTACCTGCGGGATCGCTCAGGCCTATTACAAAGAGATCCCGGCATCCATCGCAGAACGCGTCGTTTCGTTGCTCGATCCGGAGATCCGCGCGGTGCTGGCGCGGTTCGAGGAAACGTTCGGGGCGTGGCGCTAACGCCGACGGCGGCCTGAAGACCGCCGCTACACCGGAGCAAGGCAAATCTTCGGAACCTCCGATTTGTCAAAACGCGTTGAACCATCGCGTTTTGACAAATCGCTTAAACAGGATGATTTGCCTTGCTCCAGGCAAGCCTTCCGTGGCTTGGATTCTGGGTTTTACCCAGGGCCTTTAGGCCCTTGCCGGATTTCATGTAGCGGTAGGCTCCCAGCCTGCCGTCGACGTAAAGGCCCAGCCCGCCTAAATCTTGTTCGGAACAGCCTGGGTGGGGCTTTAGCAGGGGAGGTGGCTATAATGCTTGGCGCCATCGCCGGCGACATCATCGGCTCGGTCTACGAAGGCCGCCGTCATACAAATCAGGAGGATTTCCCCCTGTTCGACCAGTTCTGCCACTTTACCGATGATACGGTTTTGACGGTCGCCGTCGCGGAGGTGGTGATGGACCGGACGGGCCCGATTCCTGCGCGGGCGGCCAAGGAAGCCTATGCCGCCAAACTCCGGTTATGGGGCCGCCGCTATCCCCACGCCGGTTACGGCGGTATGTTTCGACGATGGCTGGCGGAGGAAAACAGCGGCCCTTACAACAGTTGCGGCAATGGCTCGGCCATGCGGGTGAGTTCCATCGGTTTCGCCTTTGACACCTTGGAGGAGGTGCTGCGGGAAGCCGCCTGGAGCGCGGCCGTCACCCACAACCACCCCGAGGGTGTCAAGGGGGCGCAGGCGGCGGCCGCCGCGACGTTCTTGGCCCGGAAAAGCGAAGATAAAGCCGCCATCCGTTCTTACATCAATAAACAGTTCGGCTACGATCTCAACCGGAGTGTGGCGGATATCCGCGCCACATATCATTTCGATGTGACCTGCCAGGGTACAGTCCCCGAGGCCGTGATCGCATTTTTGGATTCGTCCGATTATGAGGATGCCGTGCGCAAGGCTGTCTCCCTCGGGGGGGACGCGGATACCTTGGCCTGCATTACGGGCGGCATTGCCCAGGCTTATTACAAGCAAATCCCCAAACATATCGCGGACCGGGTCTATCTGCTGCTCGATTCCCGTATTCGTTCAATGGTGGCGCGGTTTGAGGAGCGATACGGCCCCTGTCGCTAAGCCTCTCAGAAGTTGATCATGAGCATCATATCAACGCACAATTACTTTTTCATCACAAACGAGACCGTCATTCGGCGATCATCTCGGCAGCATGATCTTCAAACCCGGTCTGCACATCAAGCTGACCAAGGACCCCGAGAACCCCCACGACTCCGAGGCCGTCAAGGTCGAGCTGGATCCGGTGGGCCAGGTCGGCTACGTGGCCAACAGCGTCCACACGGTACCCAAGGGCTGCTGCAGCGCGGGCAGGATTTATGACTCCTTTGCGGAATCGATCCAGGGATTGGTAAGGTTCGTCACGAAAGACACGGCGATTGTGGAACTGGAGGGGTAACGTAGGCCGACGGCAGGCTGACAGCCTACCGCTACACCGGCGCATTGCGAATCAACAATCCCATCGAATCACGAAAACGCGATGGTTCACCGCGTTATCGTGATTCGCAAAAACCGAGGATTCGCATTGCGCCAAGCAAGGGCCTGAAGGCCTGGGACCGGACCTGGCGCATCCCGGCCACGGATGGCTTCCCGATCTTGTGTAGCGGCGTCCT
>JBLNCE010000112.1:0-5682 GCA_050260415.1 Bacteroidota bacterium | reverse complement strand
GCTCTCGGATGCGCTCTCTTCCAGCCGTTTCGGTGAGGTAACGGGTCTGAGCGCCGACGAGGTCGCGACGATGATAGAGAATTTGTTATTACGCGGTGACGCGGATGGGGATGCCGCGGAGGATTGATGCGGGACGCGACTCCTTGGTGCCGCATGTGGAGCTATGGAGAAGCGACGGTTAATAGAACTCGTATGCAACCCCGAATTTATCCCGTCTATATACAGCTACTGCGATCGCTGGTATGAGCGGTGTCCATGGACCGCTGGAAGCCAGATGCCTTATCCGGCGGATTAGCGCAAACGTAAAAGCGCTTCGACTTTGGACTTGATTAACGGAGGTATACCATGCGCTTCCTTGCCGACCTCCACGTTCATTCCCATTTCTCCCGGGCCACGAGCGGCGACTGCCGCCCGGGACCGCTGGCCGCGGCGGCGGCGCGCAAAGGGCTCACTATCGTCGGCACCGGCGACTGCACCCATGGCGGCTGGCGTGAGGAACTGCGAAAAGAGCTGATCGAGGGGGAAGAGGGCCTCTACCGGCTGCGTGAAGCCGTGGGTCCGACGGTGGGGATCCGTTTTTTGGTCTCGGGCGAGATCAGCTGCATCTACAAGCAGGACGGCCGAACGCGCAAGATCCATCATGTCGTGCTCCTGCCAAGCCTCGCGGCGGCGGAAAAGTTCAGCGCCTCGCTGGAAGCGCGCGGCGCCAACCTCCGCGCGGACGGCCGGCCCATCATCGGGCTGGACAGCCGCACACTCCTCGCACTCATGCTCGACGCGGAACCTAGGGGCTTATTGATCCCAGCCCATATCTGGACGCCCCACTTTTCGCTCTTCGGCGCGCATTCGGGTTTTGACGCGCTGGAGGAGTGCTTCGGCGACCTGTCGTCCGAGGTCATCGCTTTCGAAACGGGCCTATCCTCAGACCCGCCCATGAATTGGCGCCTGTCCGCCCTCGACCGGCTGACTCTCGTCTCGAATTCCGATGCTCACTCCCCGGACAAGCTGGGCCGGGAGGCGGTCGAGATCGAAGCGGAGCTGTCATATGGCGGCCTGACGGCCGCGCTCCGGCGTAACCAGGGCCAGGTCCTGGGCACGGTGGAGTTCTACCCCGAAGAGGGAAAGTACCACTACGACGGGCATCGCAACTGCGGCGTCTGCTGGCACCCGTCCGAGACCGCGGCCGCCGGGGGGCGGTGCCGGGTCTGCGGCCGGCCGGTGACGGTGGGGGTCTTGCACCGTGTTACGGCTCTGGCCGACCGGCCTGAAAAAGCGCGGCCCGCGGGCGCGCCCCAGTCCATCAAGCTTGTGCCCTTGGCCGAGACCGTGGCGGCGGCCTTTGACGTTGGGACGACGAGCCGGCGCGTACAGGAAACCTATCGTAGGTTGATCGATGCTCTGGGGCCCGAGATCCCCCTCCTCCGCGCGGTTGATCTCGGGGAGATCGACGCGGTCGGCGGCACTCTGGTGGCCGAGGCCGTCAGGAGGGTCCGCGCCGGTGAAGTGGAGTTCAGGCCCGGTTACGATGGCGAATACGGCGCGTTGACGATCTTGCGGCCGGAGGAACGCGCGCAGCTGGCCGGTCAGGTCTCGCTCTTCGTCGTGCCCCCGGCCGACCTGCGGCACGCCCGCCCCCAAGAGGCGGAAACACGGCAGGCTGGTTTCGAGATGGCGGCGTCGTCGATTGCCGAGTCTCCCGCCGATTGGACGGCATCGGATCCGATCCGCGGTCTAGACGATGAGCAACGGCAGGCGGTCACGGCCGGGGACGGTCCGGTCGTGGTCCTGGCCGGACCCGGCGCGGGTAAGACCAGGACCTTGATCCAACGCATTGCGCTCCTGCTGCGTAACGGAGTGGTGCCGGAGTCCATCACCGCGATCACTTTCACCCACCGGGCCGCGGATGAGTTGCGGCAGCGTCTGACCGGCGCGGCCGGCCAGGATGCCCGCCGCGTATGGGTAGGGACATTTCACCGCTTCTGCCTCGAGTTACTGTCCACGGCCCTGCCTAAGCCGCCGCTGATCCTGGACGAGCGGGAAACGGAGGCCCTTCTGGCTGAGGCCGCTCCGCGGGGCGGCAAAGGTCCCGGCGGGGGAAGAGACCTCAGGGGTCAGATCTCCCTCCTCAAGAGCCGCGGCATTCATCAAGACAGTCCCGCCGTGCCGCCGTCCATCGCGGAAATCTACCGGCGCTATCAGGCGCGCCTGGCCGGGATGGAAGCCTACGACTACGACGATCTGCTCCTCGCGACCCTGGATCTGATCCGCGCGGATGCGTCGCTCTTGCGCGCCGCCCAGCAATTGGCAAGGCATCTCCTGGTGGATGAGTTCCAGGATCTCAACGCCGTGCAGTACCACCTGGTCAGACTTCTGGCCGGCGACGGCGCGGGCCTCTTCGTCATCGGGGATCCCGGGCAGGCGATCTACGGCTTTCGCGGAGCGAGCAATCATTACTTCGACCAGCTCAAGGCGGATTTCCCGGCCGCCTCCACCTACCGTCTGCGCGGCAATTATCGTTCCGCCGCGACTATCGTGCAAGCGGCCCAGTCTTTTGCCACCGGGGGCGGGCAGGTTGCCATGCGTCCGGGCGGCCAACGTTTGCGATACGTCGCGGCCGGCGGCGCGCGCGCGGAAGCCCGGGCGGTGGTCAGGGAGATCGAGCGGCTCCTGGGCGGTTCCGAGATGCTGGCCGCGGATCGCCAGAGCGGCCGGCGCCTGGCCCGTACATACAGCTTAGGTGAGATCGCGGTCCTCTTTCGCACCGGCCGCCAAGGAGAGCCGATCGAGGAAGCGCTCCTGGCGGAGGGGATCCCCTACCGCGTCCTCGGGCGGCAGGCCCTCCTGGCCGCTCCCGATGTGCAAGAGGCGTTGGATCTCATCCGCTATCTCGATCGCCCCACCGATCTGCGTTTTGCGATCGCCCTCCGGGGGAGCCGTTGCAATCCGGGGGAAGCGGTATTAAGCAAGATTCGTGCTTTCGCCCGCGCCAACGAGTGCTCGTACACCACGGCGACGGCCGAACTATTGCGCACCGGCCAGTTCACCATCGCCCTGCACGAGCGGTTACAGGGCTTCCTGGAATATGTGGCCGAACTGCAAGCCATGGCTTCCTCGAAGACGGCGGCAGAAATGATCCTGCACACCGCCCGCGGCGCGGAGGGCCCCTCGCGCGCCCTGCTGCATTTGGCGCGGACGGCAGGCGATCGCACGCTCTCGGAGTTCCTCGCACGTCTCGTCACCGGCCACGAGGCCGACGGCGAGAGAAGGGAGGACCTGGCCAAGCCGGGCGATGGCATCACCCTGCTCACCATGCACGCGGCCAAAGGCCTGGAGTTCCCGGCGGTGATCCTGGCCGGTCTGGCCGACGGAGTCGTGCCGTGGAAGGGCGCCGAGGGCGAGGAGGAGTTGGCCGAGGAGCGGCGGCTCTTCTATGTCGGCCTGACCCGTGCCGCCGAGGCGCTGATTCTCCTCGGTCCGCCCCGGGAGGGCGGCAGGCAGGCGCCATCGCGATTCTTGGCGGAGATCCCGGCGGAACTCATGGAGCAAGTGGGGGGAAGGCGAAAAAAAGCGAAGGCTCTGCAACAAGGTTTGTTCTAGCTAAAAAGAGCTGTCTCGCGCAACAGGTCAAGGCCTATGGCGGGCCGCAATTCCAGGACACGCAGCATGGGCAAGTTCACCGACGCGGTCCAAGCCGCCGGCATCCCCATCGTCCGCAGACCGTGATCGATATGGGCGATGGCAAGAGCAACGTCGGCAACGCCTTTGAGCTGCTCCTTAGCCTTATCGTCGGAGACAAGCTCGGCGCGAAAGTGGGACCGCCGGGCGCCGAGGTCGAACGGACCAAGAAGGTAAAGGAAGCGATCCTCTTCGCCCTGGAAGTCAGAAGACGGGTGAAGCGTTTATGCAAGAAGGACAAGAAGGATTTTGTGACGGTCAGATGCCTGGACCTAATGGCCAGGAGACGGAATTGCGTGCACGCGTGCTCTTATTCGATCTGGACGGCACGCTGACCGATCCCAAACCCGGCATCGTCCGATGCATCCGGTACGCCCTGGACCGGCTCGCGATGCCGTGCCCTTCGGATGATACCTTAACCGCCTACATCGGGCCGCCCCTTCGGGAAACTTTTTCGGCCCTGCTCGGAACCGTGGAGAAGGAGCCGATTGAAGAGGCGGTAAGGCTGTTTCGGCTCCGGTTCGCCGATACGGGACTTTATGAGAACGAGGTCTACGCCGGCATACCGGAGATGCTCGACAGCCTCCGGAGGTCGGAGGCGGCGATGTTCTTGGCGACCTCGAAGCCGAAGATTTACGCGGATCGTATCGTCAAGCACTTCGGGCTCGATCGTTATTTCACGGCGGTGTACGGCGCGGAACTTGACGGCCGGTATGACAACAAGGCGGACTTGCTGGCGCACCTGCTTGCGATGGAAAAGATCCCGCCGGCGGCGGCGGTCATGGTCGGCGATCGGGCTTCGGATGTCGCCGCCGCTAAGGCCAACGGAGTCCGCTCGATCGGAGTTCTGTGGGGGTACGGATCCGAGGACGAACTCGCTGGAGCCGGCGCTGACCGGCTCTGTGCCAAACCGGGGGAAATCTTGGTGTTTCTCTAGAGAAACGGCGCCTCTCATAACGAAAACCCCAACGGCAAAGCCTCCGGCCGCGCGCAGGAACGCGCGGGCACGATGTGCCTGCCGTCGCGCGACGATTCATGGATGGCCTGCATGACCCCAAGACATGGTACGCCATTGCGCCGTTGGCGCGGTGTTACCCGCCACAGCGCAAGACGCGGGCCATATCCGCCGCGCCGAGACCACGGCTGTTCTCCACGTATCCGTGGGTCAGCGGCATCGCCACGGCGCCTTCCTTCTTCACCCCTCGGCCTTGGCCGCCCAGAGAAATCCCCGGCGCATTATTTCCAAGACTTCCGGGAGATCGAAGATGTCCGCGTGGTGGCCCAGCGAACTGTAGAAGACCCGCCCGTGTCCCCAACGCTTCGTCCAGACGACCGGCACGTCGACTTGGCCGTTGGCGGCATGATGCCCATCCACCACGGGAAATCTGGTGGTCGCCAGGATCTCGACCGCGGGATCGATATGGACGTAATACTGTTCGCTCCGGACGACGAAGTCTTCTATTCCTTCCACGATCGGGCTCGAACCTTTCCTGATGTTGACCTTGTATTCGACGCCGTCGCCGCCGGGATGGGCAACCCATTGTCCTCCGGTCATGAAATGCCAATCCGTGCAAGTCCGGAAGGCATCGCACATGCCGCCGTGGCAGCCGGCCAGCCCCACCCCGGCGGCAACGGCGTCGAGTACCGGCGTGTACTGTGCACGGGTGATGCCGCCCATGGTCCAGTGCGGGACGATCAGGTCCAGGGACCGCAGCGCTTCCCGATCGAGAAACGCATCCAGCGTATCCGCGACCGTGGCCTCAAACCCGTTCTCCTTCAGGAGTTTTTGGAAGATCGCCGCCACCGCGGCGGGCTCGTGGCCATCCCAGCCACCCTGGACGATTAGTGCCTTTTTCATTCTTTCCCTTCTCTCAGCATGGCGTCAATTCTATTACAATCATAGCTAAGCCGCACATTTCCGGCTTGCCAGGCTTTGCGCAAACCTGGACGGTTTTTGCTATGTACGGTACGATTCGGCTTTGAGAGCATCCGCACCTTCAACCGGGT
>JBLNCE010000111.1:0-128486 GCA_050260415.1 Bacteroidota bacterium | reverse complement strand
GGTAGGCTCTTGCTTCGACAGGCTCGACTCGACTGAGCTCGTCGAAGTCAGCACCCCGAGCTTGTCGAGGGGCAGCCTACCGTCGGCAGTAACGATGTTTCGAGACAATCATTGCTCAGAACATAGCTAAGCTTTTTCACGCAGCGAGCTTCCGCGCCGATCGTGCTTACTTCGCGCGCCGATACCTGGAACAACAAGCTCAATTCGTTGGGACTGGCGGCGCTACTCTGCCGCCGGCACGTCAGGAGGCGAGAGGATGGGGGACTTCCACCTATTGATCGTCAACCCGGGCTCGACTTCCACCAAGATCGCCGTCTATGATGGAGACCAGGAGGTCCACAAGGTGGTCTTGCGGCACTCCCCCGAAGAGTTGTCCGGTTTCTCCGACATATTGGAGCAGCACCTCTTTCGCAAGGAAGCCATCTACAGTGCCCTGCGGGAGCTGGGCGAGGACTTGCATTCGTACGCCGCCATCGTGGGGCGCGGCGGTCTCTGCAAACCGATTCCCAGCGGGGTCTATGAGGTCAATGCGCAGATGTTGGAGGATCTTCGGCACAGCGTGCTCGGCAAGCATGCTTCGAGCCTCGCGGGGCTGATCGCCCATGAGATCGCCAAGGATCTGGGCGTCCGTTCATTTATCGTCGATCCGCCGATGGTGGACGAGATGGAGCCGATGGCGCACATCTCCGGACTACCCGAGATGGCGCGCAAGAGCCTCTTTCATGCTCTGAACCAAAAAGCGGCCGCGCGCAAGGCGGCCGGCCTCATCGGACGGCCTTATGAAGAATTGAACCTGATCGTGGCGCATCTCGGCGGCGGTATTACCGTGGGCGCCCATCGCCGCGGCCGCGTTGTCGATGTCAATAACGGCCTTGAGGAAGGACCGTTCTCCCCGGAGCGGAGCGGCACCTTGCCGGCCGGGGATCTGGTCCGGCTCTGCTTCTCGGGCCGATATACGGAAAAGGAGATTCTCCGTAAGATCGCCGGACGCGGGGGTCTGGTGGCGTACCTGGGGACCAACGACGGGCAGGCGATCGAGAACATGATCGCGCAAGGCAACGAGGAAGCGGCGCTCTTTTACGGCGCCATGGCCTACCAGATTTCCAAGGAGATCGGCGCCTGCGCCGCCGTGTTGTGCGGCAAGATCGACGGCCTGGTCCTCACGGGCGGGTTGGCCGCTTCCGAGATGATCTACGGTTGGATCAAGGAACGGGTGGCTTTCCTGGGTCCCATCTTCGTGTTTCCAGGCGAGTTCGAATTGGAGGGGCTGGCGGCGGGGGCGCTGAGGGTCTTGCGCGGCCAGGAGAAAGTCAAGATCTATCGTTGACAACGATGGGAATGGGGAGAGCTAGTGATTCATTGGCGGCGGGGCGAAGTCCTCGAGATACTGGCGGAGCGCGCCGGTTACCAGGAGATATCGGTCTTGACGGCCGAGGGCAGGGGACGGGCGGTGGTCTTCCCGGATCTGACCGGTCCGGCGCGGATCGGCGACCGCGTTCTCTTGAACGTCACCGCCGTCTCCCTTGGGCTGGGTACGGGGGGCAAACACTTCGTGGCTGCCATCGAGGGCCGCGTTCCCGGCGACCCTGCCGGACCCGGCCATCTCATGAAACTGCGCTATACGCCTTTCCAGCTACGTTGCCTGACTGCGGAAGAACAAGGTGAAATACCTGGAACGCTCGACGGACAGGTAGTGGTGGTCGGAGAACTCCATAGCCAGCTCTTACCGGCCGTACTGGCCTTGCGGCATCGCCTGGGGGACAAAGCGCGGCTGGTATACGTCATGACGGATGGCGGCGCGCTGCCGCTGGCGCTGAGCGAGGTCGTGGCCCGCATGAGAAGCCGCGGTCTGCTGGCCGGAACCGTTACCATCGGCCATGCCTTCGGTGGAGACCGCGAATCCCTCAATATCTATGCCGGACTGCTGGCCGCCCGCCACAGTCTCCGCGCGGATGTCACCCTCGTCATGATGGGACCCGGCGTGGCCGGAACCGGTTCTCGATACGGCCATACCGGCGTGGAACAAGCCATAAATGCCGACGCCGCCGGTATCCTGGGCGGACGTGCCGTTATCATCCCGCGCCTGAGCTTTGCCGACCGGCGCGATCGCCACCGGGGCGTCAGCCACCATACGCTGACCGTCTGCGGCGAACTTACGCAAAGGCGCGGGCTTATCGCCTTGCCTGTCCTATCCGGCGAGGAACTGGACACCATCCTGTGCCAATTGGCCGCGGCCGGCGTGGATAGGCGGCATGAGCTCAGACTCGTTGACGCGGCGGAAGTCATGGGTCTCCTCTCCGCGTGCGGCCTGCCCGCCCGAACCATGGGGCGTTCGCCGGCGCAGGATCCCGCCTTTTTCCTTGCCGCGGCCGCGGCCGGGTTCGCGGCCGCGGAGCTGCACGCCATGGGCCCGCCGGCAAGCCTCCCGGATTGATTCCGAGACGCGACGCTTCGCATGGATTATTGCACGTATCTGCGCTCTTTTTACCCGTCCGGCAAGAAAGGGCGCCATCCCGGGAGCCGTCGTCCAAGGTGGTAATATCCGGACCCCGCCCGACGTATCTTGTACTATCGAGGCGGGGGGGATTGGGATGCCTCTTTACTATTGGCGGGAACGTGTACGAGCCTACCTTGGCGAACACTTCGGGTATATAGCCCTGATCGGGTTGATGTTCATGATGGGCATCATCTTCGGCGCGCTCACCGTGAATAACCTGGCCCCCGGTGAACAACAAAACCTCCTTGGCTATCTGCGTTTCTTCTTGCGCGACCTGACCGGCCCCGCGCCGCTCAGAGGTTCCACTCTGGCCCGCGACGCGATCTGGACCAACGCCAAGACGCTGGCTTTCCTGTTTCTTCTCGGGGTGACGGCCATCGGGACGCCGTTCATCTTGTTGGTCGTTTTCACACGTGGTTTTGTGCTCGGCTTTACCGTGGGTTTCCTCATCAAACAGCTCCTGCTCAAGGGCTTTCTCTTTGCCCTCGTGGGCGTGGTGCCGCATAATCTCATCCTAGTGCCCGCGCTGCTCCTCGCCGGGGTGGCCAATCTCGATTTCGGCGTGGCGCTCATCAAGTCGCGCCTGACCCGGCGCCCGGTCACGCTTGGCCGGGAATTCTTGGCATGTCTGGCGGTAACGGGTCTAGCCCTACTGGTCTTCGTGGGCGCGGGTTTGATTGAAGGCTATATATCGCCGGTCTTGATGGCATGGATGGCAAAGTACCTTTCTTAGCTTTTCTAGCTGCTGTTTTGCTGCGTCTGGAAATGTTTCCTGTTGACAAAAAAGAGGAGATCAACTCCAATCGTCGAATCTACCCCTAGACACGCCAGAGGGGAGAATTCTATGCAGCAGCTTTTGCAGGACTTTCTAAACTATTTGACTGTCGAACGGGGTCTGGCCAGGAACACGATCGAGTCGTACGGCCGGGATCTCCGGCAGTACCTGACCTATCTCAACGAACGCAAACAGGGGAAAGATCTGAAAGATACCACACAAGCGACGGTGGTCGGATACCTGCTTTATCTCCAAGCCCAGGGCCGCGCCACCGCCACCCTGTCTCGAAGTCTGGCGGCGATCAAAGCCTTCTATCATTTCCTCGCCAGGGAACGCTTGATCGAACGCGATCCCACGGTCAATCTCGACGCGCCGCGTCAAGAGAAGCGGCTGCCGCGGGTGCTCTCGGTGGACGAGGTAGCCCGCCTCCTCGAGCATCCCGATCTCAAGACACCCGGGGGGATAAGGGACCGGGCCATGCTGGAATTGCTCTACGCAACGGGGTTGCGGGTTTCGGAACTCGTGTCGTTGACCGTGGAGGACATCAATCTTGAAGAGGGTTATGTCCGCTGTTTCGGCAAAGGGTCAAAGGAACGCATCGTGCCGCTTGGGACGATGGCCACCAAGTATCTGGCGTTCTATCTCAACCATGCGCGCAAGTTCTTGGCCGCCGCCCCCGGCGAAACCATTCTCTTTCTGAATCACCACGGCAACCGCCTCACCCGGCAAGGGTTCTGGAAAATCATCAAGAAGCACGCCGACCATATGAATCTGGATCACGAGATAACGCCCCATACGCTCCGGCATTCCTTTGCCACGCATCTATTGGAAAACGGCGCCGATCTTCGCTCCGTCCAAGAAATGCTGGGGCACGCCGACATCTCGACCACGCAGATCTACACGCAACTGACCAAGGGTAAACTAAAGGAGGTTTACGATCGCACGCATCCGCGAGCGTAGCCGGAACGGGGTGGGCTGGATGCGGAAAAAGCGGGTTTTTCTTGTTGTCCTGGATGGCGTTGGTCTCGGCGCGCTGCCTGACGCCGACCGCTATGGCGATCGGGGCAGCAACACCCTGGTCCATGTGGCGGAAGCGGTTGGCGGGCTAACGCTACCCAATCTTGCCCGATGGGGTCTGGGCAATTTGGCCCGGATACCCGGTGTTTCAGCCAACAAGGCGCCTGAGGGCGCCTTTGCACTGATGGCGGAAATCTCACCTGGAAAAGACACCACGACCGGCCATTGGGAATTGGCAGGCCTGATCCTGGATCGTCCCTTTCCCGTCTATCCCCAGGGTTTTCCGACGCGGATCATCGAGGAATTCCGCGCAAGGATCGGCCGTCCGGTCCTGGGGAACAAACCCGCCTCGGGGACGGAGATCATTGCGGAACTTGGCCCGGAACATCTTGCCACCGGCGCGCCGATCGTCTATACCTCCGCGGACAGTGTGTTTCAGATTGCCGCCCATGAGGGAATCGTGCCGCTTTCGCAGCTCTATGATTGGTGCCAGGTGGCGCGGGGGTTGCTCCGCGGGCAGGATGCGGTGGCCAGGGTCATCGCCAGGCCGTTCGATGGCGCACCGGGGGCCTTTCATAGAACAAAAGGCCGGCGTGACTTTTCCTTGCCCCCCCCTGCACCGACCGTGCTCGATGCATTGCGGGACGCGGGACGTGATGTCATAGGCTTGGGCAAGATCGAGGATATCTTCGCGGGGCGGGGCGTGTCACGCTCCAATCATACGCCCGACAATCCCGCGACCTTGGCCGCCCTGGAGGCGCTAGCGCTGGAGAGCTTCTCGGGTTTGGCCTTTGCCAACTGCGTGGACTTTGATATGCGCTACGGCCACCGCAACGATCCGGCCGGTTTTGCCGCGGCCATCGCCGAGGCCGATCTAGCCTTGGGCAGAATCGCGCGGCTGCTCGGAACGGATGATCTGCTGTTTATTACGGCGGATCACGGTTGCGATCCGGTCTATCCCGGCACCGATCATACCCGGGAATACGTGCCGCTCCTCGTGGCGGGACCCGGGATCAAGCCGCGGGATCTCGGTCGGCGCAAAACCTTTGCCGATCTCGGCGCGACAATTGCCTCCCTGTTCGGGCTCCCCAAATGGCCGGTCGGGGAGAGCTTTGCGGAGATGCTATAGAAATATCCACCCCGGTATTCCGCCGGGACAATAAAGTAAAAACACCATCTTTTCGCGCCGTTTCGCGTGTTTCGCTGTTGCAACACGCTCGGCGATTTTGCTCTGAAGGCCTTTTTCACAGCTCTCATTAGAAAATGGCATCAAACTCACCCCCCGTCCCCTCTCTGAGCTTAGAGAGAGGGTGCCCGCAGGGCGGGGGTGAGTTGGTAAACGCAGCAGCCATCTCATTTTCATCCATTGTTGTCCCGGCAGAATGCCGGAGTGAATAACCGTCGGCCATAATTCGCTTTTTCACAATGCTTCTAGAAGCCTGGTGAAGAAGATGCGGGCAGTGGACATCATTGAGAAGAAGCGCGACGGCCTTCCGCTGGAGAGGGCGGAAATCCGCTATTTCATTGACGGTCTAATCGCCGGCGCCATTCCCGACTATCAGGCGAGCGCTTTGTGCATGGCCATATATTTCCGCGATCTGAACGACGAGGAAACGGTGGCCTTGACCGAAGCCATGGCCGGCAGCGGGCTCACCCTGGATCTGGGAAGCCTGACGCGGACCGCGGTGGATAAGCATAGTACAGGCGGTGTCGGCGACAAGACGACCCTGGTCTTGGCACCCGTCCTCGCGGCGGCGGGCGCGACCGTGGCAAAGATGTCCGGCCGCGGACTCGGGCATACCGGCGGCACCCTGGACAAGCTGGAAAGTATTCCCGGGATGCGGACCAACCTGACACCCGATGAATTCGTGGCCCAGGTGCGGAAGATCGGACTCGCGGTCGCGGGACAAACGGAGGCGCTGGTGCCCGCGGACAAGAAGCTCTATGCCTTGCGTGATGTTACGGGCACCGTCCCAAGCATACCCTTGATCGCGTCAAGCATCATGGCCAAGAAACTGGCGGCCGGGGCGGGGGTAATCCTGATTGATGTCAAATACGGCAGCGGAGCCTTGCTGCCCAATCCGGACGACGGACGCCGCCTCGCATCGCTCATGCGCCGCATCGGCCGCGCCATGGGGCGGCGCGTCAGCACTTGCCTTTCGAGCATGGAACAGCCCTTGGGGCAGGCAATCGGGAACGCCCTGGAAGTCCGTGAGGCTTTGGCCACCTTGGCTGGCGGCGGGCCTCCGGATTTGCGGGAGATCTCGCTGGCCCTGGCGGGAGAGTTGTTGGTCCGCGCCGGTTTGGCACAAGACCAGAATGAGGGCAAAGCACGCGCCGCCCAGGCGCTCGACTCGGGGGCGGCCCTGGACAAGCTGCGGGCAATGGTGGCGGCGCAAGGCGGATCACCGTTGATAATCGACGATCCCGAACTCCTTCCGCGCGCCAAAGCAAGGACAAAGGTCCTGGCGCGTACATCGGGCTATCTTGCGCGCATAGACACGGCCGGCCTCGGCCGAGTCGCGATGCGTCTCGGCGCCGGACGCGCGCGACAGGACGAACTGGTGGATCCGTCCGCCGGTCTTATCTTTACGGCAAGATTGGGCGATTACGTGGAAATCGGAACGCCCATCGCCGAGATCCATACCAACCGCCTGGCTGAGATCGAGCCGGCCCAGCGGGAATTGGGTGCGTGTCTGGTATGGTCGGAAACGCCCGTTATACCCCCGCCATTGTTTCTTGTACCGCCCGGGGCGGAGGTCTAAGCCTGGGGGTGAATGGATGCTGATCTATCTCTCCGCCGGAGAACACTCAGGGGATATGCATGCGGCCAGCTTGGCCAGGGCTCTGCAAGCCCGCGGCGCGGACTTGGAACTGTTCGGCATGGGCGGGCCGCTGATGCGCGAGGCGGGCGTGGAAATACTGATCGATCCTACGCGAAGCAGCACGATCGGCTTTGTCGAGGCCCTGCGCAGCTTCACCAAATACCGCCGCATCCTCAGGAAAGTGGTGGCAATCCTTGCGCAACGCCGGCCCGACGTCGTGGTCTGGGTTGATTTCGGCGGTTTCAACCTTGCCCTGGCACGCGCATGCCGCCGTCTGGGGATCCCCGTGGTCTGCATCTTTTCCCCGTCAGCCTGGGCTTACGGCCGCAAACGGGCTGTGTCCATGGCGGCCTGCGTAACCGAACTGGCGGCCGTCCTGCCTTTTGAAGCGGATTTCTACCGGTCGTTCGGTCTGCGGACCACATACGTGGGACACCCGCTGCTCGACATCGTGCGGAGCACGGTTAAGCGGGAGGATTTTCGCGCGCGATTAGGCATCCACCCGCAAGAAAGCGTTCTCGCGCTCTTGCCCGGGAGCCGCCGGCAGGAGATCGACCGCCTGCTGCCGGTAATGCTTGCGGCGCTGAGCAAGCTGCGGTCGGAAGGCCGGCCGCTGCGCGCGGTCCTCCCATTGGCGCCATCGATCTCGCGGGTGGCGGTGGCGGAGATCGTATCCGGATCGGGACAGAGAATCGATCTCATATCAGGCGGAGCTTACGAAGTTCTTTCGTCATGCGACGCCGCGATAATCGCCTCCGGCACGGCGACCCTGGAAGCGGCCCTGCTGCTGGCGCCGCATATATCGATCTATCGTGTATCCACGCTCTCGCTCCTGATATACAAAGCCCTTCGCAATCCCGCCGAGCGGGGCAAGCGCATCTCGACGGCCCTCCCCAACCTGATCGCCGGGCGCCAGGTGGTGCCGGAACTGCTCCAAGATGAACTAACCGCGGCCACGTTAGCCGCCAATGCGGCGCGGATCCTTGACGATCCCGCCTACCGCGCCTCCATCCGCGCCGGGTTGCAGCAAGTGCGCGACTCCCTTGGCGACGCCGGCGTAATGGACCGGGTGGCCGAGATCGTACTTCGCGTGGCGAGCCGATGACATCTATCGGGAAGAGTGAGGGATCATGCCTGTGAACTCCGGGCGAAAAAAGAAAACCAAATCACCGCCGGCGGAAACCGTGGATCAATTCCGCCGTGAACAGCGGCACGAAATAACCGGGATCCTGCTTATTTTTCTAGCGATCGTCGGGCTCTGGGCGCTATGGAGCGGCCAGGGGGAGCGTGGTTTTGTGGTCCGCTGCCTCCGTGCGGCCTGTGCCATGCTCGCCGGCGATGTCCTGGCCTTTATTCCCCTCCTCTACCTCTTGACACTCGGCGGTTACCTCATCCTACAGCGAAAGCGTCCCCGCCTCCACGGTCCGTGGCTCGGCTTCATTATCCTATGTTTAGTTATTTTGAGTGGATTTGACTTGATCAAGCGGGAAACCGCCTGGGCTGATCTGTTCGATCGCGGTGGCGGCGGTATCGCCGGCGGCCTGATCGCCCTCCTCGCCAGGAAGGCTTTTTCGACGGCGGGGGCATGGCTCTTTCTTGGCGCCGCCACGCTTGTGGCCGTCGTTCTCGCCTCCGGCAGACCCATGGTGAGTCTCATACGGATCAAGCCGCGCGGCGCCGCCAAGCCGGAGAAACCCGCCGAGGAGAGGCCTGGCAAGCCGGCCAAGCCAGCCCCCGAGCCGCCGGCGCTCGAGTCCGAGCCCTCCGAGCATAAGCCCCCCGCGGACGCTAAGGCCGATGCGGATCCGGAGGCCGGTATACCTCCCTTGCAGTTGTCCTTGGGGTTCACGCATCATCGCTACACCCTACCCAGCACGGAGTTGCTGAATCCGCCGCGTCCGCTCAAGCTGGCGCGCGCCCCTCAGGACCAACGCCAGCAATTGGAGCAAACGCTGCAGAGTTTCGGCATCCAGGCAAAAGTGGTGGAAGTGCATCGTGGCCCGGTTATCACCCGGTACGATCTGCAACCCGCGGCCGGCGTCAAAGTCAGCCGTATCGTAAGCCTCGCGGACGATCTTGCTCTGTCTCTTGCCGCCCGCGGACTGCGCATCGAAGCGCCGATTCCCGGAAAGGCGGCGCTCGGGATCGAAGTGCCGAATCGCGAGGCGGTCCCCGTAACCCTGCGCGAGGTGATTGAGAATAAGGAATTTAGCGGCTCAGGTACGGTTTCCTTCGCCTTGGGCAAGGACATCGCCGGTGAAGTAGTGCTAGGCGATCTCACCCGCATGCCGCATCTGCTCATCGCCGGCGCGACCGGCTCTGGCAAGAGCGTCTGCCTGAATACCATCGTCATGAGCATGCTCTATAAAGCCGGACCTGACCGGATCAAGATGATCATGATCGACCCCAAGATGGTCGAGTTGACCGCCTATAACGGGATCCCGCATCTGATCGCGCCCGTGGTCACGGAAGCAAAGCGCGCGCCAGGGGCCTTGAAATGGGCGGTCACGGAGATGGAGCAACGGTACAAGCGCTTGATGGAAGCAGGTTGCCGCGATATCGATACATACAACCACCATCAGACGGATCCCGATGCTTGCCTACCATACGTGGCCATCTTCATCGATGAACTCGCCGACCTGATGATGATCGCCCGCGTTGAGGTGGAGGATTCCATCTGCCGTTTGGCGCAGATGGCGCGCGCCACCGGCATGCACCTCGTCATTGCCACGCAGCGTCCGTCGGTCGATGTGATCACGGGCCTCATCAAGGCCAACATCCCGTCGCGTATCGCGTTCGCGGTTTCTTCGGTGACCGATTCCCGTACGATCCTCGATAGCGGCGGCGCGGAACGCTTACTGGGCCGTGGGGACATGCTTTACGCGCCGGTAGGGGTGCTCAAGCCCCGTCGCGTGCAGGGCGCTCTGGTGAGCGAGGCGGAGGTGGCAAAGGTCGTAGAGTTCTGGCGTTCGCAGGCGGGTCCGCCGGTCAAAGCTCCGGAATTCAAGGAAGAGAGTCGCGCCTCGGGAAAAGATCCGGCCAGCGAAGACGATCTGTTCTGGGATGCCGTGAAAGTCGTGGTCGATTTCCAACAGGCGTCCGCCTCGATCCTCCAGCGTAGATTGCGCGTGGGTTATACGCGCGCCGCCCGGCTGGTGGATCTGATGGAAGCCAAAGGGTTTGTGGGGCCGTTCGAAGGGAGCAAGGCGCGGGAGGTTCGCATTACCCTTGAAGAGCTTGCCGCGATGCGGGACCAGTCTTAGCCCGCTAAAAGAGCAGAAAAGAGGTAGCGGGCAATAGGAATGGCCCAGGCAGGAATTATCGCCTCGTGTCGAATATATAGAAAACGCAGCACACGAGCCTGAATTGGAGGTGGCCACCTTGCGGGAAGTAGGGGAGCGGCTAAAGAGAGCGCGGGAAGAGAAGGGGATCACCCTCGCCGAGATCCAGAACAGCACCAAGATTCGCACTCGCTACCTGCAGGCCCTGGAAGAGGGCGAATTTCAGATCATACCAGGCGAGGTCTATGTGCGGGGTTTCCTTCAGACTTACGGCACCGCCGTCGGGCTCGATCCCCGAGAGTTGTTGGCATTCTATGACCAGTTACGATCCGGGGAGGCAAATCCCGCGCCCGAGACGACACCGCTCCCTGACGGGTGCGAAGCACGTCATCCCGCAATTACTTGGTGGCAGCCGGCCCTGGTTGGGATTGTACTGCTCTTGGCAGCCGGTCTCATCTTCATCCTGGTGGCGAAGACGAGCGCGCCTCCGGTCAAGGGCAACACCGCCGTCCAGCCTTCCCCCCGATCCGCCGCGAGCGTAGCTCGGGACACGAACGGCAGGCCCGTAGCACCGTCGGAAATACGTTTAGTACTTCGCTTTACGGCACGTTGCTGGCTGCAAGTGCGTCTTGACGGACGGCTGGTATTCTCGGACACGCTGGGCCCCGGCGTTGAAAAAGAGTGGAAAGCGAGCGAGGTCATCGAGGTCCAGTTCGGGAACGCCGGCGGGGTAAGGGCGGAGTTAAACGGGCGCGACCTGGGCGTGCTGGGCGCAGTCGGGCAAAACCTGACGCGCGAATTCCGGCGGTCCTGAAACCTGGAAGCCGTCCGTGGGGGAATCATATGCAAGGCTTATTCAAGCCTGTCTTCCGGGGAAACCGTGTTAAGCCAACGCGGTTTCCCCGGCATTTGCTGCGCAAGGCTTAAAGTCGTTGCCTATTGGGCAGAAAGCCGTTCAATACGCGGTTGGATACCGAGTTTCATGGCGTAGTCGTAAAAATCCTCGGCTTTCAGTTCTTCCGGGTTACGGCCTGATACCGCCACAATTAACGCCTCGAGGACGTTGGTGGCGAAAGAACGTCCGGCAAAATCGGGGCTCGCGGTCGCCAGCCAAGACACGCCACGTTCGGCCAGTTGTACGCGGTCCGCTTCGGTGACCGTGTTGGTGATGACGACCTTGCCACCCATGTCGAGGGGCATATGCCGGCGAATATAGTGATAATCGCCGGCGATCACCTTGGCCCCGGCCAGGAAACGTGTGGCGCTCGAGGCGATTTGTTGTTCTTGTTCCTTGCCCGTGGGATACAGCATCTTGAAGGGCAGATGCACGGCGAGGGGTAGGACCATGCGCCCGAGGCCATCGATGGCGCGTAGGGAATACAGCGGAAACGGCAGCCCGAAGGAGAAGATCAGATCGCCGAACGTCATACGGCACCCGCTTTCAACCAGGGCTTTAGCGAGGGCGTAGCGCTCGACCGTATTCACCATGAGGCACGTCTGCCCGGCCAGACTAAAACCGCAAGCATCTTCCACCGCTTTCGGCAGCCGTGCTTCGAGGGTGTTCTTGATCCCGCTGCCGTCCAGGACCGGTGTGCGCTTGACGTGGGAAACGAGACGGAGCGCATCGCGGAGCACGTAGCGTCTACCGCCGGCATACAGATAGAAGCTGATGCCGCCCAGGCCGATCGCGTCGACCTTGCCGTCGAGCTCGGCCATGATGGCACGGGCGCGATCGAGGTCTCCATCCGTGCCGATACGTTCCAGGCTGATCGTTTGGCCGAGAACCTCGAGTTCCACGCGGTGGTTTCTCTTCGCCGAGCCTATGCTGACGCTGACAACGCGCTTCATCCAAACCGCCCCCGCGCTATATGGAACGGAGCCCGTTTCCATGCAAGTGCTGGATTTCCCGCGGCAAAACGCTCCACATAGATCTATGGGGCAATTATACCATGTTTCTCAGATTCCGGACAACAGGAGGCCGGTCCAGTTGGATGGTCGTGCGCGGCTGGAGAACGAAGAAGAACACACTCTATCTCCGGAGGCAACCCGCAGCCGTGCTTCCAAGGGCAGGCGTCTTCCCGAGCCTCCCTGTCCTTGGCGCACATGTTTTCAACGCGATCGCGACCGGATTCTCCATGCCAAAGCCTTCCGAAGATTGGGGCACAAGACGCAGGTTTTCCTGGCCCCCGAGGGGGATCATTATCGAACACGCCTTACGCATACCCTTGAAGTCGCGCAGGTCGCCCGTACGATGGCGCGCTTGCTCAGGCTGAACACGGACTTGACGGAAGCAATCGCGCTGGGGCATGACCTTGGCCATACGCCCTTTGGACACGCCGGCGAAACCGCTCTGGACTCGCTGCTGCATGCGGGCTTTCGCCATAACGAGCAAAGCTTGCGCGTGGTCGATTATCTAGAGCGCACCGAGCATTCTTTTCTTGGTCTCAACCTCACCTGGGAAGTCCGCGATGGAATCCTCAGGCATACCGGGGACCAGATCCCATCAACCTGGGAAGGGCGGATCGTGAGGCTGGCCGACCGCATCGCCTACCTCAATCACGATATCGACGATGCCATCCGCGCCGGTATTCTGGCTGAAGAAGACCTGCCGCGGGATTTGGTCGCTGTCCTGGGATCCACTTACAGCAAACGCTTGAACAACTGGATCTCCGATCTTGTCGAGACCAGTCTTGCCGCCGGCGAAGTTCGCCAGAGCGACGTTATGGAGCAGGCTACCACCGCGTTGCGTGAGTTCCTTTTTGACCGCGTCTATATCGGCTCCGCGGCCAAGCTCGAAGAGGCAAAGGTCTCTCTCATGCTGCGTGCGCTCTTTGAGCACCACGTTTCCCACGCGGAAGAGCTGCCCGAGGATGGAGCGGACGATATCCAGAGACGCGTGGCCGACTATATTGCCGGCATGACCGATCGTTTTGCCATTGCGGAGTTCAATCGGATCTTCGTCCCCTCAAGCTGGGCGGGGTGAAGCACGGTCGTAAACCGAGATTTCGAAAGTGAACGCCAAGACATCAAGCTCCTGGGGCTTACGCCGTTTGTGATTTGGGCCAAAGCTCCGGCTAGTCAAAGTACTTTCGAAATCCGGGGGGTGGAGACATGGCGGCGAGGGCGGAAATAATCGAAGAGATTCGGGCCAAGACGGACTTAGTCAGGCTGGTCGGGGAGTATGTCCCGCTCCGCAAGAACGGCCGGAGATTCGTAGGCTTATGCCCATTCCACCAAGAGAAAACGCCGTCTTTCAGCGTCAATCCCGAAGGCCAGTTTTTTTATTGTTTTGGGTGCAAGGCAAGCGGGGACGTCTTTGAGTTCGTCATGCGCTTGGAGGGGTTGGATTTCCTCTCCTCGGCAAGACTACTTGCGGAACGGGCCGGTCTCAAGTGGGAAGCCCATACCCCGGAAGAGGCCGAACGCGAGAAGCGCCGAAACGGACTGCTCCGACTGAACGCCATGGCGGCGGAGATCTATCGCCGCGCCCTGGCCGCTCCGCAGACCGGAGCGCGCGGACGTCAGTACTTGGCGGCGCGCGGCTTGGATTCTTCCGTTCTAGATCGCTTTCGGCTCGGTTACGCGCCGAGCGGCCCGCGCACGCTCGTCCAAGTACTGAGGCGGTATGGGTGCCGCCTCGAGGACGCGGCCGCAATCGGCCTGGTTATACCTACGGCCGCGGGCTATATCGACCGGTTTCGCGATCGATTGATCTTTCCCCTCATAGACCTTCGGGATCGGGTGGTAGGTTTCGGGGGCCGCGGCCTCGGCCCTGGCCAGCAGCCAAAGTACTTGAATTCGCCGGAATCCGAACTGTTCAACAAGGGACGCTTCCTGTATGCTCTCCACCTGGCACGCGAAGCGATCAGACGCGCGGGAGTGGCCATTATCGTCGAGGGCTACTTTGACGCCATCGCGGCCCAAAAGGCCGGATACGGCAATGTCATCGCCACCTTGGGCACGGCCATCTCCGAGACGCAGGCCGAACTCCTGAAGAGGTTCGCGCCGCAGATTGTCATCGCCTATGATGGGGATACGGCCGGTCAGACCGCCACCGTGCGGGGCCTGGAAATAGCGCGCCGCGCCGGGCTGGAAGTACGGGTGGCGGTGATGCCTCCGGGGCAAGACCCGGACGAACTCTTGCGCCAACAGGGAGTGGAATCCTTTGGGAGCCTAGTGGCGGCATCATTACCACTCACCGAGTTCTTGCTCTCGCGGGCGCTTGCGGCTGTCAACCCGGTCGATCCCGAGAGCAGGGCGGCTGGTGTCAAGGCTTGCCTGCCGGCGTTGGCGGAAGTCTCCTCGGCCTCGGCGCGCGATGGCTACATTCGGCAAGTGGCCCGCCACTTGCATATCCATGAAGAACTCGTCGCCTCCGATCTGGCAGTCTACCTCCGAAACAGAAGGAAGGAACGCCACATAATGGATAATGCCCGTCAAGATAGTAATACTAATCGTTGCGATATACTTACCCAGGATTCAAGTCCGAATGCGGTGGAAAAGGAACTTTTACGCACCATCCTGAAGGAATACTCGCTTATAGCGCGAATAAGAGAAGAGCTAAACGCCGAGGATTTCTCGCATGGGCCCTTGCGTGATATATTTGCTCTTATGCTGCGCCAGCCGGCTAATTTTACCGCGAATGATCTCGTTGAGCAAGTTTCCGAGGAAAGCCGGCCGGTCTTGCTGGAGTTGCTGGCGGCGGCGGCCGGGGAATATGGACCGCCGTTGCGTCCGGAATCACTGCCCGAATACGTCCGCCGGATCAAGGTCGCTGCCATCAGGCGTGAACTGCAAGAACTACAGGCCGAGATCGATTCTCCCGGAAACGGCGACGATCGAGCGACGCTGATGCGCCGCTACATGGCGCTTCAACATGAACTGGCGCGCCATAAGGAAGATTCGGGCTTCATCGGGATCTAGATCAACATGCGCCCGCGTAGAGATGGTGTTGATCGCGATGCTCTCCGTTGAAGCTTTGTTGAGAGCACCCGGGGAGGATGGAACGAGACGTGGAGAAAGGCAAGGAGTTGGAGATCGTCAACATCTCCGCGATAAAGGAACTCCTGGCGAAGGGTAAGCGGAAAGGCCTTATCACTTACCGGGAAATCATGGATACCTTGGATCAAGTCGAATTGTCGCCCGAGCAAATTGATGAGGTCTATGAAGCCCTTTCCAGCAATGGCGTAGACATCGTTCCGGAGACGGCCGAAACCGAACTCGATCCTCCCGCAAATTTCTCGCCCGCCGAGGATGAGGTCGAGATCGACCTCACGTTGCCCAAGGGAATAGCGCTCGACGACCCGGTGCGGATGTATCTCAAAGAGATCGGGCGCGTGCCTTTGCTCAGCGCGGCGGAAGAAGTCGATCTGGCCAAACGGGTCGAGCAGGGTGATGAAAATGCCAAGCGCCGGTTGGCTGAGGCCAATCTACGCCTCGTGGTCAGCATCGCCAAACGCTACGTGGGCCGGGGCATGCTTTTCCTGGATCTGATCCAAGAAGGTAATCTCGGCTTGATCAAAGCCGTCGAGAAATTTGATTACCGCAAAGGATACAAGTTCAGCACCTATGCGACTTGGTGGATTCGCCAGGCAATCACCCGGGCAATTGCCGATCAAGCCCGGACAATTCGCATCCCAGTGCACATGGTGGAGACGATCAACAAATTCAACCGCGTCTCGCGCCAACTGGTGCAGGTACTTGGGCGTGAACCGACGGCCGAGGAGATTGCCGCCGAGATGGAGATGGGCGTCGACCGCGTGCGGGAGATCATCAAGATTGCCCAAGAGCCGGTCTCCTTGGAGACACCCATCGGTGAAGAAGAGGACAGCCACCTGGGTGACTTCATCGAGGACCATGATGCGCCCGCGCCTGCCGAAGCCGCCTCTTTTCGGCTGCTCAAGGAAAAACTCGAGGAAGTGCTGGATACTCTTACCACCCGGGAGAAGAAGGTATTACGTCTAAGATTCGGGCTTGAAGACGGGCGGGCGCGGACCCTCGAGGAAGTTGGTCAGTACTTTGGGGTGACGCGGGAACGCATCCGCCAGATCGAGGCCAAAGCCCTGCGAAAGCTCAGGCATCCAAGCCGTAGCAAGCAGCTCAAGGATTTCATCGAATAGCCCCCTTGCGCCGGGCGCTAATCTGAGCTACAATTAATTAGCACACGCGCGCGGGCCCATAGCTCAGCGGTAGAGCAGTCGGCTCATAACCGATCGGTCCCTGGTTCGAACCCAGGTGGGCCCACCAAACGACCCCAAAGCCAGCCGGCTTTTTTTTTACCCGCCAAGTTCTAGAGGAGGCGACGGGGATCAAGCTGAGGGAGTTCACGGCTTTTCTTGATGAAGCTTTTCCGCCACGCTGGGCGGAGTCCTGGGACAATACCGGCCTTACCGTAGGGGATCCGGATGCCTCGATAACCCGGGTCCTGCTCAGCCTCGATGTAACGCCCGCAGTGGTGGAGGAGGCGGTGGAGCAAGGCTGCCAGATGTTGCTAACCCACCATCCGTTTCCATGGCGCGAAACCCGCCGGTTCTGCATGAAGGATCCCGACGCCGCTTTACTGGAAAAGATCATGCGTCAAGGACTAAATCTATTTGCGGTACATACCAATCTTGACGCATCACCCAGGGGCCATGCCGCGCGCATCGGCCGTCAGATGGGCCTAATCGGCATGACGCCGCTCAAGCCGTCCGGTAGCCGGTTGGCCAAAGTAGTGGTCTATGTGCCGGAATCACACGCGGAGCGCGTACGAAAGGCGATGGCACTGGCGGGCGCGGGCGTGTTTGGGCAATACGAGGGATGCAGCTTCTCCGCCCCCGGGATTGGGCGCTTTACCCCCGGGCGGGAGGCGAAACCTTTTATCGGCGCTACCAACCTGGAAAGCGCGGTGCCCGAAACCCGTATTGAAGTCACGTGCCCTGAATCGGCATGGCAAAAAGTGGTGAATGCAGCGCGCGCCGAGCATCCCTATGAGATGATGGTCTATGATGTATGGCCGTTGTCTTTGCCCGAGCCGGAGGTGGGTATAGGGAGGATTGGCAGGCTGACCGCGCCCGCGTCCGCGGGTCAGATAGCGGCTCGGCTGGCCGCGTCGGGATTGGGGCCGCTTTCCGTCTTGGGCGCGCCGGAAAGCATCGTCGAGACGGGAGCCGTATGCCCCGGGTCCGCGGGCGGATGCATCGAGGCAGCCGTGGAGATGGGGGCAGACCTCCTCTTCGGCGCCGAGATCTCCCACCACGAAGCTCTGGTGGCGGCGTCAAACGGCTTGACTCTCATCGTAGGCACCCATTACGGCACGGAACTACCCGCGATCGCGGCCCTTGAGGAAGCATGCGCTGATTTTGCCCGCAGCCATGGACTTCTGCTGGTACAGGCGCGGAACGGCTATGATCCTTTCCGCCGCGGCTACGCGGCGACCTAGAGGCAACGTCCTCGATCCTGCCGTACGATCTCCGGTGACACGGCGAAGGTACAACGCCATCTCGCCGGACATGTGGTTCCGGATAGAGACGTAGCCTATACCGTTAAACGGTCGCAATCCAATTCCGGATGGGCCGCGAAGAGCTTAGGCCGAATACCAAGAAGGGACACGGCGTCCTCTTGTCGAATCTATACTTGATGTCTACCGGCGCCGCGTGAGGAGCAAGCATGGACGAAGACTGGCGTTTGCTTTGGAGATTGCAGGGCCTGGATCAGAAACAAGCCAAGATCTTGCGGGATCGCGGCCTGTCCGAAGGCGCCGCTCTGCGCCAGGAACTTCAAGATGCGGCCAACGAAGCTGACCGGCAGGAAAAAATGCTGGCGGAGAGGTTGACTTGCGCCAGGAGCAAATTCAAGCAAGCTGAGTTGGATCTGCGTGGACTCGAGGCTAAACTGGCGCAAGTCGAGGCCAGACTCTACGGTGGGGAGGTTGTTAACCCCAAAGAGCTGACACAGCTCGAGCACAGGGTGGAGGAAGAAAGAGCTCAGCGTGCCAAGCTTGAGGAAGCGTACCTGTCCTTGGTCGAGGAAATCGAGGGACTGGAAGCCGGAGCGGAGAGCGCGAAGGCTAGGGTGGAAAAAACCCGTCGCGAACTTGCCGAGTATGACAGGGAACATGCGCGTCTTGCCGGAGAGGCGGCCTTGTCCGACCAGGACTACCAGACCGCCAGGGAAAAGCTGCTGCTTGAGATACCAGCGATGCATCGGGAAAAATACGAACGTATTCACGCCCGTCATCCCGGCAGCGCCCTCGTGCGCATCGAACGGGGGAACTGTGGAGGCTGCCATACCGCTCTGGCGCAAGCGGAGATCGAAAGGGCCACGCGGCAGCCAGCCCAGACCACGTGCGAGAACTGCGGGCGCTTGTTATTGCCGGAATCTCTATGCGGTGCGGCCGGGGTTGACAGCCGCACCGATCGTCCGCTATAATAAACTCGTTGATATGCAGGGGAGTAGCTCAATTGGTAGAGCGTCGGTCTCCAAAACCGGTGGCTGCGGGTTCAATTCCTGCCTCCCCTGCCAGATACGCCGATAAAGGGTCTTTTTTTTTGGCCGGAGAGGGGATTGAGTGATGTCAGAACTGTTACCGATTGGCATTTCCGCCCGTCATTTGCATCTATCCCAACAGGATGTGGAAAGGCTCTTTGGTCCGGGACATACGCTAACCCCGCAAAAACAACTCACGCAACCGGGCCAGTTTTCCTGTCTGGAAACCGTTGCCGTATACGGCCCGAAGGGATCCTTTGCGAAAGTTCGGGTTCTAGGTCCCGCCCGTCGGCAAACGCAGGTCGAAGTCTCGCGTTCGGATGCATTTATACTAGGACTTGATCCGCCGGTGCGTGATTCGGGCGATCTCGCCGGCAGTCCCGGCGCACGCCTGGTGGGGCCGGCGGGCGAGGTCGAATTACACGAGGGCGTGATTGTCGCCCACCGTCATTTACATTTGGAATCATCGCAAGCCGCCAAACTAGGTCTTAAGGATAGGGAGTTTATCCGGGTTCGTGTCTCCGGTCCTCGCGCCGTGCTCTTCGAGCGTGTTTTAGTGCGTGTTTCGCCGGACTTCGATATGGATCTGCATCTTGACACGGACGAGGCGAATGCGGCCGGCGTGAAAAATGGTGACCATGCAGAGTTGGTGCCCTAGAGAGCTGCTTGGGTACGCCTAATTATTCATCCGAATGAGGGAAGCGACCTTGCCGATCTATGAGTATTTCTGCCACCATTGCCAGCGACGCTTCGAGGAACTGTGCCGCACCTCCACGCAGAGTCAGATGCCGTGCCCTGGTTGCGGCCAGTCTGCCAAGCGGCAATTCTCGTCATTTGCCTTTGCCAGCGGCGGTGTCCATAGAAGCTCCGGCGGATGCGGCGGCTGCACCAGCGGTTCCTGTTCGAGTTGCAAGCATTAAGCGCTAGCTGGTTTGAAAAGGCGCCCGTGTGGGCGCCTTTAAGATGCATCTTAGTTAACATAATATATATTATACGACCCAGTTTTGCCATTGTCGGTGCTAATTGTAGTCCGTATCGGGTTTTCCGTCCCCACCGCCTGGGCTCTCTTGGGGCGGGCGTGGCCAGACAATTTTCTCCACGACAATCGCGCGGAAATCCGCATTGCCAAGACAGGTACAGCAATTATCGCAGACCTTATGGGGATCCAAGTCGCATCGATTGCATTCATTACATCCCGTGCAGGGTTTCTCGCGTTCAATCGTACAGCACTTACGGTTTTCGCGTGACACGCGGAATATCACCTTTCCGCCGATCCAAAGCCGGTATGTTGTCCTCGTTGCCTGTCCGCACTAATCAACGCCGGTCGGCAAGGGGCACCAACAGCCGTTGACCGGGATATACTTCCGTATTCGATAAGCCGTTGAGGGCCATAATCACCTCAATAACTCGTCTCGGGTCGGTCCGGGGAGCCACATGAACCGCAATACTCCATAAGGTATCGCCCTTGCCCACTACGAACTGGGCCGGTGCCCCCTCCGCATTGTCGGCGCGTGTATCGGCGTTGAAAACCATTATGGCCGCGATGCTGACGGCAATCGTGATGATGAGCGCGCGCATTGGAGTCATTTCGATCCCTCCACCAAACCTTTGTTCGTCGAACTGATCATAACGCGAACTAACGTTCATGTCAAGTGTTTTGCGAACAAATGTTTGCAAAGGGATGGAATTTGTGTTATAATTAGGCCAGGTTTTGGCGCCAAAGCAGTCTGCCGGAGGGATCAAAGTGGAAGAACTGAGCGAACGACAACGGGCCATTCTTGCCTTCATCGAAGACGAGATTTTGAGAAAGGGCTATCCCCCTTCCGTGCGCGAGATCGGAGAAGCCGTCGGCTTGAGTTCAAGTTCGACTGTACACGCGCACCTTTCCCACCTTGAGGAAATGGGATATATTCGACGCGATCCGACCAAACCACGGGCGATCGAAGTCCTGGTCAGCGACGATCGTCCCGAGTTCCGGCGAAATCTTGTGAGGGTGCCGATCGTGGGCCGTGTCGCCGCGGGCCAGCCGATCCTGGCTGATGAAAACATCGAGGAATACTTTCCTCTACCCCGGGATTTCGGCCCGGTGGACGACGCTTTCATGCTTAGGGTCCGGGGCCAGAGTATGATCGAGGCGGGCATATTCGACGGGGACCTTGTGGTTGTGCAACGAACATCCCAAGCTAATAACGGGGATATTATCGTCGCCTTGATAGAGGACGAGGCTACGGTCAAACGGTTCTTCCGCGAACAAACCCGCATCCGGCTTCAACCGGAAAACTCGAATATGGAGCCAATCTATGTCTCGGATCTGATCGTCGTCGGACGAGTGGTCGGTCTCGTGCGTCGTATCCACTGATGCTCCGGTATTCCTATCGGACGAGAGCCACGTAGATCCTTTGATCCATTGATCCATTCCGGCCGCCAATGAGTTGTACATCGCCGCGTTCCTGGTGGTTTTGGAGGTCCAAAAGGTCTTCCTATGAGGCCGGTACAATACTAACATCGTCCACGAGTATCCATCCGCCGGGTGTCTTTGGAGCCCATGCGGATAATTCGCAACTGTTGTCCTTCAGCCTCACCTCAAACACCACCTCAATCCAGGCGGCCGATGTCCGTACCGGTACACTCACCTTGCTCCCGCCGAACTTGTCCGCGCCGACCCAGCACAGGGATGTTCCGGGGCTCATCTTGACCCACATCGAGACGCGGTACTTGCCTTTTGGCGCGCGAAAAGTCGTGAAAAGTCCCCCGCCCCAATCCTGATCGAGCCATGCCCGGCAGGCATATTTACCTCCATGCACATCGTCGGTGACGAGCTCAATGCGTCCTCCATAGCCGGTCCAACCGGATTTGTCCCCCGATTCAAAATCGGCGTTTGCAAGAAACGGAACTTCAGAGCCTGGTCCTGGCGTTGTACTCCCCATATATGCCGGGGTGAATGAGAAAAACGAGGCAAGAAGAACGCAGGCAGCCAAGCGGACGATTCTCATCCCATGATACTCTCCCTTCCCCTTGCCATTTAACCGGCGGAAACCCCATCATGCCCTAATTGTAGGGTCGCTATGTTGCCCTGTCAAGGTGCAGCGCTCTGCTGTTTCTTTACGTAATTCTTGCGACGGACCCTCGCGCGCGCGGAGCCTGAAGACAATCCTGACATGATGGTCATGTTCCAACTGATAGCACGCATAACTGACACCGCGAAACCAAACGGCCCCGAGCAACCGCGCCTCGCCCGCGATGACCTTCGTGCGCACCAACTCAGGGTCGAGCGCCGGCGCGAGCGATTTCGCACGGTGTATGAGCGGGATAATCTCACCCAAGGCTCCTCCCCCCTATGCTCTAGTCTCCCTCCCCACAACCAGTGTATGCGACTGGCGGACCGGCAGCTTAAGCAGGGGGTTTGGCTCACCGTGCTCCAGTAGCGGGCAGAACACCTTTCTCCGCGTAGGCATGGTTGTCTTTCTGAACAAGTTGCACTACGGCGGCGGCGGCTTCATTTACGAATTTCTTCTGGGCGCGCAAGAGTTCCAAGACTGGACCGAGGCAATTCTCACCGCAGATACTGCGTAGCGACTCAAGGGCGGCATAGCGCAGATCACGCTGCTCCGCCAAGGTTTTGATCAATGGCCCCACAGCCTGCAAGTCCTTGTAGCTGCCTAGCGCTGTCACGGCCGCCGAGCGAACATCCCTCGACTGATCCTGCAGCGCCAGGATTAACGCCGGAATGGCCGCCACATCGGCCAGTTTACGCAGTGCTTCCGTAGCCTCATAGCGAACACCAGCATCCAGATCCTTGATTGCCTGCAAGAGAAACTCGGTTGCCCGTTTATCGCCCAGTTCCCCCAGGAGTTTGCAGGCGCGCCGTCTTATCCCTACCTCGGGGGCAAAAACCGCGACCGAAAGCGGCTGCAGGATGCGTTCCACCCCGAAGCGGCGCAGTGCATTGGCCGCGCTAAAGCACACGTAATGATTGTCGTCACCCATGGATCTGATCAAAGCAGGTACCGTGTTGGGGTCCAGGGCGCGTCCAAGACCCTCCGCCGCCCAGCCGCGCACATGGTCATCCTCATCGCGGAGGGCTTTGAGAAACGTTCCCACCGCAAGTTCTGGTTTTATCCTGCTCAGTCCATAGATCGAACTCCGTCTGACCGTAGTGTCCCCTTCGGCATAAGTGACGGTAAGCAAATCGACGATCTCGCGTTGTAAAGACTCCAAGAGCGCCTCGCGCCGATCATCGGCAAGCGATGATGCCAAGAGCGCCTCTTTGAGCTTATTAAGCTTGTTCAACAAGTCCTCAATCCGGAGTGAATGGTCGCTCATGCCCTGGCCTCCACGTCCCCAGCTTGGACGAAGTCTTCGTCAGCTGTCCGTTAGGGCAGTCGAGCGGCAGTGAGGGCAGCTCACGGCATCCCATGGAACGGTTCGATGGCATCTGATGCATTCACGTTTCACCGAGCGCCGGCAGAATGCGCAAAAAGCGAGTTCTTCGTGGACGTTCTTCTTGCAATGGGGGCAGGCCAACAACTTGCCCTTCGGTCTAGTACCAAGGTAAGCGCCGATGATCACCAGTCCGGCGGGGACCCAGGCAAGCCTGCCGAGAAAAACCAGCATCGCGGGGGCGAGTGTCCACATGAGCCAGGAAAAATCGCGACTGCGCGAATCGCGGTAGAGCCAGAAACAGAGAACGGCGGCCATAAGCAGCCTACCGGCCAAGTCAATGACGAATGCACCCTGCAATTCCATCCCTCCAAAGTATAACTTTCGTGTTCGGTTTCATGGGACGTTGTCGGGATCGCGATCGACCAGACCCAAGACGCGCTTTGCTTCCTCAAGCTCCAGACCGCCTTCCCTGGCCAATTCGCCCAATAAGACGGCCAGGAAGTCCGATGGCGTACCGATCCCTTCCCCTGAACCTAGATTCCTGAAATTGCCATCAAGCATGACCCAGGAGGCGCAGTCTTCAGGCACCCTTTCAAACCAGGCCGTATGTTGGCGGCCAATGAGCACGAGATGCGCGCCGAGTGAAAGCCGCGGTCTTGAAAGCAACGACGCATCCCCGAGGATTACCACGGGTTCTTCGTTCGTTCGCAAAGACCACGCGTTGTCCTCGTTCAGGTAGTTCAGCCATGTATGCAGGAGCTTCTCGCGGCTCCGGACACTCTCCCATTGCGCCTTGAACCATTGCGGTACATCCGCCGGATTGCTGGGTGGCCCGCCTTGACCGGTGAGCGTGGCCGCCTTCATGAAACGGGTAATCTCTTCCTGTTCCCGCTGCAATTTGACCTTCCGCTTCACCATTGCCTGCCAGTCAGCTTGATATTCGAGCCTTCTCTGAACCTCTCCTTCAAGGGTTGTCAGGCGTTCAAAACACGTTTCCAGCTCCCGTTGCAGGCGCAGAAACCTGGTGGTAGCGCGGCGAAAACGAGCGCGGCCTCGCCAGTTGCAGTGGGCCCGTCTGGTCACCGCATAACCGGCTCTTGCCATGATGATTAGGGCTTTCTGCCTTCTTGCCTCAACACCAAAGACCCTCTTTGAGAGCACTTGCCCATCATGCGTGCCTAGAAGCTGTTTGAGACGGAGATTGCGCATCTCGGCGGTGACTTTCTCAAGTTCGACGGATAAAGCTTCCAGTTGCGCGCGGTATTTATCGAGATTGGGCAGCAATTGTTCGTATTGTCGCAGACGGGTGATGGAGGCTTCCAGATTTGCGGCGGCGGCACGGTATTTCGTCCTGATCGATTCGAGGCGGCGGCGGAGCTTTTCCCCCAGCCTGGCTTCAATGGCCTGTTCCCGCCAGATGGCGAGCAATGTACCCCCACTGGTTTCCTTCAATACCTCGCATGCGTGGGCAAAAGGCTCTTGTTCTTCAAAAAGGATGACGACGTATGGATGTCCCATAACCAAGCCCGTGTAGGCATCGCCGGCTTGGATTGCTGTCGCGGGCGGCGCGGGTGAGGCTGCTTGGGTATATGGCGGTGAGGAAGTTACCGGCTCGTTACCCAGTTGCAGCCAGAAATCTTGACTCACTTCCAGCTTGGGCTCAGGCAGCGATGTGACAGCGTCTCTGGCCAACGGTTCATCGTTGCCCGCAGGGAACTCCATGGGCGACGGCGGCGGATTTGGTTCCATATCCCGCTTGCGCTCCTCGGCCGGAGGAATGCTCGTGTACGCGTTGAACCCGTCCGAAACGAATGTGGGGGAGGAACCGGCCTGGGGACCGTCCGCCGCCTGCGGGGGATCCTTTCGCGTCAACGATGCGATCAGGCGATCGATCTCCTTTTGCGGCAGGATCTCTTCCGGCACCGCCGAGGCCGGTTCTGAAGCCGCGGCTTCTTCGGCGCTTGCGGCCGGGATCGACCCGTCGTTTTGTGCGAGGGGGTATTCCATGCGCATTTTGGACCAGAGCGTACGCGCGCCCGTACCCGCGCCTTGAGCGTTGGCATCGGTTACCCAGGTCGCGGTGATCTTGTACCCTTCACGAAAAGCCATACTGAGATCCATCGGCAGGGTACGCTCGATCTCCTCGACCTCCAAAGAAACCGCCGCGCCTGGATTATCGATGAGCTTGACGACGGCTGTAAAAGCCCTGGTCATGAGACGCAGATGGTCCCCGCTGGCATATCCCCAGGCGCTGGCCGTAAGCTGTTGGGCGACGAAATCGGCCGGCGGCATCCCTCCCGCCAGCGCTTGCAATGCGGTATCGGCCCGCGGGTGTACCGTGATGCAAATCGGGTCATCCTGATGCAGGTGGCGATCCATGCTTCCGTACGATCTCCTTAAGTGAGGTTTGGCAATGCGTGCCGATTGTGACGGGCTATATCTCTCCCTGAATATAACCGATCGTCTTGTCCAGGAAGCAAATCTTGCTCCAGACGATCTCGCCGCGCCTTGACGGGCGATGCCAGACCGAGAGCAGCGCGACGGGAGAGTCCCGTTTGACGGTGCTCAAAATCGAGGCGTTTGGTTGCGGGCGATCGTACAAGGGGGTCCCGGCGACCACCAAATGGCGCATCGTTAGCTCCGTGCCGGGCAGCCAACCTGCGCCTTTAGACGAGGATATCAGATACCACTCCTCAGACCCGCTGATCTTAGCTTGGATAATCCGCAATTCAGCGCCCGCCGGGACCTCGGGTCCATCCGCCCGCCGGCCCAGCGCGGTTGAGAGCCTGATGGGAGTATCACTCCTCGGAGTCGCATAGATATGGCTTTCGCCGATGTTAATCTCTGTACCCAACGCCAACCTGTCTTGCCAGTCAGGTGGTAGCACGGCGCGCAAGAATGCACGGGTTGGACGCATAATTCCCTCGGCCATTTCGTATTGGAAGAACTGGAGGGCATAGAGGGAGCCAATGGCCAAACAGATCGCGAGCAACCCGAAGAACAGAACCTTGACCAGTCTTTCCACGCCTTCATGTTTATGCACGACGGTGGTTGCTCCGGGAGCGGCCAGTTGGTAGTTGGACGGCACCGTCCCCTCGATGGGGATGGGAGGCATATTTGCGGGAAGAGCAAGGCTATATAAAGCCCGGAAACATTTTGCCAATTCTTGCGCACCGGTGCTCCCTTCGACGCGCTGGAAGAAGCGGCCGATATCTCCGGTGGTGCAAGTCTGCCAGCCTTGAACGGACTTTGTTTCAAGACCGGTAGCGAAAAGAAAAAAGCGGGCCCGCGCCAAGAGGGGTATCCCATACTGCTCGCTCAGGTGGGTGAGCGTGTGCTTGACGGCGTCGATCTCAGCCATATCCCCGGCGGATGCACGGAAAAAGGACAGGCCATGTACGGAAACGGTCGCCAAATCGAACTTGATCTCCGCCCCGCCGAGCCGGAGCGTCGGCTGGACAATGACATGGGTGTCCGGCATTTTTTCCAGTATCGTGAGCAGCGAACGCTCCGCTGGAATATCGCGCAGACGCTCTATTAATAGCCCGCCGCGTTTGGCGGCCATTCTGCCGGATAGTGAGGAAGATATCACGGCGGCGGATAACCCGAGGAGACATAGCAAAAGCCAGACGGACAGAAATGCCGGCTGCATAAGACTCTTGGCTCTCTCCGCGATGACCGCCGAAAACGGGGTTTGGCGAAAAAGGCCGAGCACCGAGAGGTGAAACATCACACCCAAAGTGCCGATTAACGCCAGGAGAAGCGCACATTGGCGCGCAAGCTCCAGACCGGCTAAGCCCTTGAAAAGGCTGGTACGCTCGGGGATTTGTTCTTTGGCAATCGGGCTGATAAAAAGCGACATCTGCGACCACCCAACTAATCCTTTAGCGAGTTCTGACACGCTTTAAAGATTCCGCGCCGGTCGCACAACCTCCTTCACTTGAGAGGAATTTCTTCGCGCGCGGAGGCAAACTCATCCAGAGCTGCCAGTCCTTTGGCCAAAGTGAGTCTGGCTTGGCAGAAACTCAACCCTCCCTGCCAATACCCGGCGAAAGGACTTCGCAACGGCGCATCGACGGTCAGTTCACCACTCGAACCCTGGACGAAGGTCCCGCCGGCCATGACAACCGGGTCCGCATAGCCCGGAAGTCGCGCCGGTTCCGGGACGGCGCGGGCATCAACCGGCGAGGCGGCCTGGACGGCACGGCAGAACCGCAAGAGGCGCTCGGCCGAGCCAAAGACAATCCGCTGCACGAGATCGTACCGGCGTTGATCCCATCGCGGGGAAGTCTCGTAACCGAGCTCCGAAAAAGCCCGCGCACATAGGATCGCGCCGCGCAATGCCTGTCCCACGAGGTGAGGGGCGTTGAGCAACCCTTGGAAGAACACTCGCGGTGAGATCAGACTGGGACCGATTTCGCCGCCCAGGCCGGGGGCGTACAGATGCGCGGCGACTCTGTCGATCAGATCTCGCCGGCCGGCGATATAACCGCCGCATGGCGCCAACCCGCCGCCGGGATTCTTGATCAGGGATCCGGCCATAATATCCGCGCCCATCTCAACCGGCTCGGCGTCCTCAACGAATTCGCCATAGCAGTTGTCCACGAAGACGATCGGCGCATGCGGCATGGCATGAATGGCTTTGACAATGGCGGCAATAGTGGCCACGGACATGGCGGGCCTGGTTGAATACCCCCCCGAACGTTGAAGATAGAGCAAACCCGTCTCGGCAAGGATCTGTCCTCGGAGGTACTCAGCCCATTGCGTGGGGGGGCTTGGGAGTTCGGCGACGCGCAGCCTTACACCCTTGCCCGCGAGGTTGCCGGGCGCTGAACCGCGTAGGCCGACCGCTGCCTGCAAAGTATCATAAGGCTCGCCGGCAAAGAGTATCTCTTGGCCCGGTTCCAGGAGGGCATGCAGACAGAGGCTGATGGCATGAGTACCGGAGACCAGTTGCTGCCTGACGAGCGCCGCCTCGGCATGCCAGATCCGGGCAAAGACACCCTCCAACGCATCACGGCCGGCGTCATGATAACCGTAACCGCTGCCAGGGGCGAAATGATGTTGCCCAAGGCCGATCTCGCGAAAGGCATCGAGTATGCGCCCGGTCTGGCGCTCCTCAATGAGATCGAGAGGCGCGAAAACGGGCTCCAACTCTTCCGAAAGCCTGCGGAGCCACGCAAGCCAAGACTCCGCCGGCCTCAACCCAATCCCCTCCTCGGGTGGCTCCCCAGGACAATCAGCCAACCATCGGTTTCCCTGACCTGTGCGGCTACGTCCGCCAGGGCTTCACGAACAGCTCTCTCCTCACGGTGCCCGTCCAGTTCGAACAGGAGGACGTATTCCCGGGGCCTTGCCTTGTATGGCCTGGAATGTACGGAGGTAAGGTCCACGTCCCGAAGGGCGAAAAAACCCGCCGTGCGATAGAGCTGTCCCGGTTGGTTCCGCCCGTAACGCACGGCGATTACCGTCTTATCGTTACCGCTTGCGGCGGCACGTTCCCGCGCGCAGACGAAAAAGCGGGTGTGGTTCTGTGGATAATCGCCCAGATCCGTCCGTAAGACTACGAGCCCGAGGGATTCCGCCGTTTCGCGGGCACAGATCGCCGCGGCACCGTGATGGCCATCTTCAGCGACCCGCACCGCCGCTTCGGCGGTGGAACCGACGGGAACCAGGGCGGCGTCGGGCAGAATCGCGTGTAGATTCCGTGCGCATTGGTTCAGGGCGGAGGGATGTGAATAGACGTGCGTGATACCCATGTCATTCATACCCTTGCCGACCGCCAGGACGTGATCCACCGGCAAGAACAGTTCGTCCATGACTTGAAGCTCGCCGCCGAACTCGATCAAAGCATCATAGGTGGAGCCGATGATACCATCCACCATGTTTTCGGCAGGTAGAACGGCGACCTCGGCCTGCGCAAGCGCCACCTTGGCCAAGCACTGCGCGGCCGGTTCAAAAAGCAGGTGAGGATGCGGACAGCCACGTTGCCGGGCATACTTACGCGCGGCTTGTTCACTATACGTTCCGGCAGGCCCCAGCGTGGCGAGGGTGATATCGTGAGACATCAGGACGCTCCTATTTCCGGCTTGATGTGGCCTCAGGCTTCCCATTCGCCCGTAAAGACCTCCACCGCCGGTCCGGTCAGGTATATGTGTCCGTCGGGTTTCCATTCCAGCATCAGGTTTCCGCCTGGAAGCTCGATCGCGGTCCGGCGGTCGGTCAGACCGCGCATGACCGCGGCGGCCAGGGATGCGCTTGCGCCTGTGCCGCAGGCAAGTGTCTCGCCGGAACCCCGTTCCCAGACGCGCACTTTGAGATTGGCGCGATCCACGACCGTAACGAACTCCACATTGGTTCGCCGCGGGAAGACTTCATGATGCTCGATCGCCGGACCCCAGACTGATAAGGGGACCAGGTCCACATCCGGTACAAAGATTACGCAATGCGGGTTACCCATGGAAACGGCGGTTATCTCGAATTCCTGCCCCGTCGCGGACAAGCGCTCGCCGAGGACTTGCCGTTCCTCGCCGGTCATGGGTATGTCGCCGGCGGCGAAACTGGGCTCACCCATGTCAACCGTGGCGCCGACGGCGATCCCGCGCGCTTCGTCCACTTGCATCGTCAGGTGCCTCAAACCCGCACCGGTTTCGATCACCGGTTCGCGTCCCACCCGGCCGCGGTCGAAAAGATATTTGGCCACGCAACGGATGGCATTGCCGCACATGCCCGCCTCGCTGCCGTCCGCGTTGAACATACGCATGCGGGCATCGGCCGCCGCCGAGGGCAAGATCAAGACCAGCCCGTCGCCCCCCACGCCAAAGTGCCGGTCGCTTATTCGCCTGGCAAGTTCCGCGGGGTCGCCCGGATCGGTCAGGCTGTCGACGAAGACGTAGTCATTTCCCGCACCATGCATCTTGACAAAACGCATGCCAAACCCTCCCGCTAAGGTTAACCGGCATTTTCCGGACTCAACCACCATACGTGCGCGCGCGTTACCGGATCGATATAAAAGGCCAAATAGAAACGTCCCGCCGGCGTGGCTAGACTGTAAAACGTCTGCAGGAGGCCATGCCTGGTGGCCGTCCATCGTTTCTCCACCTTGTCGACGGAGATAATCGTGCCGTGCCAGCTAAAGCCCCGCAAACGTTGCGATCGGTGATCGAAGATAACTCTTTCGGGGTGTTCTCCCCGGCCAGCCTGGACAATGTGTTTGGGCATTTCCTTTGCAAGCCTCCTCTCATGCAAGCGCGTGGAGAAAAATGACGCGCTTGGACTAGAGGTAGGCGGACATGTACCAGCTGGGATTGACGGCGGGAGAAAGATGGCGCGCGGGTCGTTCCTTGCGGTGCCCCAATATATGGGCTTTGAGCATGAAGAACGACGCCGCCATTACGGCAGAGATCACCGATGATACTATGGACTGTACGCGACGGCTGTTGGCCTGCGCCGCGGGCGCCAAGCGCACGGCGATGATCCGGCTGGATACTGAGGCCTCGAGTGACTGGTCGTTATCGTGCATTGCTTCCACCAATGAAAGGAGGAGCACCATGGCGAGCAGCACGAGCCATAGTCGGGTCAAGATGACGACTCCTTTTGTGCCAGCAGGATTCGTGGGCATCCAGACAGATCGTCGTGTTGCGCCACGCGATCCAGACCGTAATGGCGGGCTAGGTCGGCGATGGGCCGCCCCTGATCCTCGCCGTGTTCCAGGGCGACGAGACCGCCCGGGCGCAGATACCGGCCGCTCGTGGAAAGAATACGGTGGTAGAATAGGAGCCCGTCTTCACCGCCATCCAGAGCCAGATGGGGTTCGTGCTCGCGGATCTCCGCCGGTAATCCCGCGATTAGCGCGCTCGGGATATAGGGCGGATTGCTGATGATGAGATCGAATACCCTGTTCTGTGGCACGGCTTCCCAGAGATCACCCTGGCGGACGGTGAGGCGTCCTTCCAGTTGAAAACGCTTGACATTGTCCTCCGCCGCGCGGACGGCCAACGGTGAGAGATCGACGGCCAAGATCGTCGCGCGCCCGTATTTCTTGGCCAATGCCAGGCTAATAGCACCGGTGCCGGTACAGAGGTCCAGGATCTCTAGGGGTTGATCCTGCGTGACACCGATGGCGGAAAGCCTCGTTACCGCGGCCTCCACCAATTCCTCGGTCTCGGGACGCGGTATGAAAACGCCCCTTGGCACACTGAGAGCATGGCCCAGAAAGTACTTGCGGCCGGTGAGATAAGCGATCGGCACGCGTTCCTTGGCCCGTGCGCGCAGGAGTTCACGCATGGTCTGAATCTCGGTCTCCGCGAGGGGGCGGTCGTACTGCACGTAGAGCTGTATGCGATCCAATCCTATCGCCGCGCCGATCAAGAGTTCGGCTTCCAGGCGCGGTGCGGTGAGACCGGCCCCGGCGAGATAGGCGGCGGATTTTGCGACGATCTCGCGCAGTGTTGGAAGCATCAGGCTTCCGCCTTGAGCCTTTCCGCCTGGTCGGTCGTGATCAAGACCTCAATGACCTCATCCAGCTCGCCCTGGATAATGCGATCGAGGTGATAGATGGTCAGATCGATCCGGTGGTCGGTCAATCTGTTCTGCGGGAAATTATACGTACGGATGCGTTCGCTGCGGTCGCCGGAACCGACCATGTTGCGCCGCGCTTCCGCCAATTCTTGTTGTTGGTCGCGCTGGCATTTATCGAGGAGGCGCGCGCGCAGGATCTTGAGCGCTTTATCTTTATTCTTCAACTGGGATTTCTCATCCTGGCAGGTGACGACCATCCCCGTGGGCAGATGGGTCAACCTGACCGCGGAATCGGTGGTATTGACGCTCTGCCCGCCGTGGCCCTGGGAGCGGAAGACGTCTATTCTAAGGTCGTTGGGGTTGATCTGGATATCGACTTCTTCAGCCTCGGGCAGAACGGCGACGGTCGCGGCCGAGGTATGGATCCTACCGCTGGCTTCCGTCTCCGGGACACGCTGAACGCGGTGCACGCCGCTTTCGAACTTCAGGCGGCTGTAAACGCCCTCTCCCTCAATGGAGACGATGATTTCCTTGAAGCCACCCAATTCGGTTGGGCTCGAACTCATCATCTCCATGCGCCAACCGCGCCGCTCCGCATACCTAGCGTACATGCGAAACAAGTTGCCGGCGAAGAGCGCCGCCTCTTCCCCGCCTGTTCCGGCTCTAATCTCCAGAATGACGTTCTTTTCGTCCCTGGGATCCTTCGGCAGGAGCAGCAAGCGCAGGCGGCCTTGGCTCTTCTCTTCCGCCGCCTCAAGTTGCGCCAGTTCCTCGCGCGCCAATGCCACAAGATCCTGGTCCTTATCCTGCAGCATCGCCCGCGCCGCTTCCTTCCGCGCCGAGATGCTCCGCCAGGCATCGTATTCCGCCACGATCTCGGCCAAACCGGCATGCGAACGCGCCAGGCGACGGTATTCCCCCTGGTCGGCCAGTACGGACGGATCCGCCAGCTGGCGTTCGAGCGTTTCGAACCTGCGTTTTATCTCTTCTAACTTATTCAACATGAGGCCGTCACCTTGCGCTTAGTTAACCACCAAGGGTTGCGCCGACTTTGCACTGCTTTCGGCGCCGTTTATCTTGCCGATCGAGGCGTCCTCTCTCAGGACGGCTTGCAAAGCCTCGATCGCCACGGCCACCATCCCGTCGTCGGGTGGATTGGTCGTGAGCCGCTGCAGCCAAAGACCGGGGGCGCTGAGCCAGCGCACCAGGAAGAATGCTTGCTTCCTGCCGGCCAACTTGATCAACTCATAGGAAAAGCCCGCGACCACCGGCAAGAGCAGAATCCTGCTGGCGACGCGCATCAGAAACGTCTGCCTGCCCAGGACGGAAAAGATCAAGGCGCTGATGACCACCACGAACAGAAGAAAGCTGGTCCCGCATCGGGGATGCAGCGTGGTATGACGCTGCGCGTTGGCCACCGTCAGTTCCTCTCCCGCCTCAAAGGCATGGATTACCTTATGCTCGGCGCCATGATAAGCGAAGACGCGCCTCATGTCTTTGATGAGCGAAACGAGGAGAATATACAGGACCAAAATGACCGCCCGCACCAAGCCCTCGCCGATGTTCAGCCAGAACGGAATCTCGGTCAGGCGATTGATCAGGCTTCTGACACCCAGAGGCAGCAGTATGAAGAGTACGATGGTAAGCAGCACGGCCGATCCTACGATGGCAATCGTCTCGAGGGGCGTCAGCCTTTCTTGTTCTTCGGTCTCCACGAACTGGTTTGCGGAAAACAGCAGCGCCTTGAGACCCAGGCCGAATGATTCGCATAGCGCCACCACGCCGCGGATGAAGGGGGCTTTGAGCGCTTTATACCTTTTTGTCAAGGAACCCACCGGTTCCTTATGCACCACGATCTCTTCCGGACCCCGCCGCACCGCGATGGCCATGTACTCACGGCCGCGCATCATAACGCCTTCGATGACCGCCTGCCCGCCGTACTGGAATTTGCCTTGCATGCACCGTTCTCCTTCCTTGCACGTAAAAAGAGAAACAGAGCCTTGTCAGCTCTGCGTCCTTGGAAGCTACTTCCCCTGCGCCAGCCGTTTCTTGAATTTGTCGACCTGACCGCCGCTGTCGACGATGCGCTGTTTTCCGGTGAAGAGCGGGTGGCATTTTGAACAAATCTCGACTCTGATGTCTTTACGCGTGGAACCGGTCTTGAAGCTTTCGCCGCAGGCGCATGTCACCGTGGTCTGATAATACTTGGGATGGATGTCGTTTTTCAAGCGTGCTCACCTCTCCGACCTAATAACTAGACAATTATAGCATGTGACCAGTAACGGATCAACCCCACCTAACAAGCGCGGCTGTAATTACCCACCGCCAGGCCGGGCAGCTCGCGCCGGATCGTGCCCAGCAATTCTAGTATGCCGGGAGTTTCATGGCGTGGCAGGAAAACCGCCGCCGCTCTTGGGTCGATATTCAGGTTCCTGAGCTGGAGCTGATGGAGGCCGGTCCTACGGCAGAGATCGATCAAGGCCTGCGTCTGCCGGGGTGAATCGGTAAACCCCGGGTAGACGAGGAGGTTGAGGCTCGTGCGAACCCCCCGCGTTACGGCCAGACGCAAGGAGGCCTCCACATCCGCGAGACAAAAACCCGACGGCCGATGATACGCGGCATAATCCGAGGGTACCGCGGAAAAAAGACTTACCCGGACGCTGTTCAAGCCCGCCGCGATCAAAGTGTCGAGTGCCGCGGTCAATCCGGCATTGGTATTGAGATTGATGACGCCGCCATCCGTCCGGCGGCGCACCGCTCGTATTACCGCGGCCAGGAGCGGCGCGGCCGTGAGCGGTTCACCCTCGCAACCCTGGCCGAAACTCACCATCGCCTCCGGGGATGCACTGAGATGCGCCGCGGCCAACTCGCTCAGCTCCCGCTCGGTCGGGGTAAAGGTGAGGCGGCTCTGGGGGGCGGGGCAGCATTGCGCGGGCTGCAGGGAAATGCAGCCCAGACAAGAGGCGTTGCAGTGTCTGGCCGCGGGTAACCCCGCCTCGCCGCGCCGTTGGAAGAGGTTCTGCGCCGTCCGGCAATGATACTCCCGCGCGCACCGCGAAAGCTGGGCCAGGACCCGGTTCCCCGGGAATTCTCTTGTCCGTTCGGCGATCGAGGCCGCGAGCGCTTCGGGGGTGAATGATCCCGGCGCCCACGGCCCCGGGTCATCGGTGCGCGTGGCCGCGACAAAAAGACGGCCTCCACGCTCGGCGACCGCCGTATAGCCGAAGAGCGGCAGATCGGGTCCGCGTCCATCGTCTTCGGCGGCGGGCGTCAGGAGCCGCGTATAACCGACGGGAAGCGCCGCCGCCAATGCAAATGCCGGTCCGCGCGCGCCTTCGATCGCGACCGCTTCGCCCGTGCCAGGATCGAGGGCCAGGGGCGCCCGTCCCGGCATGAGCAGTAGATCGGTGCCATTAGGCAGAGGGTGTGCCAGATCGGGTTGGAACTCCCAGAGCGTCCGCCCGTTCGCCCCGACCGCCACCAGGTCCCGCGCGACCTGCACTTCTCCGGCCGGTCCGGCATAGACAGGCCGGAAGGCTTTAGCGTTACTCAAGTTGCATCCTCCAGGATTAAGCATTTTAGATATTCCGTTTCGGGAATGCCGAGCAACACGGGGTGATCGGGTGCCTGGGACCGCCGCTGCAAGAGGCGCAACCGGCGGCCGGCGTCCATGGCCGCGGCCTGGACAACCTCTTGAAAGACGGAAGGTGATACATGATGCGAACAGGAGCAGGTGACCAGGATGCCGCCCTTGGCCAGGAGTTTGATGGCGCGAAGATTGATCTCCTTATATCCACGCAAGGCCTGTTCCACGCGGAGTTTACTCTTGGTGAACGCCGGCGGATCGAGTACCACCAGGTCGTATTCCCTGCCCTCCGCCGCCGCCGCGCGGAGAAAATCGAAGGCGTTGGCCTCGAGGAACGCGCACCGTTCCTGGACGAAATTTAAAGAAGCGTTGCGTTCGGCAAGACGCAGCGCGCCGGGGTCGATATCCACCCCCAGGACGGAAACGGCTCCCGCTTGCGCCGCGGCAATACCAAACATGCCGCTATGGCAGAAACAATCGAGCATACGTCTGCCGCCAGCCAAGCCCGCCACCGCCCGGCGGTTCTCGCGCTGATCGAGGAAATAGCCTGTTTTTTGTCCGCCGCGCAGATCGACGAAGCAGCGCATACCGCCATCCTGGATCCCGACCTCGTCCGGTACTTCACCAAAACACGCCCCGACGCGCGGCTCCAGCCCTTCGTGCCGCCGGGCGCCCGCCTCACTACGCTCCTGGATTGCCCTCGGTTCCAGGCGGCGAACGAGCAGGTCAAGGAGGAGTTCGCGGCGGATATCCATACCGAGCGTGAGGAATTGCACGACCAAGAAGTCCCCGTAACGATCCACGATCAAACCCGGAAGGAAGTCGGACTCGCTGAAGACGAGACGGAGAGCGTCCACGTCCGGGAGAAGCCTCCGACGGAGCGCGATCGCCTCGGCAAGGCGCCGGTCAAAGAAGTCCGCGTCGATTGCTTCCTGCGTGCGGGTAAGAATGCGGACGCAGATTTGTGAGGCCGGATTGTAGTAACCGCGCCCGACAAAACGCCCGCAGCTATCCAGGACGTCAACGATCCCGCCGGGAGCGATGTCCGTGGGCAGCGCCGTCAACTCACCCTGATAGATCCAAGGGTGCCCGGCCACGGCCCGGCCGTCGCGCCCGCGTTTGAGTCTTAGCGCCGCGATACGCTCCAGAGGTCCTCCCCCTAACGCATAAAAAGGATGAAAATGAGGCAGCTTTGCGCCTGCCGACTCACCCCCCACCCTACCGGGCACCCCTTCGCTACGCTCAGAGAGGGTCTGGGGGTGAGTTCGACTAGCCGCCGTACGTGGCGCGGCTGGCGATGTCTCGTGCCACCACGATTCCGGTCACCGAAGCCTGCATGAGACCGCGCGTTATGCCCGCTCCATCGCCGATGGCGTACAGGTTCCCGATCTCGGTCTCAAAGTTTTCGTTCACCCTCACTTTGGAAGAGTAGAACTTGACCTCCACGCCATAGAGCAATGTGTTGCGCCCGTATATACCGGGAACGATGTTCTCCAGGGCTCGCAGGGTCTCGACGATGGATGTCAAATATCTGTGCGGAAGGACATAACTGAGGTCACCCGGGATGGCGCTCCGCAGGGTCGGAATGGTCGTGGACTTGCGCAGCCGGTCCAAGTCCGTGCGCCGGCCGCGCAGTAGATCCCCCAGGCGCTGAACCATGACGCCGCCGCCGGTCAACATATTGGCCAAGCGGGCGACGTACTTGCCGTATTCGATTGGTTCATCGAACGGCTGGGTGAACCGCGTCGAAACCAGCAAAGCAAAGTTGGTGTTCCCGGTCTTTAAGGATTGGTCGGCGTAACTGTGGCCATTGACCACCGCAATTTGGCCTTCGTAATGCTCCTCAGAGACGACGCCGCCCGGATTCATGCAAAAGGAACGCACGCGGTTGTCAAAGGTATCGGAGTAATAGACCAGTTTCGCTTCATAGAGGTCCTTGGTCAGACGGTCCATGATGGAGTTGGGGACCTCGACGCGCACGCCGATATCCACTTCATTGCTTTCCGTCCGGATCGCGAGCCTCTGGGTCTCGACGCGCAGCCATTCGGCGCCGCCGCGGCCGGGCGCGGCCACGATGAATTTCGTTCTCACCGTCTTGGTCTGCTCTCCGTCGCGTAGAGTGACCGCCACGATCCCCGTCTTCCGGTCGTTGGTCAGGATGAGATCGGCCCGGGTTCGGGGGGCGAAATCCACGCGGCCTTCGCCCACCAGGTGTTGGTACATGCGCCCCAGTACCACGGCGGCCAATTCCGTGCCGAGATGGCGGACGGGGCAGGGAATGAGCTGTATGTTATATTTGGACGCCTCGTAAGCCAAGTCTTCCACGCGGCGTTCGTTGAGGCCGTGCACTTCCTGCCTGGCACCGAATTGCAGATAGATGCCGTCCGCATAGTCGATTAGCGATTGTGCCCGCTCCTCGGTCATATAGTCCGTCAGGCGGCCCCCGACGGCCGGCGAAAGGGACAACTTGCCGTCGCTGTGGGCTCCGGCTCCCGACCAGCCGCTGGTGACGGAGCAAGGATCGCAGGCGCGGCACTGCCCTCCGGCTTGCGCCGGACAATGCCGCTCGGCGATCGCGCGGCCTTTGTCCACCATGAGCACGCGCGCCTGCGGCCACAGCTTGGTAAGCTCCAGGGCGGTGAAGATCCCGGCGGGTCCCGCGCCGATAATGATGACATCGTATTCGTCGCGCACGAAACCACCTCGGAAAGGAAGATTGCCATGCCGTACCGGACGGTGGCCAGGGAGGCCAGCAGCCGGATTGTCGTCTGCCGCTCGGTTTTTATCGCCTACGTCCGCGAAGTGGGATCCGAGACCGAAACACGTGCGTTCCTGCACACGATCAAGGCAAGCGAGCCCAAGGCCGACCACCATTGCTTCGCCTACCGGCTCGGGGAGGGTAAGGCCGCCATGGTTCATGCCGCCGATGACGGTGAACCAAGCGGCTCCGCGGGCCGGCCCATCCTGGGCGCCCTGCTCTCGGCCGGCGTCACGAACACCATGGCGGTCGTGGCGAGATACTTCGGCGGCAAGAAACTGGGCATACCCGGCTTGATCGAGGCTTACCGCGCCGTTACCATAGAAGCCCTATCCCAGGCGGGAGCGGTGGACCGCGAGCACTGTTGCGGGTTCGTGCTCCCCGTGCCTTATGACCGGCTCGATTCGGCCCGCCACCTCATCCGCGGGCTGGGCGGGAGGGAATGCGGCGTTGCCTACGGCGCGGTGGTAACGGTTCGTTTTGAGATCCCTGTCCAAGCCCGTGCCGCCGTATTATCCGCCCTGGCTGGCCTCGGCCTGACGCCCGCATGGACCGGGGACGGCCATTAATCGGCGCGGCTTCCGTATCCGCTTCGAACGGAGCCGCCCTCAACACCTGTATATACGCGGTCTGTGCATCGGTCAAGGCAAAGGCGGCCCCGGGTAGACCGCGACGAAAGATTGTCGCGTGCTCCTCCTCTTCCGCCGCCAATGTTCCCAGCATCTGCCGTGCTTGCTGGTTTTCGGCCTTGGCGGCCAAGGATTGATAAAAATCGCGTCCCTGTTCTTCCATGCTCACCGCGATCGCGGTGAGATCCTACCAAACGAGCTTCGCCATCCTTCTTCCCCCTTGCGCGGCGGAGATTTCCCGCCGCACTTCCCTATTCTCCCCCGTAAAGCCGATCTCCTTCCCTTCGTGCGCCGGCGGGTTTTCATCCCCCAAGAAAGAGCGGCGGCCGTCATCGCCAGCCGCCGCTCCGAAAGGTAAGCTCCGCAGTGCCTTAGGTACTCTCGAAATCCTGGTTTAGTCCATCGGAGGCATGCCACCGGGCGCGCCGGGCATTGGCTTTTCTTTTTCCGGCTTCTCCGCCACGAGCGCCTCGGTGGTCAAAAGCATCGCCGCGATGCTGGCCGCGTTTTGCAGGGCGCTACGTGTGACCTTCGCGGGGTCGACGATACCGGCGTCGACCATTGAAGTGTACCGGCCTTGCAAAGCGTCGTAACCTTCTCCGAACGGGAGGCCCTTGACCTTCTCGACGACCACTGACCCCTCGACCCCGGCATTATTGGCGATCTGCCGCACCGGTTCCTCGAGCGACTTGCGCACGATCGCGATGCCCGTAGCCACATCCCCGGTTTCCTTCAGCTTGTCGAGGGCCGGCGCCGCTTGCAGCAAGGTTACGCCGCCGCCGGGCACGATTCCCTCTTCCACCGCGGCGCGGGTGGCGGAAAGCGCGTCCTCGATGCGATGCTTCTTCTCCTTCATCTCGGTCTCAGTGGCGGCCCCAACCTTGATCACGGCCACGCCGCCGGCCAGTTTCGCCAGCCGCTCCTGCAGTTTCTCCCGATCGTAATCGGACTTCGTATCCTCGATCTCCAGTTTGATCTGGGCGATGCGATTCTTGATCTCCCTAGAATCGCCGCGGCCGTCCACGATGGTCGTTTCTTCCTTGCCCACTCTAACTTGCCGCGCCTGGCCCAGCATGCCCAGGTTCGTATTCTCCAGCTTCAGTCCGACCTCTTCCGAGATCACTTGGCCGCCGGTGAGGATCGCCATGTCGGAGAGCATCGCTTTGCGGCGATCGCCGAAACCGGGGGCTTTGACCGCGCAGACTCTGAGCGTGCCCCGGATCTTATTGACCACGAGCGTCGCGAGGGCTTCACCCTCAACATCCTCGGCCACGATGAGCAACGGTTTACCGCGCTCGATCACTTTTTCGAGCACGGGGATGAGATCCTTGACCACGGCGATTTTCTTGTCCGTGAGCAGGATGTACGGTTCGTCCAGCACGGCTTCCATGCGCTCCGAGTCGGTAACCATATACATGGAGACATAGCCGCGGTCGAACTGCATCCCCTCGACCACCTCGAGCTCGGTTCCCATGCTCTGGGATTCCTCGACGGTGATAACGCCGTCCTTACCGACTTTCTCCATGGCTTCCGCGATGAGCTTGCCAATCTCGTCATCGGCGGCGGAAATGGCGGCGACATGGGTGATGTCCTCTTTCTTCTCCACCGGCTTGCTGGCTTTCTTGATCTCGTCCACCACGGCCTCGACGGCTTTCTCGATCCCGCGTTTGAGACCCATCGGGTTGGCTCCGGCGGCGACGTTCTTCAAGCCCTCTCTCACCATGGCTTGGGCCAGGATGGTGGCGGTGGTCGTGCCGTCGCCGGCGATGTCGTTCGTCTTGGTCGCGACTTCCTTGGCCAGCTGAGCGCCCATGTTCTCGAAGGGGTTCTCCACCTCGATCTCTTTCGCGATGGTAACCCCGTCGTTGGTGATCGTCGGCGAACCGTATTTCTTCTCCAAGACTACGTTGCGCCCTTTGGGGCCCAAGGTAACCTTGACGGCGTCGGCCAAGGTGTTAACGCCGCTTTCCAGGGCATGCCTGGCTTCTTCACCGAACAGAAGCATCTTCGCGGACATTAATCATCCTCCTCTCGCAACTCAAAAGACAGAGAAGCTTTCACGGGCGGAACCGGTCAACGCAGAATCGCAAGGACGTCGCTTTCCCTCAAGATCAAGACTTCCTCGCCGTCAACCTTGACTTCGGAACCGGAATACTTGGCGAAGATCACCGTATCGCCGCTCTTGACCTCCATGGCTTGGCGGGTCCCGTTCTCGAGCACTTTACCCGGTCCTACGGCCAAAACCTGGCCCTTCTGCGGTTTCTCCTTCGCGGTGTCCGGCATGATGATGCCGCTCGGGGTCTTTTCTTCTTCTTCCAGCGACTTTACGACCACCCGTTCGCCCAAGGGTCTGATCTTCACTTGAACCCCTCCTCTCCTTGTTAGCACTCAGGGAAGGTGAGTGCTAATCTCCAGTCATGATTTTACGCAATCTGCCAACATGAGGCAAACTGCCCTAGGTCCCGTAAATGGCGAATGCTTGTAAATATGACCGGCTACCGACGAAAATCGCCCGATATCTGGCTAAGAGTCTTGCCCGTGAAGCGGGAGACATCCGCGCGGTCTACGCGGTCCAAGCATAGCATAGAGAGGAGAACTCATGTGGAGGCGATTTGAGAATGGGTCATGAGGACGACCGTCAAGATGAAAGGCCGGCGCGAGCGCCAGGCAGCACCCGGCGCCGTACGAGCACCCGGAAACCCGTGGAGGTCCAGGGAAATTTCATCACTAAAGACGATCTCTCCCAGTTTTTATCGATCAAGCCTTACCTAAGCGATAAGGCGCAGGCGATCGTCGATCTCCTCGCCGAACTCGAGAAGAGCGCGGGTAAGCTTGAGATCGGAGCCCTCGGAAAGCTGGTAGGGCTCTTCGGCGGCGACAACGCGAACCTCGCCGCCCTGACCTCGCTGGCGGGCATGGCCGGCGGCGGCGGTAAGCTGGACCCCACGGCCTTGGTTTCGCTGCTCGGAACGCTGGGCCAGGGATCGTTGGGCCAGGGGCTCCTGGGCCAGGGAAAGGAAAAATAGTCCCCGCGCTAAAGTCGCCGCAAGTCAAGAACGGTAAGAAACTCATCATCCCGCAGCGGCGCGGAGACGCAGAGAAATGCGTCAAGCAAATTACCAGGTTAAAGCCGTTTCGTTTTTCCTCTGCGCCTTTGCGCCTTTGCGCCTTTGCGCGAGATTAGGTTTTAGGGTTTTCGCACCGCTTCTAGAGCCACGATCGTTGCTCCTCATGAAACACGCCGGCATTGGCCGCGCCCGCGCCGCCCGCGTCCGCGCCGTGGTCGCCGGCCAGGGATTCATCCTGCAGCATGGCTTGCAGCCGCAACGCGTTTTGCACGGCATATCCGGCATGGCAGTTGTTCATGAGGACAAAGGTCCGTTCGGTCCGGGCGGAGACCTTTCGAATCCGCGGTATCCATTCCGCCAGTTCCGCCTGGGAATAGTCATAATCATATCTTTCCCACGCCTCCTCGTGCCGCCACCATTTGACCGCGTTGCGTCCGTGGAAGCGGATATACCCTATGGTATTGGTGGCGAGGGCAAGCGGCGGGAAGAGGCCGCGCAAGCGCGGTTCGTCCACGCAGCAGAAACCGAGGCCGAAATCCCTGAGAAAGACGAAGGTCTCTTTCTTGACCCACTCCACGTTGCGAAACTCGATGACCATGGGCAGCCCCGGCAGGGATGCCTGAAGGGCCGCGATGAACTCGAGGCTCTCCGGTGTCGCGCGAAAGCTCCAGGGGAACTGAGCCAAGACGCAACCGAGCTTGCCGGCCTCCTGCAGCGGCTCCAGGGCGTGGCGAAAAGCATCCGCGAGGCGGGTCAGTTCATCCGCGAGCAGATCGCGGCGGTGGGTCAGCTCCTTGTAAGCCTTGACGCAAAAGGTGAAAGTGGGCGGTGTCTTGGCGGCCATGGCGGCCATGGTGCGGGCGTTGGGCATCTGATAGTAGGTGTAATCCAACTCGACCAGGGAAAAACGCGTGGCGTAATAGGGGAGCATCTCCGGCCGGCCGGTGCCCGGCGGGTAGAAGACCCCCGTCCAGTCAAGGTAACTAAACCCGGAGGTGCCGACGAGGATCATGCTCCACCACCCCTTGGACCGAGTTTTCGAGATGAGATCCGGGTTTAATCGTGATGGATGCGGATCAGACACCAGGCCAGATCGCGGGTGTGAAAACAGAGCTCGTAGATATTTGCGCCATCGGTCATGACGGCAAAGTGGTGTTGGCGGTAGAACCCCTCGCTCTCGGTCCAAGCTGCGGTCACTTGCCGGATCAGGTACTGCCGCCTTGCCCAGGTGAACGTGCGCGGCCTGACGCCGCCGCGCCCAAAAGCGGCCACCACCTCGACGCGCTCGTTTATCTCGCTTGACAAGCCCGTTCCTCCCCGAACAAATGTTCGTCACAAGGTCATTATAGCACGGCGCGGGGAAACGAGCAAGTACCTTGCCGCGTGGCGTCCAATTGCCGTCCACCACCCCGGACGTAGGGGGGGTGACATTTTCTCTGTCCGATCTTCATGTTCTTAGGGTGACATTTTCATTGTCCATCGGCAGATCGGCGCCGACCACCCGTCCCCTGGCGTACGTGCGGAAAGTCCGCACGATCTGCACCCGGACCCGCTGCCCGACAAAGCGGCCGGCACCCTCGATATCCACGATATAGCCTTCGATCCGCGCGATACCGTCGGCCGGGTTGCTGACATGCGCCTCGCGCACGTCCAACTCCAAGACCTCGCCTTCCCTGACCGGCAGGGCCATGTTCTCGAGTTCGGTTCGCATCCCCCGGCCCACGATCTTGACTTCTCCAGGCGCTACGTCGTCCCGGCCTTTGATAAAGAGCACACGGCCGACTTCCGCCTCGAGCCTGGCCAGGTTGCTGCCTCCCGGCCCGATCAGCAGGGCCGCGATGGCAGGGTGTAAAGCGAGCAGCACCGCCTCGCTTGGTTCCGCCGCGCAAAGGCGCTGGATACGGCGTTCGGCCGCCAGGGCCAGGGTCTCCAGGGAGGTGACGCGTCCCACGCCCTCGCAATGCGGACAATCGTCCATCAACAATTCGTTGAGGCTCTGCCGGACTTTCTTGCGCGTCATTTCCACGAGACCGAGGGAAGTAAAACCCAGGATATTGGTCTTGTTCTTGTCGTGGCGCAGAGCCGCCTGCAAGGCCGCGAGCACTTGCGCCCTGGCCTCGTCGGTCTCCATGTCGATGAAGTCGACGATGATTATGCCGCCGAGGTTGCGCAGACGGATCTGACGGCCGATCTCCGCGGTGGCTTCCAGGTTCGTCCGCAACACGGTATCCTCGAGGCAGGTCGTGCCCGTAAACTTGCCGGTATTGACATCGATCACGCTCAGAGCCTCGGTCTCATCAAAGACCAAGTACGCGCCGCAATCCAACCACACCTTGCGCCTCAGGGCCTTTTCCATCTCCGCTTCGATGCCATATGCTTCAAAGATCGGCGCCTCGCCCTGATACAGTTGCACGCGGGTCCGGAGATGCGGCGCAAAAGTCTTCAGCATTTCCAGCGCCTTTTCATAGGCGGCCGGCAGGTCGATGACCAGACGATCGATTTCCTTGGTGAAAAGATCCCGCATGATGCGATAGAGCAGGTCGTGATCGCGATAGAGGACCGAAGGCACCGGCGAGTGTTTTGCCTTTTTCTGAATGCGGCGCCAGACGTTGAGCAGAAAATCCCGATCCGCCGTTAGTTCCTTTTCATCCTCGCCTTCGGCCGCCGTGCGCACGATCAGCCCCATCCGGGGCGGCTTAAGCCGCGCGGCCAGCGCGCGCAGGCGCCCTCGTTCCGTTTCATCTTCGATGCGCCGGGAGACGCCGACGTAATCGAGATTGGGCATCAAGACCAGGTAACGGCCTGGGATCGTCAAGTCGGTGGTGACGCGCGCTCCCTTGCTGCCGATGGGTTCTTTGACCATCTGGATGACGATCTCCTGACCTACCTTGACCATGTCCCGGATCGACGGGCGCGGAAGATCCACTTCTTCCTCGGGCGCCACCGATTGCCGCGCCAGGTGAACGTCATCGACGTACAGAAACGCGTTGCGCTCCATGCCGAGGTCCACGAAGGCGGCCCCCATGCCGGGCAGGACGTTTTCCACGCGACCCTTGTAAATGTTGCCGGCGTTCTTGGCCGTTCCGTTTCGTTCGAACGACAGCTCCACCAAACGGCCATCCTCAAGAATCGCGACCCTGGTCTCACCGGGTCCTACATTCATCACTATCTCTTTGCTCACAAGACCATCCCCAGACACACAAGAATTTTGGGCGCAAGCCCTGGATGGGGTGGGATGGCGCGGCCTCGACCGGGCCCGCGTGATACGATCGAACGCCTGGAGGCTCTGGCCGCATATACCCTATTTTTAGTTTATGCCCGCGGCGGTAATATCTCTTTCCAGTTTGCAGCCTGCCCGTACATCGGCTCAACCAAGGTTTCCCCCGCCCGCAGATAGAGACCGGTACGCAAGATCCGGCTGGGCGCGAGACCTGATACGAAACGCAGCAGTTCTTCCGGACGCAGGTTCCCGGCGCTCCCCGTGACGCCGAGGATGTCCAATACACCGCCGGATGGATCGGTCGGTGCGACCGCCAGGAGCAGCGGGCGCAGATCCACTACCCTACGCGTACCGTCGGCGTTTGTCCTCGCCACGGGGATGCTCTCCCGGCTCCAGAGGGAAGCGATGCCTTCCGTATCCAGAACACCCGGGAGCCAAACACGGTAGGAGGCCGCATTGATGCGCGCGGCCAAGGAAGGCCCGCCGGCCGGCATCGCGCATGCGTCCAGGAGGGCGATTCCGCCCGGGAGTCCGGCGTTAATCCGCTCTAGCAGCGTTTCCCTGGTCGCCTCCACCCCGAGCGTGACGTCAAAGTATTCGCCGATGCTTTCCACCCCGACGGCGAGAGCCGGCCCGAAGGAGAGCAAGGGATGCGGGTGATAGCCGCCCGAGTAGACCAACGCCAAATCCACCCGTTGAAAGGCCCGCGTGAGGGTGCGCATCAGGTCGAGATGTGATAGGAATCTCATCCGCCCCAGCTTTGCCAGCCGGCAGCGCCAAAGGGTGCTCAAACTCTCCCTCTCCCCGGTAACGGAAGGCAAAAAGCCGTACACACGCCGCAGCCGGAACAGATCCCGTCGCGGCAGTCGCCGGTCATCTCCGCCCTCTCTGCCCGCCGATCCTCCTCGATCAAGAATGCCTTGTCGACACCGGTATCAAGGTGGTCCCAGGGCAAGGTCTCATCGTAGTCACGGCGACGAGACGCATAAAAAGCCGGATCGATCCCGGCGGAAGTAAAAGCGCGCTGCCAAGCGGGGTAATCAAACCACTCGCTCCAACCGTCGAATCTGCACCCCAGTCTGTACGCCTCCTCCAGCGCCGCGCCCAACTTGCGGTCGCCGCGGGCGAAGACTCCCTCGAGGACGCTCTGTTCCGCTTGGTGCCACTGCAGTTCCAAACCGCGTCCCTTGATCAGGTTTTGCAGCAAGCTTTGACGGGACTTGATCTCGGCCAAAGGAAGCTGGGCGCGCCATTGAAAGGGCGTATGGGCCTTGGAGACGAAAGTCGAGATACTGACCGTCACCTGGGCTCTTTTTGAATACCGCCGTCCGATGGCGAGGACGTTCTTGGCCAGTGAGGCCAGAGCCTCGAGGTCCGCCTCGGTTTCCCCGGGGAGTCCGATCATGAAGTACAGCTTCAGCCGTTCCCAACCACCGGCAAATGCCGCTTCGGCCGTTGCCAGGATCTCCTCCTCGGTCAAGTCCTTATTAATGACCTGGCGCAGGCGCTGGCTACCCGCCTCGGGCGCGAAGGTCAGGGAGGTCTTTCGGGAGCCTTGCATGCGTTCGGCAAGCTCCAGCGAGAAACGATCCGCGCGCAATGACGGCAGGCTGACGTTAATCTTGCGTCCACGGTACTTTTCGAGGAGACTCTGGAGCAAGCCGCCGATCTCCGGATGGTCGGTACTGCTGAGCGAGGTGAGGGTCACCTCTTCGAAACCGGTGGCGGCGAGCAAGGCGTCCGCCTGCTCTTCCACGACGGCTGCCGAGCGCGTGCGCACCGGCCGGTAGACCATGCCGGCCTGGCAGAACCGGCATCCATGGGTGCAACCGCGAAGGATCTCGACCATGCCCCGATCGTGAACGATCTCCTGATGGGGAACGACGAAACATGAGGGGAAATAGGCCTTATCCAGGGCGGCGATGAGCCTTTTCCTGACCGGGAGGCGGGCGCCGGGCGCGGCGGCCACGCCGGATACCGTCCCGTCACCGTTATAGGACACATCATAGAGGGACGGGACGTACACCCCTGGAATCGCCGCCAGATGCGCGAGGATTGTCTTCTTGGGCAGTGCCTGAGCCTTGTCGGAGGCGAACTGCGCGAGGATCTCCATCATGCCTTCCTCCGCCTCGCCAAGGAAAAACAGGTCGAAGAAATCCGCCAGCGGTTCGGGATTGTAAGCGCAAGGCCCGCCTCCGACCACGAGCGGCAATCCCTCCCCGCGCTCCCGGGCACGCAACGGGAGGCCGGCCAGGGCTATGAGACCGAGAATATTGCTGTAAGTCAGTTCATACTGCAGGGAGAAGCCGAGCAGATCGAAATCGCGGACCGGACGCCACGATTCAAGGCTGAAAAGGGGGATGCCCTCGCGTCGCATGGCGCCCTCCATGTCCGGCCAGGGGGCGTAGAACCTTTCGGCCAGGAAGTCCTGGGAATCGTTGATCAAGCCATAGAGGATACGCAGGCCGAGATGGGACTGCCCGACCTCGTAGACGTCAGGATAGCCCAAAGCCACGCGCAGACGCGCGTCATCCCATGACCGAACGGAGGCGTTCCATTCTCCGCCCAGGTAACGTGTGGGTTTTTGTACAGTTCCCAGGATCTTCTCGATACGATCCGCGAGATTCAGGAGTCCACCCCGTATGTAAAACAAGATTTGCCTTCGTCCCCAGGCTCTTAGTCTCCACGGCCCATTCCCAATCTATCCGGGCGTTTGGCTGCGGACGATCCAGATCGGTTCTGGAATGCGTTCGACAACGGGTTACTAACTCCTTCCCTGCCGGAGACCAACATGGCAAATCGCGTGTTCAATCCCGCCCTGGCAACGGCCGCGAGTGCCTCCTCCTCCGAGACCCAGCCCATGACCCCGCCTCTCCCATCCACCACGCAAAAGACGAGATAATGCCGATGGGCATACTTGGAGAGACTGTTCCAGATGCGCGCTTCGGAGCCGACCACCACCGGCCGTAATGGAAGGCCGCCTGGCTGTCCGAGCCGCGCGCGCTTCCTTTCCTGGAGCCGGAGATAGTTGGCGAAATGATAAGTATGATGTTCATCCCTTCCGAGAAACAGGTAAACACCCGCCAAACAAAGAAACGGTCCCCGGCCGGTCAAGAGCGCGATCAGGCCCATAAACACCAGGCAGGCAGAGAGCCGCCGGCCGACTCGCCATCCCATCCTGGTCGCGGCGGTGAAACCGCGTGACTGCACCAGGAGCGCCCGCAATACGCGCCCGCCGTCGAGGGGATAGATCGGAAGAAGGTTGAAGAGGGCCAACGAAAGATTGGCCCGCAAAAAAAAGGGCCAATATGGGCCGAGCGCTCTGGAAAAGGGGCCGGCCAACGCCGCCAGGTAAATGAGCAGTAGATGGTGGAGAGGACCCGCAAGCGCCACGGTCATCTCGACCGCGGGTACCAGTTCCGACTCAGCGCCCCACTCCAGGACCCCGCCCAGAGGAGTCAGGCGCAGCCCCGTCGCTCTGCATCCCAACCCGGCGGCCACGGCCAGATGGGCCAATTCGTGGGAAAGCACCAAAGCGACGAGCAGCAGCATCTCAACCAACCGGCCCGCTAAGACCGAGAAACACAGCAGGAGCAAGACGGGCCAGCTCAAGCTGACCCGTAACTTGGACGCGGTGGGAGCCAACCGCCTATGACGGCTAGATCCGGACATGATTGGCTCTTTCCGTCAAGAACGGCAGGGGGTCCACCTCACCCTCGGGGCTCCAGACCTCGAAACGCAAATGCGAAGGTGTTGGCGGCGGCGCACTCCCCACCAAGGCGATCGTCTGGCCGGTGCGCACCTGTTCCCCCTTGGCGGCCAAGACCCCCTGACAGTTGCCGTATATCGTTTGCCAGCCATCCGCGTGCGTCAAGACCAGGCTAAAGCCGGCCGATCCGCTCCTGACCTCCTGAACCATGCCGGCCGCGGCAGCGAGGACCGGCGTTCCGGCCCTGACTTGCAGATTGAGCCCATAGCCGCCTCCTGGCATGCGCGCCAGACGATAATCGCCACTTACCGGCCATACCAAAGAAGGTGGCGCGCCAGCCGCACCTGTCCGCGTCATGCTCTCCCCCGTAACCTGCCATTCCCGGGCCAACCAGGCACGAAGGCTGGCGGCCAGACTCTGCCATCGCGGCGCCGCCGCGACCTGATTAAGCAACGGCGCAAAATCCGCCTCCATGGCGTGGCGCATCTGCGTGAGCACCCAGTTGCCCGGTCTTCCGCCCAATCTGATGACGCTGAGCATGACGACGACCAAAACCGCGACCGCCATGCGCTGTGCCTGCCGCCCGAGGTGGCCGCGCCACGCCCCCCGTGTCTCGTCCAGATCATCCCCCACCCAATTAGCCTGTTCGAGTTCCTCGTCCCGCTCCGACATTCTCATCACCGTCCGCTCGATATCACACCCTCAGAAATTTATATGGTTTTCTTGGCCAAGCAGAACCGAACGGACGATTCACCGCCTCCACATAGCCCGACCTTGACTGGTGCATTATAAGGGTAATCATCCCGGCATTCCTGCGGGACCAAGAATGCGGTTATCCATTCGTACTCGTACTCAGCGAAAGGATGCTCGCGCCTCGTAATCGCGCTCGATTACGATTAAGCGCACGCGCGCGTACGACGCGGCATGAGGTGTGCCCATGGCCGGAATCTTTAGACAGCTCTGGCATCTATTCAGACACAACCGGTCTACGATTCCGGACACATTTTCCCTCGGCGATCGGCGGCCGTACGGGCCTGACGCGGAAAAGCCCGAACCCAGCGATGGGCTTTCCCCGCGCCTTGAGGAGAACCTTGCCCGGCTGCGGGCGATCTTCGTCTCCCCCACCAATGTCGACCTCATTATCCGCCGCTTCACTTTGGGGTCCAGCCATAGACAAGCTTTCATCGCCTATCTGGACGGGATGACGGACCGCAATGCCGCCAACTTCGGGATCCTTCAACCTCTGATGTACCTTGCCTCCGCCGCTATCGGCGGGAGCGGGGAGCAGCTCACCATGGACTACGTGGAGCAAGCCCTGCTTCCCGGCAACCAGATAAAAAGGGTCAGAACTTACACGAACCTGACGCAGGAGATCGTGGGCGGCTCGTCCGTGGTGGTCATCGACGGCCTAGACCAGGCTGTCTCCGTCGAGACCAAAGGCTGGGAGCACCGAACCATCAGTGAGCCCAAATCCGAGAGCGTCGTGCGCGGCCCCCAGGAAGGTTTCGTCGAGACCCTGCGGCCAAATACCGCGGCGATCCGGAGGCAGATGCGCGCGCCGAACCTGGTGACGGAGATCTTCACGGTCGGTGCGCGCAGCCGCGCGGATGTGGCCCTCATGTATCTCTACGGAGTGGCCAATCCCAAGCTCGTCAAGGAAGTCCGCCGGCGCGTGCAGGCGATCGGAGACAAAATCGATTTCGTCAACGACACCGGCACCCTCGAGCAATTGATCGAGGATCACCCGCGGGCGTTGGTACCTCAGACCATTGCCACCGAACGGCCCGATCGTTGCGCGGCCTTTCTAAATGAAGGCCACGTCATCCTGGTCATGGGAACAAGCCCTTTTGCCCTCATTATCCCCGCCACCTTCACCATGTTCATCCATACGGCCGAGGACTATTATCTGCGTTGGCCCTACGGCTCATTTGTCCGGGTCGTGCGTTTCTTTGCGGGTTTCATCGCTCTGCTCCTCCCCGCAATCTACATCGCCATCGTCAACTATCATCAGGAAATGCTCCCGACTGACCTGCTCCTGGCCATCGCGGCGGCGCGGGAAAACGTTCCTTTTCCAGCCATCGTGGAAGTGCTGATCATGGAGGGGTCCTTTGAGCTGATCCGGGAGGCTGGTGTACGGATTCCGTCCGTAATCGGACCCACGCTGGGGATCGTGGGCGCGCTCATCCTCGGCCAGGCCGCCGTCGCCGCTTCAATCGTGAGTCCCATCCTCATAATCATTGTCGCGGTAACCGCCCTGAGTTCCTTCGCCGTGCCCAACTACAGCGCCGCCTTTTCGCTCCGGGTTTTACGCTTTGTCTTCATCATCTTGGCCGCTTTTCTCGGTTTCTTCGGGATGGCCTTCGGCATTACGGCCCTTTCGGTCCATCTGGTCTCGCTCAAGAGTTTCGGCGTACCTTTCATGTCGCCCATCGCGCCTTACCGTCCCGGCAATACCGACCGCGTCAGCCGGCCCTCTATCTTTAGGCAGCCATATCGACCCTGGTACCTTAGGCCAATGGACACCATCCGCCAGCGCCTGAGCATAAGAAACTGGTCGCCGGACGGCACCTACCAACCGGAGACGGAAAAGGAGGGCGGTTGCCAGTCATGACCGATCTCAACCCCACCACGGTGGGACGCCTGGGACACCGCGAGACTACATTGCTATTGGCTGTCACCATCAGCGCCCGGATCTTCCTGGGCTTCCCCCGCGAAATGGCCCGTATCGGCGGCACCGCCAGTTGGCTCGTGGTGACGTTCGCCTTTCTCGTCACCCTAGTGGCGTTCATCCTCATGGACACGCTCCTGGCGCGTTTCCCCGGCGAAGATCTGATCGGTATCGCGCAAAAAGTAGCCGGGCCTTTCAGCTTTTTGACCGGCTTCATCTTTTTTGCCTCCTATCTGGCGATTACGGCCATTGTCATGCGGTTGTTCGCCGAGACGTTCGTCATCGGCGTGCTTCCCCGGACGCCCATCGGCGTTCTGACCGGTCTATTGCTCGCCCTCCTGATTCTCGCCAATTACTTTGGCATCGAAACCATCAGCCGCATGGCCATGCTTTTTACACCGTATATCCTGCTCTTCGTGCTGCTGGTTTTCTTGCTGACCATTCCCAGCATGAGAATTCCCAATCTAATGCCTTTGTGGGGCACCGGTTTCGCCAAGATCGCCTGGAAATCATGGGCAAAGAGTCTCATCTTCGCGGAGATCACGCTCCTCGGCTTCATCGCGCCTTTACTAAGGGAAGAATCGAGGCGGCGAAAGATCGGACTCTCGGCGCTGCTCGTAAGCTTCCTGATAATGGTCACGACGGTGATCGTGTTCACGTTGGTCTTTGACTATCCCGGTACCAAGCACTTGATCTTTCCGATTTATCATCTGGCGCGTCAAATCTCGATCGCCGAGTTCTTCCAGCGCGTGGAGGCAATCTTTGTCTTCTTGTGGTTCTTTACGGCCACAATCGGCCTCGCGGCGGTCTTCCACGGCGCCACGTACACCTTTGCCCGCACCTTTTCTTTACCCACCCATCGGCCCCTCCTTTTCCCCCTGGGTGTACTCGCTTACGGCTTAAGCCTGCTGCCGGCGTCGTTTGCCGAGGCTACCCGACTAGACCTGGAGGTACTAAGGGTCTATGCGCTCCTGCCTCTTTACCTCCTGCCGCCCCTCTTGCTGGCCTTGGCTTTGCTACGCCGCCAGAAGGGAGGCAAAGCCAATTGAACAAACGGATCCATCCGGCGCTGGCAGTCACCTCTCTTATGCTGCTCATGCTCACGTTGAGCGGGTGCTGGGACCGCGAGGAACTGGAAAATCTCGCGCTCGTGATCTCGCTCGGGATTGACAGTCTGCCTGGCGAACGTGTCGAGGTCACGGCCCAGATCGCTATTCCCACCAAGTTGGCGGCGGCCGCTTCCGGGGGCGGCGGCGGGGGCGGCGAGGGAGCGCCGGTGGAAGTGGTCACGAAATCCGCCCTATCGGTGCCTGAAGCACTCGAAGCCATCAACAGGGTCGTCAACCGCCGCGTTTCGTTGGCCCAGAACCGCATGATTATCTTTGGCGAGGAGAGCGCCCGGAAAGGCCTGACACGCTACATATCAATCATCACGCGATTCCGGGAGTTCAGACGCACCATGCAAATCATGGTCGTCAAGGGCCGCGCCAAGGAGATCATGGCCCTCAAACCGGAGATCGAAAAAAACCCGGCGGAGTACCTGCTTGACCTGGTCCGTACCGCCAATTACACGGCCGAGACCGAACTCGTCATGGTCAATGATTTCGTCAGAGCCATGGAAGGGTTGGGGCAGTCTCCCCTGGCGACCTACCTAATCCCGCCGCCAAAAACGGGGAACGGAGGGCCGAAGCAGGTTCAGCTCGGCGGCGTGGCGGTTTTCCGGGGCGACCGGATGGTGGGGTCCTTCCCCGCCAGGGAAGTTCCAGCGCTCCGCATGCTGACCGGCCGGTTCAACGAAACCTTCTTTAGCCTGCCCGACCCGACCTCCGCCGGAAAGCGCCTCGTCCTGCAAGTTACCTCGGCCCAGCCATGGATCACCCCCGTGCTGAGCGGCGAGCGCGCCGCCGTCAAGGTACGCATCAAAGCCGAAGCGGACTTGACGGGTTCGGAAACGGGAAAGGACTACATGAGCGGCGGCAACGAAGGCAAGATTGAACAAGCCGCCGCGCGCATCATCGCCGGCCAATTGCGGCGCGTCATCGAGCGGGCGCAGCGTGAATTCAAGGCCGATTCGTTCGGTTTCGGCAACTACTTCCGGGGCAAGGTACCCACCTGGTCCGCGTGGGTCGCTTTCGGCTGGACGAAGAGATTCCCCGAAGTCCCGATAAGCGTGAACGTCAAGGTCAATCTCAGGAGATACGGTCTTCAGCGCGAAGCCCCGATCCCGCATCTCGGAGAATGACGCGCCTGCGCATGGATGGCAGCTCAGGACTGACGCTGCGCAGATGCCTAGGGTTTGAAATAGAGTATATACATGGGAAGCGCCGCCACGGCCAAGCCCAGAGCCGCCACGGCCGCCGCTCCCAAACGATTGCGCTCCCGCCATACTTGCCCGGCGTAACTCATCGTATAGACCGCCACCCCCAGCGCGATTGCCATGCCGAGCAGCTTGAGCATGATACCGTACCCCTTCCACGAGGTTCTCGGCGATCGAGAAAGGCGACGGGATGGGTATTCGCAATTGGTCAAGAGAGAAAACCAATCACGATCGATGCTCCAAGTGTAGCGTGCAAGAGAATCGTCCCGACTGCCACGGGAATACAAAAGGCTTGACGCGGATCCCCGCATCGCCAAGAGATCCAAGCCGCCAACGGCAGCGTCAAGAGCGCTAGCGCCGCCCTTCCCGGCACAGCCCCCGTGGCCAGCGCCGCTAGAAGCGCCGCGAACGCCGCGCCGATGATCGCGCGGTACACCATGACGGCCTGGCTCTTCCCCAGCCGTACGGCCATCGTCCGTTTGCCGACCTGGGCATCGGGAGGTATATCCGGTATGCTGTTTACCAGGAGAATCGCCGCCACCAAGAGCCCAAGCGGCAGTGAAGCCAAGAATACGGCCCAAGACAAGCCTCCGGCGAGTGCCAGATAGGCTCCTTCCGCGAGCAGGGGCCCGAAGGCGATGGCCACCACCAATTCACCGAGGCCGTGGGCGCAGAACCAGGTTGGACGCGAGGAATAGCAGATGCCGAGGAGGATGCCCGCCAGCGTCAAAACAGGGACCCCCCAGCCGCCCCGGGGTTTCAGAAGAAATGCAACCAGCATGGCCCCTGCATAACAAAGAACGGCCGCCGTTCGCATCGAGCCGCACGTCGCTTCGCCGCGCTGGATCACGCGACTGCCGCCGTTAAACGCGGACGGAGCGGAATTGGCTCGATCGGCGCCGTTCAGTTCGTCGGCCAAGTCGTTCCAGAGGTTACTGCCGGCATGAACCAGGAACGCCCCGAGAACCACCAGGAAAAGCGCTGGCCATGTCCCCGAAGCCCAGGGACGATGAACCGCGGTGGCGCTCAACAGAACCGGGAGCAGAGAAACGGTGAAATACCGCGCCCGGGCGGCACGAAAACAGAGACTCAGCATGTGGTTAGTATACCCGGGAGCGCTCGCGCTTAGGCGCGGAAACGGGATAAAAATCCATTGCCTATCTCGCGCAGAGACGCCGCGGCGCGGAATGTATCAACCCGTGATTGTTTTGGCACCTTTCTCCGCGCCTTAGCGCCCCTGCGGGATAATAAGCGCTTTCGGAGCTCTTGGACAGGAGACTCAGACGCGTCGAGGTTATGTCTTATTCGTTGTCCTTTGGGCTTTGCCCGCGGCCTTGTTCTCGGGAGGGAACGGGATGAACAGCGCCGTGAAGACCTGCCAGAACATGACCAGACGCGCGGTGAGTCCGCGCCTCCAGCCCACTTTTTCCTCCTTCATCACATGCGTCAGGCCGGTAAGGCGGATGCGGAGCACTTTGGCGCCGCTGCGGCGCGCGTAGAGCGAGAGCAGCGTATCAGCGGCATAGCGGCCGCTCGTACCCCGGCTCAACCCCCCCAGGAGTTCACGCCGCAGTCCGCGTTGACCGTTGAGGAAAGGCGTCAATGATTGTGAGAGATCCGTGATCCAACGTCCGTCATGGAAGACGCCCACCGTCATCGCCGCTCTGGATGCGAGGACCGGTTCCGCGAGCGCCTCGATGTGACCAGTTTCCAAGCCGAGCAGATCCCCGTCGAGGAGGACGAGCACCAGCGCCTGACTGGCTTCCAGACCGCGCAAGAGAGCGGCGGTCTTGCCCTGATTAGGCGTGAGGCTGTATACCTCCGCGCCCGCCTCCCTAGCAACCGCCGCTGTCTGGTCCTTGGACCCGTCATCCACCACGATGACCCGGCTGACCAGCGCACAGGCGCGCGCGGTCCTGACCACTCCGGCAATCGTGCGGGCCTCGTTATAGGCGGGGATGATGACTTCAATGCTCATGGCGCTACTTGAGCCAGCCGCGCGGCCAACTCCGCCGCCCGTGTTTCGAGGAAGCCGAGGCAGCGAGGAACAACCTCGGAGAGCGGCCAGACCGAATCCTCGCCGGAGGCGCGTTCCCTTACTTCCACCTGGCCCGCGGCCAATCCCCGGGGTCCGATGGTCAGGCGTAAGGGAAAGCCGATCAGGTCGGCATCCTTGAACTTAACCCCCGGACGTTCGTCGCGGTCATCCAGGACCGCCTCGACACCGGCTTGGATGAGGGCGCGATAAAGGCCCTCGGCCGCGGCGGCCTGGTCCCGTTGGTTGCGATTGACCGGTACGACCAGAACCTGATAGGGGGCGAGCGGAAGCGGCCATTTGATGCCCGCCTCGTCGTAATGCTGTTCCACCGCCGCCGCCATGGTGCGGCTGACGCCGATCCCATAGCAGCCCATCACAAACGGCTCTTCCGCGCCGGACTCATTCTGGAAGGTGGCGCCAAGCGCCGCGCTGTATTTCGTCCCCAGTTTGAAGATATGCCCAACCTCGACGCCGCGCAATTCGGCCATGGACTCTCCGCACCGGGGACATGGATCTTCGGCACGGGCAAGCCTGATCGTGGCCACGAGATCGGGCTGGAAATCGCGGCCGGGGACGACTCCCCGCAGATGATAGTCCGGGCGGTTGGCGCCCGTGACCGCGGCGCCAAGCGCCATGACCGATGGATCGGCCAGGATCCTGATTCCCCGCAGTCCGCAAGGTCCCGCGAAACCCAACGGCACGCCGGCTTCTGCCGCCTCTTCCTCGGTCGCCGCATGGAAACGCGCTTCGTCCAGGGCGTGGCCCAGTTTTACCTCGTTCACCATATCCGTGCCGCGCAGAAGGACCGCCACGGGACCGCTCTCGGTCATGAACAGCATCGTCTTGATCAGCCTGTTCTCCGGAATCCCGAGAAAAGCGGCCACATCCTGGATGGTTCGCATCCCGGGCGTATGCACCGGTTCGACCGTCGCTTCAGATGGGTCCTCGGGCGGTAATCCGGCCGCCTCGGCTTTTTCAGTATTGGCCGCATAGGAGCAGGCAGGGCAGTGAACGATGCTCGCCTCGCCGGACCCGGCAAGGACCATGAACTCGTGGCTGACGTCGCCGCCAATCGCGCCGGAATCGGCCTCCACGGCACGAAAATCGAGCCCGCAACGGATGAAGATGCGTTGATACGCCCGGTACATCGCCCGGTAGCTTCGCTCGAGACCCTCCTGGTCCCGGTCGAAGGAGTAAAGATCCTTCATGATGAATTCGCGGCTGCGCATGACGCCGAACCGCGGCCTGATCTCGTCCCGGTACTTGTTCTGGATCTGATAGAGCAGGAGCGGCAGTTCCCGGTAGGAACGGACTTCGTTTCCCACGAGGGTGGTAATCAGCTCTTCGTGGGTGGGACCGAGGCAGAACTCGCGCTGATGCCGGTCGGCAAGCCGGAACATCTCCTCGCCGTAGAGAGACCAGCGGCCGGATTGCCGCCAGATCTCGGCCGGCTGGATGATGGGCAGCAACAGCTCCTGGCCGCCGGCGGCGTCCATCTCCTCGCGCACGATACGCTCGATCCTGGCCAATACCCTGCGCGCCAAAGGCAGGTATGTATAAAGCCCCGCGGCGGTCTTGCGAATGAAACCCGCACGTAATAGCAGCTGGTGGCTGGGTGTCTCCGCTTCCGAGGGCACCTCGCGCAAGGTGGGTGCCATTAGGCGCGACATCAGCATCTTTCATCACTCCGATCTAGTCTAGAAGAAAGAGGTGTGTTTTCTGAGCTTCCGTTAACGCCTGCGGTGTTCATCGGTTCATGCAGGCGTTCCATCTCCTCGGCCAGGCTCCGGAGGAGGTCACCGGCCGCTACTTTGCGCAGGATCTGGCCGTGCCGAAAGAGCAACGCTTCACCGCGCCCGCCGGCGACGCCCAGATCCGCCTGGCGCGCTTCTCCCGGACCGTTCACGGCGCATCCCATCACGGCAATGGTCCACGGTTCTTCATAGGAACGCGCCAGTTCGCTGACCTGCCGGGCCAAGCCCGGGAGATCGATCTGGCAGCGGCCGCAAGTCGGGCAGGCGATCACCGTGGGACCCCGGGCGCGGAGCTCCAGGGCCCGCAGGATCTCATAGCCCGCAGCGACCTCCGCTTCAGGATCTCCGGTCAGAGAGACACGGATCGTGTCCCCAATACCCTCGCTCAACAGTATCCCGAGCGCGATCCCCGAGTGGATCAGGCCTCTCTCGGGCAGACCCGCTTCGGTCAAACCCAGATGCAGCGGATAAGCGCACCTCTGCGCCAGGACACGGTAAGCCTCGATTGTCCGCGGGACATCGCTGGCTTTGGCGGAGATCACAATCGCGTCGAAACCGGCCTCCTCGAGGAGCCTTACCTGTGCCAAGGCCGCATCCACCATGGCGCCCGCGGTGGGGCCGCCGTGCTTCTCCAGCAATTCCTTTGGCAAGGATCCGGCGTTGACGCCCACCCTGATCGTCACGCCCCGCTCCTTGGCGGCGCTCACTATCGCCCGGACCCTGGCCGGACCGCCGATATTGCCCGGGTTCAAACGAAGCTTGTCCAGGCCCGCCTCAATGGCCGCCAGGGCCAGGCGATAATCGAAATGAATATCGGCGGCTAGAGGCACCGAGACAAGCCGTTTAATGGCGGCGAGATTCGCGGCGGCTTCCATGTCGGGCACGGCCAAGCGCACAAGCTCGCAGCCGGCGGCGGCCAGCCGCTGGATCTGCGCCACGGTCGCCTCGAGGTCGCGCGGGGAGGTGGTGGTCATGGACTGGACCACGATCGGCGCTCCGCCGCCCAGGGTCAGGGATCCTACTTTAACCGCCGTGGAATTGCGCCGTTGCTTCATACCGCTCACCGGTTCATAAAGCGCCTGATGCCGGTCACCAGGTCGCCATAGGTTACAAACAGGAAGAATGAGCCCAGGATTAAGAGGCCAAGGAGCTGGGCAGCGGCTTTCTGCTCCGCGGTGAACTCCCGGCGGCGGAGCCGTTCCAGCAGATAGATGACCACCCAGCCGCCGTCCAGCAGAGGCAGGGGGATTGGCAGCAGGTTAAAGAGACCGAGAAACAAATTCAGTGAGGCGATCAGGTTGAAAACCGAGGCCGCCCCGGCTTTGACCGATTCTCCGACCATCCCCACCATCCCGACCGGTCCCGCCAGCGGCACCCGCGCCCGCCCGGTTAGTCCGGCCACGATCATCTGTACGATATTCACGGAGCCCCAATAGATGGACGTTACTCCGATCAAGACGCTTTGTCCCAGCGGCAGCCGTTGGTAGAATTGCTTGGCGGCGATGCCGAGCCGGTAGGCTTTGAACATCGGGTCGTAAAAGGGGGTTATCGTCCGCGAAAAGGTGCGTCCCTCGCGGTTGATCAGGAGCGTGACCGGTCTCCCTTTGCTGCCCCGGATCGCTTTCGCCAGTTCTTCCCAGAGAGCGATCGGCTGGCCGTTGCACGCGACGACGCGGTCGCCGGTGGAGAGACCCGCCTCGTAACCGGGGGTCTTCGGGTCGACAAAGCCGATAATCGAACGCTTTTCGGTGGCGCGCGGCACGCCGACGACGGCCAACATGACCGTGATCGTCAAGGCCGCCAGAATGAGGTTGTTGACGGGACCCGCCATGACGATGAGCGCCTTCTTCCACGCGGGTTGATTCGCCATGCTGGCGGGATCATCGGCCTCTACCGGCTCCGTTTCGCCTTCGACCGCCATCTCCATGCCGGCCAGCTTGACAAATCCGCCCATGGGGATTGCGCGCAGAGCGTACTGGGTACCGTGGCGCACGGTCTTTGCCACGACAGGGCCAAAACCAACGGCAAACTCCAGGACCCGTACGCCGAAAAGACGTGCCGCCAGAAAGTGCCCAAGTTCGTGGATGATGACGAGTACGCTCAGGAGGATCAAGGTCTGTACGATCGCCAATGGTGATCACTCACTTCTTGTTCTTGGAGACGAGTTCGGCCGCCCGCGCCCGCGCCCAGGCGTCGGCGGCGAAGATCGTCTCCAGATCGGGGCAGGATTCGTTCCCGCCTCCATGGTTCCCGCAGACCTCCGTGACAATGCGCACGATGTCGCGGTAACTCAATTCGCCGCGGAGAAAGGCCGCCACCGACACTTCATTGGCGGCGCTCATGACCGTGGGCCACGTACCGCCCCGCCTTCCCATCTCGTAGGCGAGCTTAAGCGCGGGGAATCGTCCTTCATCCGGCCGTTCAAAGTGCAGCGCCAATCCGGCCAGTCCCGGCAGGCGCGGCCAAGGCGTCTCAATCCGATCCGGATAGCTAAGGGCATAGGCAATGGGGAGCCGCATGTCAGGCGTGCCCAGTTGGGCCAGTATCGCCCCATCCACCAGTTCGACCAGCGAATGGACCAGACTCTCCGGGTGGATTACCACTTCGATCCGCTCGTATGGCAGGCCAAAAAGCCAGTGGGCCTCGATGACCTCGAGTCCTTTATTGACGAGGGTGGCCGAATCGACCGTGATTTTGGCGCCCATGTTCCACTTCGGGTGGTTGAGCGCCTGTGCCACCGTTACCCGGTCCATCTCCGGCAAGGGCAAGGTGCGAAACGGCCCACCCGACGCGGTCAGGATGATGCGGTGCAGAGCTTCCTGCCTGATACCCGCCAGGCATTGAAAGACGGCTGAATGTTCGCTGTCCACCGGCAGAATGCGCACGCCAGCGGCACGCGCGCGTTTGGTCACGAGTGCGCCCGCGGCTACCAGGGTCTCCTTGTTGGCGAGGGCGATTTCCTTACCCGCGTCGATCGCGGCCAGTGTCGGCGCGATCCCGGCCGCCCCGGTCACCGCGATTAACGTGAGGTCGGTCCCCTCGGCCGCGGCCACCGCCGCCACCCCCTCCGCCCCCGCAAGCACGGGGATGGAGGTTCCGGCCAGTTCCTGGCGTAGTTGGGCATAGGCGCCATGATCGGCGCAGGCAACCAGGTCCGGATGGAAAATCTTTGCCTGTTCGGCCAATAAACGGGCGTTCTGCCAACCAGCCAAGCCCGAGACACGAAAACGGTCGGGATGGGCCGCAATGACTTCAAGTGTCTGCCGCCCGATGGACCCGGTTGAACCGAGGATGGCGATCTTTTTCATCTCTGACCTCTTTCGCGCCCAACCGGATTTCTCCCCTTGCTCCCGGCAACGTCAGTGCCTCGTATAAGGCGCGTAGAATAACCAACGTAATCGGCCCCAGCAGAATACCGCTCAATCCGAACAGACGCGTGCCGATATAAAGGGAGGCCAGCGCGGCCAATGGGTGAAGACCGAGGTTTCTTCCGACCAGCCTGGCCTCGGCCGCCTCGCGTCCAAGTGCCAGGACGGCAAAGAGGACGATAAACCCCAAACCTTTGCCCCAGGCGCCGCAAACAAGCAATAATCCCCCCCAGGGGAGCAGCAACGCGCCCGGCCCGATCAACGGCAGAAAGTCCAAGAGGCCCAAGACCACGCCGCACAGCACGGCGTGCCTCACGCCAAGCACGGCCAGGCCGAGAGTGCCGAGGGCGAAGGTAAGGAGGATCAAGAGCAATTGGGCGCGAACGAAGCCCATCAGGGCGCGGAACAGATCTTCCTTCATCCCAATCGCGCGGGCGCGCCACTCACGCGGCACAAGACTGGTAAGAAAACGCCCGCACGTCTCCCGGTCCCGGCTGAAGAAGTAGGCGGCCAGGATGCCAAGAAAGCAAAAGAGCAACCATTGCGGGAGATGCCGCAGACCAGCCAGACAATACTCAAGCAGACCCGCCAGTCTGGCGGGTAACTCCCCGATCCAAGCGAGAAACGCCTCCCGCAACGGCTCGGGCAGGCCCCTCAGGCGCACCGAAGCGGCGCCGGCCAAGGTATCAAGCAGTCGTTCGATGCGGCCGCCCCGCGCGGCCGCCAGCGCCAGATCGCGGAGCCCGAACCAGAGATTGAGGCCCACCGTCAGGAGGAAAAAACACAATCCGGCCATGGTGGCCGCCAGTACGCCGGCCGACGCGAACGAACGCGGGAGCCGGCCGCGCCGCTCGCAAAAAACCACCATCGGTTCGAGCACGCACGCCAAGACCAGGCCGACAACAAAGGGCGCCACCAGGGGCAGGACGATCTTGGCGGCCAAAACCAAGCCCAAGCCGAACAGGCTGATGGAACCGAAGAGGCGTATTCTCGGCTCCACGTTGCCGTCACCCTCATAATGAAACAATTTCGGAATCCGAGTCTGGTCAGCCTCCCAGGAACACCGCCAGGTAGTACACGATCGGAGCGCTGAAGATCAGACTGTCGAAGCGATCGAGCACGCCGCCGTGTCCCGGGAGAAAGTTGCCTGAGTCTTTGACGCCCAAGTCGCGCTTGATGATCGATTCGAACAGATCGCCGATCTGCCCGAAGAGACCCACGCCAAGTCCGATACCAGCGCAAGGCCAGGGATTCCTTCCCCAAAACACGGCAAAGATCAGACCCGCCATGACGGAGGCGATGAGGCCGGCCGCCGAGCCCTCAACCGACTTCTTGGGACTGATCGACGGCGCCAGGCGATGCCGGCCAAAGGCGGAACCCGCGAAATAGGCCACGGTATCATTGGCCCAGGTCACGATGGTTAGCAGGAAGAAGTAGAACAGGCCTTCCTTTCCGGGCAGGCTGCGCAGCATTAACATATATGCCAGTGGAAATGAGATATACACGCCGGCAAGCACCGTCAGCCCGGCAGCGGTTAGCGCGCCCCTGGTTTGTCCGCGCCATACCTCGGCGATGGCGGTGGCCATAAAGAGGACGATCAGTGATAAAGCCAGGATAGGCTCGACCCCGCGCACCTGTGCGAGCGTGGTTTCCCCGCGGAGACGCGTGGTAATGGCCAGGAGTGTCGCCAGACCGATCCCGGCCGGCACCATGACCGATAGCCTGAAAGCGCCGGCACGACAGAGCCGGCCAAACTCAAGCGCGGCCAAGCACAGCAAGCCGCCCAAGCCAAGGCTCAGCCAGATACCGCCGCACCAGCCCAGTCCGATGAAGACAACGCCGAAGACGATGCCGCTAAGGATCCTCTGCTGCATGACTCCTCCCGCTTTGGTCTCACTTTACGCCGCCAAAACGGCGTTCCCGCCCGGCGTATGCCCTCAATGCCTCGCGCAGTTGATCGGGTCCGAAATCCGGCCACAAGACAGGCGTGAACCAAAGCTCAGCATAGGCGGACTGCCAGAGCAGGAAGTTGCTCAACCGGAACTCCCCGCTGGGTCTGATGATCAGATCGGGGTCCGGCATGCCGGCGGTCTGGAGGAAGGCGCTGAAGCTCCGCTCATCCAAGGAATCCGGCTCAAACTCACCGGCCCGCGCAAGGTCGGCTACCCTGCGCACCGCCTGCAGGATCTCATCGCGCGCCCCGTAGTCGACCGCCAGCGCCAGGGTGAGCGTGGTATTTGCGGCGGTACGTTCTTCGGCCTCTTGGACGCGGGCCAATAAGTCCGCGTGCAGACGGTCCCGGCGGCCGATAAACCTGATGCGCACGCCCTCACGGTGCAGTTTTTCCGTGTTGTCCGTCAAGGCTTGGGAAAAAAGCTGCATCAGAAAGCCGACTTCTTCGGGGGCGCGCCGCCAATTCTCCGTGGAGAACGCATAGAGGGTTAGGTATTTTATACCAAGGATCGTGCAGGCGCGTACGATCTCCTCGACCCGATCCAAGCCGACCCGATGCCCGGCGGTGCGGGGCAATCCTCGCCGCTTGGCCCAACGTCCGTTACCGTCCATTATGATGGCGATATGCCGCGGGACCGCACCCAGATCCGCGCCGGGATCGGCTCCGTGCCTGCGGCCGCGTATACGTCCGAATATACTCACGCTTCACTTTCCCCCGCTCGCGCCAAAGACCCCCTCGACGGAGGGGGTCGGCATTGCACCGCTGCGTCGGCTAGACTTCCATGATCTCGCGCTCCTTAGCCTCCAGGAGCCGATCGATCTCACCGATATACTTGTCTGTGAGTTTCTGTACGTCTTCTAAAGCCTTCTTTTCCTGGTCCTCGGTTATCTCGCCGGACTTCTTCATCGCCTTGAGTTTGTCATTCGTATCGCGTCTGATGTTTCTGATCCCGACACGCTGCTCTTCCGCGGCTTTGCGCACCACTTTGACCAGATCCCGCCGGCGTTCCTCGGTCAACGGCGGGATGGCGATCCGGATGGCATGCCCGTCATTTGTGGGATTGAGCCCAAGGTCCGAACGAAGAATGGCTTTCTCGATGGGACCCAACATATTGCGTTCCCAAGGTTGGATCACGATGAGGCGCGCCTCGGGCGCGACAATATTGCTTACTTGATTGAGCGGTGTCGGCGTTCCGTAGTATTCGACGACCACCCGGTCCAGGATGGCGGGATTGGCGCGACCGGTGCGGATGGACAGGAATTCATGCTTGGTGGCCTCAATGCCGGCGCGCATATGCTCCTCGGCGGATTTGAGCGCTTCCTTATACATCTAAATCCCCCCTGACCAATGTACCAACTCTCTCGCCCATCACCACGCGGCGTATGTTACCGACTTCACCGATATCGAAGACGACAAGCTCGATTCGATTGTCCATGCATACTGAAGTGGCGGTGGAATCCATCACGCCAAGTCTCCGGTTCAGAACCTCTATGTAGTTGAGGGATTCAAACTTTCTTGCCTCGGGGAATTTCCGCGGATCCGCGTCGTAGACTCCGTCAACGCCTTTCTTCGCCATGAGCACCAGTTCGGCGTCGATCTCCGCCGCGCGAAGGGCGGCGGCGGTATCCGTCGAGAAGAACGGATTTCCCGTCCCCGCCGCGAAAATAACCACGCGTCCCTTCTCCAGATGGCGGATGGCCCTTCGCCTGATATACGGCTCCGCGATCTGGCGCATCTCGATGGCGCTCTGGACCCTTGTTTCGACGCCGTGCTTCTCCAGTCCGTCCTGCAACGCCAGGGCATTGATGACGGTGGCCAGCATACCCATGTAATCAGCCGTGGCACGGTCAATGCCCTCATGGCCGGCCGCCTTGCCGCGCCAAAAGTTGCCGCCCCCCACCACGATCGCGACCTGTACGCCCAGTGCCATGACATCCTTGGTCTGAACGGCGATCGAATCGATGACGGTCTGATCCAGGCCGAAATTTCGGTCCCCGGCCAAGGCCTCGCCGCTCAATTTCAGCACGATGCGACCGTAACGAGGGCGCTCCTGCATGGCCACCATACCTCCAAAAGCACACTGATACTTCTCCTTGGGGCGTTCGCTTTCCTCCCCCGAGGCGCAAAAAAGGAGACACGAGGTGCCTCCTTGGTTTAATGAGTTTAATGACCTTTCAGTTGCGCTTGGACCTCCGCGGCAAAATCCTGCGAACGTTTGGCGAGGCCCTCGCCGCGCTCAAAACGGGCAAACCTCTTCACGGCAATCGCCTCGCCGAGCTGAGCCTCGACCGCCTTGATTACCTGCGCGCAGTTCCGGTCGGTGTCTTTGATAAAAGGCTGTTCCAGGAGGCAGACCTCTTTGTAGAATTTTTCCAGACGGCCGAGAACGATCTTCTCCGCCACCTGTTCCGGTTTGCCTTCATTGATCGCCTGTGCCTTGTAGATGGCTCGTTCCCCTTCCACGGTGGCCGGATCCACTTCCTCCCGGCTGACGTACTCCGGTTTAGCCGCGGCCACTTGCATCGCCAGATCGCGCGCCAAGGTAAGGAACGCGGGGTCTTTGACGCTTTCCTTCTTGGTGGCGCTGAGCTCCACCAGGACGCCGATCTTCCCGCCCATGTGTATGTAGGACTCTATCGCGCCCTGTCCGTCCTGAACGGCAAAACGCGCATACCTTCGCACGGTCATGTTCTCGCCCAGCTTGGCCACGAGGCCCGTCAAAGCCTCGCCGATACTCTCACCGGTCTTCAGCTTCAGGTCTTTAAGCTCCTCGCCCGCACCCAGCACCGTCTGCTTGACCGCCTCCGCGGTCGCCGCCAGATCCACGACCTGGCCGACAAAGGCCATGAAGTCGTTATTCTTGGCCACGAAGTCCGTTTCACAATTGATCTCCACCAGCGCGCCCCGCAGGCGGTCTTCGACAACCTTGGCGGCCACCGTGCCTTCACTGGCAAGGCGTCCCGCTTTTTTGGCCGCCACCGTCAGACCTTTTTCACGCAAGAGGGCCACGGCCTTTTCCGAATCACCGCCGGCCTCCTCCAATGCCCGCTTACAGTCCATCATGCCTGCTCCCGTAAGGTCGCGCAGTTCCCTAACCTGTTCCGCGGTGATCGCCACAGAAACATCTCCCCTTTCCGTCCTCGATAAAAAAAGGGTGACCACCCCTGGGTGGTCACCCACGCCAGTCTACTCGGCCGCCAGGGATTCGTCGTAGTCCGTGGAATACGCCTCAATCTCGCCCGGAACGCCCGGGGCCATCTGCTCACCCTGGCGGCCTTCGATGACCGCTTCCGCCATCTTGCTTGCCAGTAGCTTGACAGCCCTGATGGCATCGTCGTTACCGGGGATGACGTAATCCACCTCGTCCGGATCGCAGTTTGTATCCACGATCGCGATCAAAGGGATCCCGAGCGTCCTTGCTTCGGCAACGGCAATCCTCTCCTTGCGCGGGTCAACGATGAAGATCGCCGAGGGCAGCTTATTCATATCCCTGATGCCGCCCAAAAACCGTTCGAGCCGAATTTTCTCTTTCTTGAGCGCCAGTACTTCTTTTTTGGGAAGGACCTCAAACGACCCGTCGGTCTCCATGGCTTCGATCTTGCGCAAGCGCTCGACGCGGCTCCGGATCGTCCGGAAATTGGTCAAGGTGCCGCCCAGCCAACGTTCGCTCACGAAATACATTCCGCACCGAACGGCCTCTTCCTTGATTGCTTCCTGGGCCTGCTTCTTCGTGCCCACGAACAGCAGCGTCCCGCCGTTGGCCGACAAATCCTTGACGAAGTTGTAGGCCTCTTCCACCTTGCGTACCGTCTTCTGGAGGTCGATGATATAGATCCCGTTTCGCTCGGTGAAGATGTATGCCGCCATCTTTGGGTTCCAGCGCCGGGTTTGGTGCCCGAAATGCACACCGGCCTCGAGCAGCTGTTTCATTGAGACAACAGCCACAACCTCACCTCCTCTCTAAGGTTTTTTCCGCCGCTACCGTCATCTGCCGGACGGACCGGTGTGAACCGGCACCCTCGTCTGCATCGGGCGCGTGTGTACTGCTTGCACACCGTGAAGTAGTATACCACAGCCCCGTGAGGGTAGTCAATAAGTGCCAAACGGCAAGGCCCGACCGGGGCAAGACGCAAAAAACCGCCACGTGGGCGGCGGTTCCATCGATTTTTGGTCGGGGTGCCGGGATTTGAACCCGGGGCCTCTTGCGCCCAAGGCAAGCGCGCTACCAAGCTGCGCCACACCCCGACGTGGGTATTCATATTGTACCTAATGAAATATGCTTCGTCAAGCCTTGGGAAGGCGGATGGCATGAGGCGGGAGGTTATAAGTAATCTACCGCTATCTCAAGCCTATCCGGAGTGACATCGATCAGGCCGTAACTGGGGCGCCCGCATGAGGTCCGGGCCAGGCAGAGAGAACCGGGATTGAAGAGGATGATGCCGCCCTGGTCCGATCGTTCCGGGCAATGCGTGTGCCCATAGATGACCAACTGCGCTCCCGCCCGTTGCGCCCGCGCCAACAACCGGTGCAGGCCGGATTTGACCCCGTATTGATGCCCATGTGTCAGCAGTATGCGCCAGCGATCCAAGGAGAAGAGGGTCTCCTCGGCGCAATCGGCAAAGAGATCGCAATTGCCCGCGACCATCTCCACTCTGACGTCGGGGTTTTCTTTCCGCCAGCGGATGAGATCGCTATACCCGTCCCCGGCATGCGCCAAGAGGTCTACCGGCCCCATGGCTTGCACGGCACGCCGCAAAGCCTCATAGGCGCCATGGATATCGCTGACCACGCCCACGCGCATGGCAACCCCCAAGAGTTAAATGATTGCCGACTGTATGGCTTCACACTTCTATCAAGTGCTCAATGATAAGCGGGCGCATCTTCAGGAGCGCGCGTCCCCGATGGCTGATACGGTTCTTTTCTTCGTCTGACAGTTCCGCCATCATCCGCCCGTACGCGGGCACAAAAAAGACCGGGTCGTAGCCGAAGCCGTTCGCGCCCTTGGGGCCATAGCCAATCCGGCCCCTGCATTCCCCTTCCGCCGTGATGAGCGCCCCATCCGGCGAGGCCAAGGCGAGGGCGCAGAAGAAACGTGCCGTCCGCCGGTCCCCTGGCACATCCCTCAACTCCGCAAGCAGCTTCTTGATATTTCCCTCGTCATCGCCGTGATGACCCGCGTAACGGGCGGAGTGGACGCCGGGGGCGCCTTTGAGCGCGTCCACCTCGAGGCCGGAATCGTCGGCCAGGGCCCATTCTCTTGTATGAGCGGCGGTGGCCAGGGCTTTCTCCCTGGCGTTTTCCGCAAAAGTCTCTCCGTCTTCAGGGACTTGCGGCGCGTCCGGATAAGCGCTCAGAGCAACCACTTCAAGGTCCAGTCCGGCGAGAAGCTGCCGCACCTCTTGGATCTTGCCCTCATTCCTCGTTGCCAGGACGAGTCTTTTCACTGGACCACCTCCCGATCCGATCCGCGTAACCGCCGATGGCTTGGCGTTGGATCGCGGTCAATTGGGCCAAGCCCTTTTCGGCGATGGACATCATCGACATCATCTCGGCCCGGCTAAAGGGCGCTCCCTCCGCGGTGCCTTGGATCTCAACGATCCGGCCGGCACCCGTCATGACCACGTTCATGTCCACCTGCACGCGCGAATCTTCCGCATAACAGAGATCCAACAAGGGCTCCCCGTTGAGGAGTCCTACGCTTGTCGCGGCAAGAAAATCATAGACAGGCAAGGGTTCCTGGCCCGGGATGACTTTATGCAACGCCTCGACCAGCGCGATAAACGCACCCGTTACCGCGGCCGTGCGTGTGCCGCCGTCGGCTTGGATCACGTCGCAGTCGAGCCAGACGGTGCGGTCCCCCAAGGCCGTAAGGTCCACCACCGAGCGCAGGGAACGGCCCACCAAACGCTGTATCTCCATGGTGCGTCCGGTCTGCTTGCCTTTGTTGACCTCCCGCACGTTGCGCTGCGGCGTCGCCCTGGGCAGCATGGCGTATTCCGCCGTCACCCACCCTTGTCCGGAACCGCGCAGCCAAAGCGGGACTTTTTCTTCCACCGTGGCGGTGCAGATGACTTTGGTCTCTCCCACTTCGATCAGGACGGAACCCTCGGGGTATTTCAGGTAGCCCGGACTCACGCGCACCGGCCGTAGCTGGTCGTGCTCGCGGCCATCCAATCTCACGACGCCATTCCTCCCCATCTCGCACCAAACCAAACCGTTCTAGCTTTCCCCCGGGTCCAAAGCCTCATGTTCAGGTTCTTCCCCCGTCCCCACGAGGCCGGCTAACAGGTAGAGACGGGAGAAGGGGCAGTAGCGGAACTCGGACAGGAGCCTGAAGCCCTTGATCTCACCCGCCCGGCGCACATGGATCCGGGGGCCGGAACATGGGTAGACGAGGTCATCCACCCGAATATGTTCATCGTCGTGGTAGGCGATCCGCGCATCACGCTCGATGAATTCCCGAACCTTTTCTTCGACCGCCGCCAGGTCTACCTCGGGTTTGACGGCGAATTCCAGGACAAATCCCCGTTTGACGTCGCTGTGTATTTCCGGCCGCGCCAACCCCATCTGCTCGAGGACGATCGATGTCAGATCCTCGGCCGAATGCGCCATGCGCCGGTAAGCGATGGTCGCGAAGACCTCGCGGGCCAGTTCATGCGGATCCGGGCCGAAGATGCTCGGCCTGACCACGACCACGTCCTCACCGATGCCGATCAGGAGTTCGGCGTTCATGCCGATGAGGGGATAGAGCAGTTCAAAATGTTCGACAACCACGCGTTTACCGCGTTGCACAGCCTGAGCGATCGCGTCGGCCAACCGCCAGGCCTGAATGAAAGCCAGTTCGAAACGGGCGTCGAGGTGGTAGGTATGCGTGCGGAAGTTGCCGTCTTCGTAGTCCTGCAAGATCGGCAGCGGGCGGACGTTGACCCCATCGTCATCATTCGTCAAGACCAGACCGGGGAAGATGCCCCGGATCAAGAGAGATTTGCCCGCGCCGCCCTCCCCGATCAGGCCAATCAACCTGTCCTCCGGGTTCAGGTAACGCTGCGCGATGATATTCCCCAGGAGCGTCAACCGGTGTTTACCACGCGGGGCGAAATAGGCGGCGCGATCGAGACTGACGATCATCTCTTGCCCTCCCCCCGGCGCCTGCGCGGCAGATTAAGCTAAACATCTCTAGTCGGTCGTCCGTGCGTAAGCGCGCGGCCCCTCCTGGTACAGATCGCGGCCACTCGGATCCACGGCCACGATTACCGGCAGATCCATCACCCAGAGCCTGCGCACGGCCTCCGGACCCAGGTCGGGATAGGCCACTTCCTCCACTCGCTTGATGGTCTTGGCGATCAATGCCCCCGCCCCGCCAAGCGCGGCGAAGTACACGGCGCCTTTGGCCGCGATGGCCTCTATGACTTCACGGCTCCGTTGACCTTTGCCGATCATGCCGCGCAGGCCGTGAGCCAACAAAGCCGGCGTATAACGATCCATGCGTCCGCTCGTGGTCGGCCCGGCCGAACCGATAATCCAATCCGGGGGGGCTGGGCAAGGCCCGACATAGTATACGGTTTCGCCCGCGACGCTAAAGGGGGCCTCCTGCCCGCGCGCCCACGTCTCCACCAATCTCCGGTGCGCCGCGTCCCGCGCCGTGAGCAACGGCCCGCTCAGCAGCAACCGATCGCCGGCATGCAGGAAGGATAGGTCGTCAGGTAAAGGCAGGCGCAGCTCCAGCAAGCTTTCATGCCGTACGTTATGTTTGGGACCCATCCGCTACCGTCCCCCATTCCTCATAGAGCTCGGCAAGCTCCCGCTCCAGATCGGCAAGGCGCGTGGAGAGTTCCCGCAAGGCGGCGAAGTCGCGCGCGATTTCCGGGCGGGCGATCTCCTGCATCAGCGCGGCGCGTGCTTCTTCTTTACTTGCGAGCGCCGACTCGATTTCCGCTAAGGCTTTGGCGCGTTGACGTTCTTCCTTGCGCGGCTGCTGGCGCATTACGCGCTCACGCCTTTGTTGCTCGCGCCGCATCTCGACCTCTCTGGCGCGGGCCTCGGCCAACCGCGCTTCCTCGGCGGCATGCCAGGCGGCAAACTCCGCATAGCCGCCAAACGGAAGCAGCCGTCCATCGACGAGGGCCAACAACCGGTCCGCGATGCGGCCAAGAAAATAACGGTCGTGGGAGACGACCAATATTGTACCGGGAAAGTGCCTGATGGCCTCCTCAAGCGCCTCGAGCGAAGGGAGGTCGAGGTGGTTCGTGGGTTCATCGAGCAGGAGGCAATTGGCGCGCGACAGGGTCAAGACCGCCAGGGCCAACCGCCTGCGTTCCCCGCCGCTCAAATCCTTCACGTTCTTCCAGACTTCCTCGCCCCGGAAAAGAAAACGGGCCAAATGGCTGCGTGTGGCGAGATTGTCGCCCGCGCCGGCATCCTGTACGGCCGAAAAGACCGTCCCGCTCCCCCGCCACGTTTCTTCCTGCTCTTCCTGCGCGAAATACTCTATTTGCGTGTTATAACCGATCTGGATCGAACCGCGATCCGCTTTTTCATGCCCGAGGAGAAGGCGGAGGAGAGTCGTCTTCCCGGCGCCGTTCGGACCGATGATGCCGACTTTTTCTCCGTATGCCAAGCCGAAGGAGACTTCCCGCAGAACGGTCTGTCCCGCGTAGCTCTTGCTGAGGCCCGCCACGGTCATTACGTTGCGTCCGCCCTTGACCGTCGGGGCGAGTTCCAGTCTCATCCTCGGTTCCTCGCGCGCCGGCGTAGCCAAGGGCTCCATGCGCGCCAAGCTCTTGGCGATACTCCGCGCCTGCCTCTTGCTTCTTTCATCGGCGGCCGCCTCGCGCACCAATCGTTCTTTGCGGGCGATCTCCCTCTCCTGGGCCTCCCTGGCACGGTCGAGGGCGTGTTGCTCGGCGGCTTTCGCTTCGCGGTAACTGGAATAATTACCGCGATAATACCGGACCCGGCCGCCGGCGAGTTCGTATACGCCCTGCGCCACGCGGTCGAGGAAGTAACGATCGTGGGAAACGACGAGAACAGCGCCCTTGTATGCGGCCAGATACTCTTCGAGCCAGGACACGGCCCAGAGATCGAGGTGGTTTGTGGGCTCGTCAAGCAATATAAGGTCGGGCTCGCGGAGGAGCATTCTGGCCAAAGCGGCCCGCGTCATCTCACCGCCGCTCAAGACCCCCACTGGTTTGACCCAGTCTTCCTCGGTAAAACCCAAGCCGCGCAGAACTTTTTCGATGCGCGGCTGAAAGGCGTAACCGCCGCGCCGCTCGCACTCTTCCTGCAGAGCGGCGTAGCGCTCCATGGCGCCTGCGCGCCCGCTTGCGATGGCCGCGGCCGCCTCTTCAAGGTCTTTTGTAAGGGCAAGCAAGTCCGCGAAGAGGATCTCCATCTCGGTCCAGAGGGAGTTGCCCCGGTCTTGGCATTGAAAAGTCTGCGCCAGGAGAGCGACCTGCATGCCGCGGGCCAGCGCGACCTCCCCGCGATCCGGCTGCTCGAGACCGGCGGCGATCCGGAGCAAGGTGGTCTTCCCGCATCCGTTGCGTCCGACCAGGGCCAGCTTTTGTCCGGCCTCGATCTCCAGGTCGACCCCGGAAAAAACGCGCATCGCCCCATAATATTTTTCCAGACCTGTCAGATTTAGAATTGGCATCCTTCGTCCTTACCGCAGGATGGAGATGCGGTTGAGCGGCCAAAAACGCCACATTGCTTTACCGTCCACGTTCTTGAGCGGCAGATACCCCCAGTACCTGCTGTCGCGGCTTTGCCGCCGGTTATCGCCGAGCATGAACAGATGTCCCTCGGGTACGGAAAACGGACCAAAATCGAGGTAATCCATCTCATCCTCGGGTACATACGGTTCGGGGAGCAGTTTGCCATTGATGTAGACTCTGCCATCCCGGATGTCAATCGTCTCGCCCGGCAGGCCGATCACGCGCTTGACGAAGTCATCTTTTCTTACCGAGCCAACCAGGGCGGCCGCCGGTGGATGAAAGACGACGATCTCGCCCCTGCGGGGGGTACGGAATCTGTATACCAGCTTGTTTTCCAGGAAGCGGTCGCGTTCCTCGATGGTGGGTACCATGGATGGGGAAGGCACCCAGCGCGACTCGAAAAAGAACGTCCTGACCACAAGGAAGATCAAGACCGCCGGGATGATTACCTCCAGCATGTCGCGAAGGAAACTCTTCTTGGGCTTGGCTTTTGGCGTTGAAGACTGTCTGCCGCAGGTAGTCTTCTTCTTTTCCAACAGGGACACTCCTTCGCCTCTCAATACGCAATCAATTATAGCATAGATGCGTGACAGGAACGCAACAAGTCCAAAAATCCAAGCCCTCCAGCATGCACTGAAGGGCTTGCACTGTCCCCCATACGGGAGATAAACTTACATGATGCTTTCAAAGATACTACTTCTTGGCCACCGCATCCTTCAGGGCCTTGCCGGCCTTGAAGACTGGAACCTTGCGGGCAGCAATCTTGATTTCGGCACCCGTCTGGGGGTTGCGGCCCTTGCGCGCTTCACGCTTACGAACCTCAAAGCTGCCGAAGCCAACCAACTGGACCTTTTCGTTCTTGGCCAATGCCGCGGTCATGGTTCCGATCATGGCGTCGATGGCCTTGCCCGAGTCCTTCTTTGTCAAGCCGCTCTTTTCCGCTACCTTGTCAATAAGTTCGGTCTTGGTCACTCCGTTTCACCTCCTTCCATGAGCGCTGTGGTCGGGGCGAGCCGTGCATCCCGAAAACCTTGCGGTAACTGGATGTTGCTACCTTCGGTTTGACTAATTCTAGATGGTTCCCCGATCTCCTGCTTTTAACCCCAAAAAAAACGCGTTCAAGCCAGTCTTCGTCGGTGTTTCTGTCATCTTCCCAGCTAGAGGCAGTTTGATTTACACCACTGGTGATACACGGTATTCGTCGACCCGACAAGCCTGCGATAACAGCAAAGCGCCGGATGCACCGGCGCCCCAATCTGACGAAGGGTTCTTGCCCTAACCTGGGCGGACATTCTCAGGTTTCTTCCTGAACCTGGTTTTGAAGCAGACTGGTAGAGAACGACATCAAACTCACCCCCGTCCCCCTCTCTAAGCTAAGAGAGGGGGTGCCCGTAGGGCGGGGGTGAGTTGGCAAATCAGAAGCCGTCTCATCTTTCATCCTTTGTTGTCCCGGCGGAATGCCGGGGTGGATACTGCTAAAGGATGATACAGACCAGGCCGCCGCTCCCTTCATTGGCAATCTTCGTCAATGCCTCGCGGAGTTTGACCCTGGCGTTCTCCGGCATCTTCTGCAGTTTGCTGTGGATACCCTCGGTCACCAGGTCGTGCAAGGACTTGCCGAGAAAATCGGACTGCCAGATCCGGTTGGGATCCTTCGTGAATTCTTCGGATAAGAAGCGGACGAACTGCTCGCCCTGGCGTTCGGTCCCGACCACCGGTGTGACCTCGGACACTATCTCCGCTTTGATCATGTGTATGGACGGCGCGCTGGCGCGGAGCCGGACCCCGAAACGGCTGCCCTGTCTGATCAACTCGGGTTCGGCAAAACTGATGTCCTCGAGGTTCGGCATTACGACCCCGTAACCGTCTGTTTCCACTTCGGCCAGTGCCGCGGCGACCTTGTCATAAGCCCGTTTGCTTCGTGACAGATCGCGGAGGGTACGCAGCAGGTCTTCATCGGCTTCCAAAGGCAGTCCGCTTACCTCGCCAAGGATCTTGTAGAAAAGCGTTTGTTCGGTCTGGAGGACTATCCAGGCCGCGCCTTCACCCATGGCGACACGTTTCAACTCCACTCCCGACAGGATATCCTTCTCGCGCAAGACGGCAATCGCGCGATCGAGGTCCCGCATGCGATCGATGCCCGCCACCGCCGCGAAGACAGCCTCCTCGATCTGCGACCGGAGCCAATGCCCCGGTTCCAATTCCTCGATCCACCGCGGAAAGTCCACATTGACTTCCCGGACCGGGAACATATAGAGAATCTGGCTGAAGATGGAGGCGATCTCCGCCTGCCCCATCTGGGCACAATCCATCGGGAGAACCGGTAGACCGTATTTCTCCTGCAGGGTCATGGCGAGGTTCTGTGTATCGGGCAGATGCGGATGCGCGGAGTTGAGGATCACCACAAACGGTTTCCCAAGCTCACGAAGCTCGGAAATGACCCTTTCTTCCGCTGGCAGGTAATTGCCCCGCGGGATCTCGGTGATACTGCCGTCAGTGATCACCACCAGGCCGATCGTCGAATGCTCGGTAATCACTTTGCGGGTACCGATCTCGGCCGCCTGCTGGAAGGTCATCTCCTGTTCGTCCCAAGGCGTCAAAACTTTCCTTGGCACCGCCCCATCCGCGTAGCCGGAGGCGCCTTCCACCGCGTACCCCACACAGTCGACCAGGCGCACGCGGAAGTTCACATTTTCTCCGACCGTAATCTCCACCGCTTCGTTGGGAACGAACTTCGGCTCCGTGGTGGTGATGATTCGCCCGGCACCGGACAGAGGCAATTCATCCGTGGCGCGTTGCCGGTCATAACCGTTGGTGATATTGGGAATAACCAGAAGGTCCATGAGCCGTTTGATCAGAGTGGACTTTCCGGTGCGGACCGGGCCGACAACCCCAATATAGATGTCGCCCCCAGTCCTGTCGGCTATGTCTCGAAACAGGTCAAATCTCTCCACCCCCGACCCCCCTCGCTTCGTGGGCGAATTTGGCTACCCGCTTCTAGCGGCAAAACGCCGTCCTTGGCCCGCCGCCGCGCACGAATCCTACGTGCCCGACTGGAGGCATTCAGCGCACACCCAAGCGGACCAGCCCAAGCCCCAACATAACAGTAAATGTATATGGGGGGGTCGCGGTGGATATGTCCTTGATTACCCATACTGTCCGGTAGCTCCCGCAAACAAGCATTGCGTGGAAGCAAATCTCGTGCGCGTGCAAACGCCCCTCTCTCGGGGCGTCTTTGTTTCTATCGCGCTCTGCTGCGGTATCGCCGGTAACGGCGCCGCACGCTTGCCAGGGGGCCGGAACGGCTGGGCTTATCGTGCCGTCCACGCCATCGCTTGTACCACGGGATTCTCTCCGCGCTCGGCTCCCGCCGCATGAGATCAGCGACCGCGCTGCGTGGATCCTGCCCGCCAAAGAGCACGGCTCCCACCCGTTCGACGATTGGCATCTCCATCCGGTACCGCTCCGCGAGGGTTAGCGCCGCTTGACACGTTGGGATACCTTCAACCACCATATTGGTTGAAGCCTGAAGCTCCCCTACCGAGCGGCCGCGTCCGATTTCCCTGCCCGCCCAATGATTTCGGCTGTGCTCGCTGGCGAGGGTGGCGAAGAGATCGCCCATGCCGGCCAAACCCGAAAAGGTATACGGATCAGCGCCCATCGCCTCGCCGAGATGGGTGATCTCGGCCAGGCCGCGGGTAGCCAGGGCGGCGATGGTGTTGTCACCGAATCCAAGCCCTTCCGCGATCCCGGCGGCCAGGGCAATGACGTTTTTCAATGCCCCGGCTATTTCCACGCCCACCTGGTCCTGTGAGGTATAGACCCTGAAGGTTTCGCAGTTCAAGAGGTGCTGCACGGATCGGTTCACGCGGACCCAGCGCCCTGAAACCACCACCGCGCAAGGCAGATCCCGGCCGACTTCCTCGGCGTGGCTGGGGCCGGAGAGGGTAAGAATCCTTTTGTCACGCCCCAAAGTCATCGTGAGTATCTCACTCGGCCGGCAACCGGTGCCGATCTCGATGCCTTTTGCGCCGTTGACCACGACGGCGTCCTCGCCGATGTAGGGAGCGAATTGGCCTGATACAGCGCGCATATGCTGTACCGGCACGACCATGAAGAAGGTCTTTGCGCCACTGGCCCTGCCCGGCTCAGTAAAGGGGCATACTCGGTCCGGCAGTGAGACTCCCGGCAGGAAAGCCTGATTCACCCGGTTTTTCTGGATATCCTCGGCCACTTCCGGTTCGCGGCACCATAGACCCACGGTCTCGCCGCGCAAGGCGAGTAATCTGGCCAGGGCGGTACCCCAACCGCCTGCTCCTACGACCACAGTATTCCAGATCATATTGTCTCCCTTTTATGGCGTCGCCAGAGACTGCTTTCCTTGCCTTGGCGCAGCCGGATGATGTTCTCCCGATGGCGATAGATGACTACAACGGCGCAGAGAAATGCGTACCCGACCAGAAAAATCGCGTCCGGCGCGCCCCGTGCGGCCACGAACATTACGATTGGAAAAAGAGCCGCCGCCGTTACCGAACCCAGGGAGACGAATCCCGTGGGAAGGGCAAGCACCGCCCAGAGCGGCAGCAAAACGAGCAACGCTCGTGGGGCAAGGAGGATGAGCGTGCCCAAGGCGGTGGCGATTCCCTTTCCCCCCCGCATCGCCGAAAAGAATGGCCAGCTATGCCCGGCTACTACCAGAAAGCCGCATAACGCGTCGATACCGGGCACTCCCGTCCACCGGCCCAGGATAACCGCGCCGCTTCCCTTGCCCACGTCCACGGCCAGGGTAGCGACGGCATAAAGCGGTCCCAAGGTACGCAACACATTGGTGGTGCCTATGTTTCCGCTTCCGTGGCGGCGTAGGTCGACGCCCCGAAGCTTCGCCACCAGTGCTCCACCGAGCAGGCCGCCAAGCGCGTAGCTTCCAATCATCGCCAAGATAACTCTGAGAACCAGTTTCGTTCCTCCCCTGTCCATGTGCTGGTTAGAATCGATCACCCCGGTATGCCTCCGGAACAATAAAGAGAGAAAATCCGTGCCCGTCCCCCGAGCGACCAGCGACGAGCTGCGTTTTCTATCTGGCGGTTAAAATCCGGCCCTCGTGTTGTTAGACACATGCAAATAGCCACAAGTGTCAGTCCTGCCCCGGGTTTGGCCAGGATTCAACTATGCCTTCAGTGACGAAGTCTCGGTTTGAAATTGAGCCAAAGGGGCGTGCCGCTAAGGCCGAAAGCCTCTCGAAAACGGTTTTCCAAGTAACGGCGGTACGAAAAATGCACCAGATCCGGATCGTTCACCTGGATGGCGATCAAGGGCGGCTTGGCGCGTACTTGTGACGCATAATACAGCCGCAGTTTTCGGCCTTTATACGAAGGGGGTTCATGCATCAGCACCGCTTCGTTCAGGACTTCATTCAGGCGCGAGGTGGGAATGCGCCGCGCGTGCTCGGCGGCCGCGCTGATGATGAGCGGCAGCACGTGCTTCATGCCATAGCCGGTACGGGCCGAGATGAACTCGATGGGCGCGTAGTCCATGAACTCCATCGCGGTGCGGATTCTATCCTTGAATACGCGTGTATCTTTTTCTTCCTTTGCCACCAGATCCCATTTATTGACCAGGATCAGGCAGGCCTTGCCGGCGTCGTGGGCGATGCCGGCGATGTGCTGGTCCTGAATGGTCGCCGGATCGCCGGCCTCCAGGACGAGCAGCGTCACGTCACACCGTTCGATGGCCTTTAGCGCCCGAAGGACGCTGTAATACTCGATGCGCTCCTCCACGCGCGCGGAACGGCGTATCCCGGCCGTGTCGATCAGGGTAAGCTCATTCCCCTCGTAGCTGAGCTTGGTATCGATGGCGTCCCTGGTCGTGCCCGGTCGATCGCCGGTAATGACGCGTTTGTCGCCGAGAAGCGCGTTCACGAGGGAGGATTTGCCCACATTGGGGCGGCCCACGACCGCGACCGCTATGCCCGCCGGCTCGGGGTTCGTCCCCGCGGGGGGAAGCAGGGCCACGATCTGGTCCAACAGGTCGCCCACCCGCAGACCGTGCTCCGCGGAGAGCGGCATGGGCTCCCCGAGGCCCAGGGGATAGAACTCCGCCTCGGGCGCGGGCATACTTTCCGCCTTGTTGGCGACGAGCAGAACCGGTTTACCAACCCGGCGCAGGAGGCCGCCGATCTCTTTATCCATCGGCAGCAATCCGTCGCGCGCGTCGACCAGAAAGAGGACGAGATCTGCTTCCGCCGCCGCCAAGAGCGCTTGATCGCTGACCTGCTTATCCAAGGAATCGCGGCTGTCCGTGATCCCGCCGGTATCGACGAGCAGGAACTCCCGGCCGTTCCAGTTCGCCGGCGCGTAAAGCCGGTCGCGCGTAACGCCGGGTACGCTTTCCACGATCGCGATCCGTTCTTTGGCCAGCCGGTTGAACAAGGTTGATTTCCCCACATTCGGCCGGCCGACGATTGCCACCAGTGGACGGTCGCCATGGGTTCTCTCAGTCATGCGCCAAGACATGGACGACCCGCGCCAAAAAGACGGCGGCGTCCGTGTCTATCACCTCCGCTCCCGTAATCGCCGCCAACTCGCCCGCGGTCATGCCGTCGAGAAAGATGTCCCCGCCGCGCTGCAGCGCGACTCTGGGCACAAACGTCGGCCGCCGTTCGAGTCCGCTTAGAGCATGGACGATATCCGACCCGGCTAAGAGCCCCGCCACGGTAATACCCTCACCCAGCAGCCGATTGGGCACGGCAACGATTTCCAACTGTACTCCGCTCCGGCCTACCAGCCTCGCCAGGCGCTGCCACATCTGCTGGGCGGCCATTCCGGATACGACGCGCACGCATCCGCGCTTGACGACCGGCCTCCATCTTCGCCAGGCCAAACGGAACTCATCTTCGAAGGATCGTATCAAGCCGACGCCGTTTTCCAGTTGCGCGTAATCCTCATAATAGGCGGCGTCGGGCACCGTTTCTTCGGCAAGCACGTAAAACTCGTCCGCGGCGAAGACAAATCGCGTGCCGATCTCGGGCAAGAGGCGTTCCTGCCAGGTATCCACCTGGGCCAGGAGCTCTTTTGCGCTTTCGCGCGTAAAGGGTGCCAGGAGAGGCAGGCCACGCCGATGGGCCGTCAAACCGACAGGCACCACGGCCAGACTGTGCACGCCCGGCCAGAGCCGCGCCAGGTCGCCGATGGTCGCGTCCAGGATCTGCCGGTCGTTCCAGCCCGGACAGATGACCGCCTGTGCTTCGAGCTTGATGCCACGCCTGGTCAATCTTTGCAGCAATGGCAGGATGGGGGCGGGTCCGGTGCGGCCCAACAACCGCCCGCGCGCTTCGGGATCCGTGGCATGAACGGAAACATAGAGTGGACTTAGCCGATGGTTTTCGATCCGCGCGAGATCGGCGGCCGAGAGGTCCTGGAGAGTCACGTAGTTCCCCTGCAGAAAAGAGAGCCGGTAGTCCTCGTCTTTGACGTACAGTGACTTTCTGAGCCCGCGCGGCAGTTGATCCACAAAGCAGAAAACGCACCGGTTGCGGCAGCGGCGGACGCCGTCAAACACGGCACTGGCGAAAGAAACCCCCAACGAAACGTCCTCGCCCTTGACGATACTGACGGTCCGTTGGGTCTCCCCGCCGGCCAGGGTGAGCGTTAGCCGCCGGCCTCCCGACAAGCTCAGGTAATCGATGAGATCCTGCACCGGCATTCCATCGATGGCGAGCAGTCTCTCGCCGGGCCGAATGCCGGCCCGGTCGGCCGGCCCGCCGGGTTCGACCGCGGTGATGAGTCCTTCTTTCTCGCTAGACGTCTCGAAGACCTCCCGGGCGCTTCAAGCTCGACCCTGCGGCACCCCGGCGTGAATCTGGTTTATATTCTGCTCCGCGCGGCCTATTCCTCCCAGATCGGTCTCCGCAAAAAAAGCGCAAAAATCTTGGCGGCACCGCTGCCAAAACCAAGTCAGGATAAAATTGCACGTCGTACCCGGTATAGCCGCGCCCGCACGAGACACGCTAGAAGCATGGGAGGGGCCTGATCAAGGGGGTGAGAAAGTGGACTGGCTCCGGCACATCCTGCGCTTTGTAATCGCTGCCCTGGTGCTGATGTTCATTGGCTACCTGGTGCCGGGTTTCAGCGCGCTCAACTTCTTCAGCGCGTTGCTCGCGGCCCTGGTGATAGCCGGCCTCGGTTACCTGATCGAACTGCTGCTGGGGAAGAAGGTATCGCCTTACGCCCACGGCGTCGTTGGTTTCCTGGTCTCGGCCGTGGTTATCTACCTCACGCAGTTCGTGGTTCCGGGCATGGCGGTGTCGCTTCTGGGGGCTTTGCTGGCGTCTTTGGTGATCGGGATCGTGGATATGTTCATTCCGACCCGTCTCAAATGACAAGACGCAGGGGCGTTGAAAAAACGCCCCTGCTAACCCCAGACTCTGTTGCCGGGTTGCCAACGCGCGTCGAGAAAGTCCTGCGGGTCCGTGGAGAGCAACCGGCTGACCGTGGCTCCCCCTTTGCCGTCGCGCTGAACGAGGAGGCGCACGCCGCCCGCCATCTCCACCAACTGTTCTCCCGCGGGAACGCGCGCACCATCGTCCTCTTCGTCGGCGAAGATTATCTCCGCCGGCACAATCGTATAAAGGAACATCAGCGTCATTGGCGCGCGCCTCCCGCCTCGGGGCCGCGCGACGGCCGCCCTTCCGCAATCAACGCTTCCAGCTTCCGCACGGCTTGGCTGAGACCGCCGACCTCGTCGATAAGTCCGCAGGTTACCGCATCGCGTCCGACCAAGACCGTGCCGATATCCCGCACCAGATCGCCGGTCCTGAACATCAGTTCCCTGAATCGTTCCTCGCTTACTCTGGAGTGCCGGGTCACGAACTTGATGACCCGATCCTGCATCTTCTCAAGATATTCATAGGTCTGCGGCACACCGACGACCATGCCTGAGAGCCGCAGGGGATGAATGGTCATCGTGGCGGTTTCCGCGATAAACGAGTAGTCGGCGGAGACGGCTACCGGCCCCCCGATGCTGTGCCCGCCTCCCAGGACCAGAGATACGGTGGGCTTGCTGAGGCTCACGATCATCTCCGCGATCGCCAGGCCTGCCTCAACGTCCCCGCCCACGGTATTGAGGATGACGAGCAGTCCCTTGATGCGGGCATTTTGTTCGATGGCGACCAGTTGGGGGATGAGATGCTCGTACTTTGTGGTCTTGTTCTTGGGCGGCAGCACGAGATGACCTTCGATCTGCCCCACGATGGTCATGCAGTGAATCGGCGATTCCGCTATTTGCGGAGGGGCCATCTGTCCAAGCTGGCGCAAGCTCCGCAAAACCAACCTGCTCTTCAGGGGATTTTCCCGTCCGGGGCGCGGTACGTCGGGTTCGGGCTCCGGCTCCGGCGAGGTTTCGAGTCCGATCTTCGTGTCCGTTTCTTTCAATCAAACCACCAACGGCTAGTATGCGACCGACCACATCGAATAATCCCGCCGCCGCGCAAGTTTTTCACCGCGGCAGGATAAACCTCCCGGCGGGCGAATAGAGAGCACAAAGCGAAACGGGAGTGGCATTAAGATGATGCGCGCCGTGGCCCTCATACCCGCGTACAACGCCGAATCCACGCTCGGACCGACCATCGAGGCTCTCAGGCTCTTGCCCGAGGTGGACGCCATTCTGGTTGTCGATGACGGCTCGACCGATCGTACGGCCGAGATCGCGCGGCAGGCGGCCGTGGAACTGGTAACACACCCGATCAACCGGGGTAAGGGCGCCGCTCTAAATACCGGCCTGGCCCATCTGCGGGGCAGACAATATCTGGCCCTAGCCCTCGTCGACAGCGATCTTGGGCCGTCGGCGCGCGCCTTCGGCCAGCTCCTCAAGCCCGTTCTGGACGGCGCGGCGGAAATGACCATCGCCCGTTTCCCACCGCCCAAGCGGCGCGGCGGTTTCGGTCTGGCCAAGGGATTCTGCCGCCTGGGGCTCTACCTTTTCACCGGCACCTGGTTCGCCTCACCCATGTCGGGGCAGCGCGTCCTGGCCGCCAAGATCCTCGGAGGCTTGTCCGGCTTTGCGCCAGGTTGGGGCTGCGAACCGGCGCTGACGATCGATCTCCATCGTCTGGGCGCGCGCATCCTTGAGATTCCCGTACCGATGTCGCACGCCGAGACCGGGCGCACCCTCGCGGGTTTCCTCCACCGGGGCCGCCAAGTTTGGGCCGCCGCCCAAGTTTTCGCGAGCCGGGCGGTTAATAGAGGCAAGAGGAAGAAGTGAAAAGCAAGTAGACGCCGTGCGCCACCGCGACTCGGCGGCCAATCACGGCCTCGCGCAGAAGTTGTGAAAAAGCCCATTGTCCCGCAGAGGCGCGGAGACGCGGAGAGATACGTCAAGCAATTGGCCAGGTCAAAGCCGTATGCCGCCTTCACTTTACACTTTCGTCCCTGCCAAAACCAGGAGCGTCCCCGCGGTAAGCAGGATGATCTTCAAGGGCGAAAGACGTACGGCCACAGCCACGATCCCAAAGATACTCACCAGGACAAAGACCAATGGGCCCACGAGGCCCAAGAAGGCGTTGATGCGTAAAGCCGCCTCCACCTTGCCCAGGCGCAGGAAAATTAAGGCGGCGATGATTTCCAGCAAGCCGGAGAGCAATCTGAGCGTAGCCATACTGCTGAGAGCGGAACGGTAGGTCAAGATCTTCGCCTCCCGGGGGGATGACCTCTATCCCTTACGTGGGTAGCGCGCGGCGCGTGACCTGGTTCGCGACCATGCGTCAACGTTTTCCCAAACCAAACAGGTTCAGCAGGACGGCTGTCAAGCCCGCCGCCGCAAGAGGCCCGACAGGCACCCCTCTTAGCAGCGCGACGCCTACGATCGTGCCGACGATCAAACCCACCGTGACCTCCGGCCGGACCTGGAGCAACGTAACCCCCTGCCCGCAAAGATAAGCCGCGATTGCCCCCCCCAATACGGCGATCAGCCCCGGTATATTGCGGAAAGTGGCCATGATCTCACGCGGCCCGACCTGCCCGGTGGCAAATGGTACCAAGACGGCGAGCAACAAAAAAAAGAGCCCCGCATCCAGTGCTCTTCGCTCCAGAAGCTTGATGAGCGATGCGGTCCCCATCATTTTCAGGACCAGGGTCATGCCGGATGCGCCTGCGACCAGCCGGTTGCCGAAAGCAAGGCCGAGAGAGAAGATGAGCAGGAGCACCAGGTTATCATGGATCATGCTCTTCCCCCCCGGCCTGATCTAACTCTATGTCTTTCCCGGCCGGTTCATACGCGCCAAAAAAGGGTTTTGGTAAGATCGATCGCCGGCCCCCGCCTGTCAACTATGGCCCTTTACCGCTTGCCTTTGTCAAGTCCGGGCGCTTGGGACACCAGTCAGACCAGAAGCGAATAGACTGCTTGCGGGGGTGTGCACATGTTGGGGAAGGCTTGGGACGGGGTATTGTCCGCGCCGGTCGAGGGCCGGATGGCTAAACCAAGGAATTCGGGCTGGACAATGGTGATCGACAAAGGGCTCGGGCTCGCGGCGACGGAAGACTTGCTCGACCTGGCCGGGGATTATATCGATCTGCTTAAGTTGTCCTTTGGTACATCGGCTTTCTATCCCGCGGAGATGCTCCGCGAGAAGACCGCGATGGTCAAGGCGCACCGGGTCGGCATCATGCCGGGTGGTACCTTTGCCGAGGTGGCGCTCTTGCAAGGCCGGTGGGATGCCTATCTTGAACGGGCCGCCCAATTAGGATTTGACACGCTGGAGATCTCCGATGGAACCATCACTCTGGCCCACGATCGGCGCCTGGCGGCGATCCTGTCCGCCCGTGACAAGGGGTTCCGCGTCGTGACCGAGGTCGGCAAGAAGCATCCCGGCGACCAGCCATCCCTCGAGAGCCAGATCGAGACGGCGATCTCGGATCTAAAAGCCGGCGCCGCCATGGTCATCATCGAGGGGCGCGAATCCGGGAGTGGCGTAGGCATCTTTGGGGTGGATGGAGAGATCGTCGAGGACCGACTCACAGCCTTGGCGGAACGGCTGCCCCTCTCCCATGTCATCTGGGAAGCGCCGCGCAAAAACCAACAGGAGGAACTAATCCTATCCTACGGTCCCAATGTCAACCTGGGCAACATCCCGCCGTCGGACATCCTGGCGCTCGAGGCCCTCAGGATCGGGCTGCGGGGGGATACATTGCGCGCGGCCATCCAAGCGGGCACGGGGGCGCCCTTGCCTATTACGGCGTAAACCAACGCCGGCCGTGAGGCAAAAGACATGCCGATTAGCTGCGGAGCCAGAGATACGGTTCTCCGGGGTTTATCGCATGGCTTCGCAAGCGTAAACGGCTCATTCAGTCACCAGCGCCGCCATGGCGCCCGCATAGATCTTCGCGCAGAGCAGCAACTCATCTAGGCCGATGTATTCATCCCGTTGGTGTGCGAGATCGGGGCTGCCCGGAAAGGCGGGACCATAAGCAACGCCGGTGCCGATGGCGCAGGCGTAGGTACGCCCGCCAATGGCAAGCGGACGCGCGGTACTGCCGGTTTTCTCCATGAATACCCGCGCGAGTTTGGCGACGAGCGGATGGTCGTCGGGCACATAAAGCGGCGGGATATCGATCATGATCCGGGTGCAGAAACCCATTCGCCGGGCACGGTCTTCGATTATGCCCAGGATTTGCTCTTTCGCCGCCGTGACAGGGTATCGCACATCCAGCTGCACGGCGACCCCTTGCTTGTCCCAGGCGACCGTACCGAGGTTGAGGGTCAAGGGACCGGAGACCGCATCGGACATGGCCAGGCCGAACGCGGATCCGTCGTGCGCGAAACCTATTTCTTCATCGAGGAAACGCAATACTTCGCCCTGTTCCTTGGGCAGCATCGGCCCAAGCGTTGCCAAGCCCCGGATCAAGCGGCTAACAGCGTTTTCGCCCTTCTGCGGATGCATGGCGTGGGCGGCCACCCCTCTGGCCTGCACCAGCAAGCCGCCTGGCGTTTCAGTCAGGTACAAAGGCATCCCCGAACGGCTGAGCGCCTCGCGGGCCCGCAACAAATCCGCTTCGGAAAGGATCAACTCAGCCTGGCAGTTGTCCGGCACGATATTGTGCCGCGTGCCGCCCTGCATCGCGCCGATAGAAGTCCGAAATGTGTCGGAGGCGGCCCAGGCGCGTTTCATCTCCAAGGCCAGCGAGCCCTTTTCCGCCGAGATCAGCGGAAACTCGGCGTCGGGCGAGAAGCCGTAGCGCGGCCGTTCCTCGACCTCGAAATAGTGGCGGATGCACTCCCAGCCGCTCTCTTCGTCGCAGCCGAGGATGAGCCGCAGGCGGCGCTTCGGCCTCAGGCCGCTCTCGCGCAGGGCGGCCATGGCGTGGAGACAGGCGATCGCCGGTCCTTTGTCGTCGACGGCGCCCCGTCCGTATAGACGCCCGTCCGCTATCTGTCCGCCGAACGCCGGTTTGGTCCAATTATCGCCCGCGGGTACCACGTCGAGATGGACAAGCACGCCTACGAGTTCTTCGCCCTCGCCATATTCGATGTGGCCCGCGTAACCGTCCACGTCCTTGACGGTGAAACCCATGGCGCGGCCCTTGTCGAGGACGAGATCGAGCGCGGCGCGGATACCCGGCCCAAAAGGCGCGCCGGGCGCCCCCGGCGCCTTGATGCTCTCGATGGCCACGAGCCGCTTGAGATCTTCGATCATTTCCTCTTGTCTGGTCTCGATGAGCCTGTCCAATGCTTGCATGCCCAATCCCCCCGGAGCTTTCTATGGCCGCCAAGCAGTTTAACCGCGCAATTCGTTCATGACGTGCCGCTGGTAGAGCAGGATCGGCTCCTGGCGATGCCGGGCGATCACGCCCTGCACTACGAGATAGTATGGTGAATTATCGCGTTTTACCTCATCGACCTCGATCTCGACCATGGCCAGATTGCAATTGACCTCCATCCGCTCGCGCAGGACGGTGGCATGACCTTTGATACCGGCGGCGGTGTCTCCTTCCGCGAGGACCTCGATCATGGTCAGGCCGTAATCGCGGAGCGCGCGGTAAGTCGAATCATGCCGATTGATCGCCAGCCGCAGATGTTTGGGATCGACGGCCATGATCTGGTTATAGGGCGCGGTATGCGGCTGTCCGTCATTATCAACCGTGGCCACGACGACGGTGGTCATACGGTTGCCAAGCAGATCGAGCAAGTTAGGCGTGAGCGCGTGACCAATCAGATCGGACAATAATCAACACCCCGCCCGTCATGGCATCCCCTTAAGACTATGCACGACGAGCCGGGCCGATGACCTTCGCGGCTTGGCGGGAGCAAAAAGCGGCTCTGAACGGATACCGGACGGGTTCTATCCCAGCCGGTGTATCTTGAGCAGATTGGTGGAACCGGGTATACCTGTGCGGACTCCGGCCGTGACCGCGACCAGATCGCCCGCGTTGACGAGTCCCGTGGCTTTGGCCGCCGCCTCGCTGGCATCAAGCATGGCGTCGATGGAGGTCGTCGCATCGACCAGAGCGGGATAGACTCCCCAAACCAAGCACAATTGACGCGCGACTTCCGGATTTGGCGTCGCCGCGATAATCGGTGCCTTTGGCCTGAACTTGGCCACCATGCGCGCCGTGCTGCCGGATTGGGTCGCAGTGATGATTGCCGCCAGATCGAGATCGAGGGCGGTCTGGCAGGTGGCATGGCTGATGGCGTCCGCGACGGTAGGCGACGGTCCGACACGCATGCGCGCCAGGATCGTCTCATAATGGAGGGCCGACTCGGTCCTTCGCGCGATACGCTCCATCATGGCCACCGCCGCGATCGGAAACTTGCCCACCGCCGTCTCGGCCGAAAGCATGATCGCGTCCGTCCCGTCCACGATCGCGTTGGCCACGTCGGTTACTTCGGCCCTGGTCGGCCGCGGGTTTCGCACCATGGATTCCAGCATCTCCGTGGCGGTGATGACCGGCTTGCCCGCGGCGTTGCAGCGCGCGATGATTTCCTTCTGGATGAGCGGTATTTCCTCCGGCGGAAGCTCAACGCCGAGATCGCCGCGGGCTACCATGATCCCATCGGCCGCGGCGATTATCTCTGAGAGATTATCCAGCGCCTCGCGATTCTCAATCTTGGCGATTACTTGGGCTCTGCTCCCTGCGGCGCGCAAGACGCCGCGCACCTCGTGCAGGTTCTCCGCCCGCCGTACAAAGGAGGCCGCCACCATATCCACGCCGAGCCGCGCCCCGGATTTTATGTCCTCCACGTCTTTGGCGGTGATCGCGGGCAACCGCACCACCACCCCCGGTAAGGTCACACCCTTGCGCGGACCGACCTCGCCGCCGCGGGCCACCCGGCACCGCAAGCCGCTTTTCTCCCTGCCCTCCACGGTTAACTCCACAAGCCCGTCGCAGAGGAAGATCGACGCGCCGGCCTGCAGGTCCTCCACGAGATACGGATAGTCGATGGTCAGGTCGGCCGGCACGCCCGCCGGGGCGACCGAGATCGACTGGCCGTCGGCCAGGCTAATAGCTTGCCCTTGCGCTGTCCTGATCTTGGGGCCTTGGATATCGAGCAGGACGGCAATCTCGCGCGCGGCCTCGGCGGCGGCCGCTCTGACGGCCTCGTATCTCCGCGCGTGGTCTTCAAACTGGCCATGGGAGAAGTTCAGCCTGGCCACATCCATCCCGGCTTGGATCATCCCGCGGAGCGTCGCGCCCGCTTCACTGGCCGGACCGATCGTGCAGACAATCTTCGTCTTCTTCCGCATGCATCAACACCGCCATAACCATTAACTGCAATAATGCCGGACCGCCCTCAACTGGCGGTCACAGCCAAGGGCGGTCCACCAAGAGACGCGTCTCCTCAGCCCTTTGTGAATCTGCCCAGCTTCCGAAGGCGTTCGTATCTTCGTTCCGTGAGTTCCCGCGGCGGCACACCCGCCAATTCCGCAAAAGCGGATACGACCACCTGCTTGATATTTGCCGCGGTGGCCACATGGTCGCGATGCGCGCCGCCCAACGGCTCGGGAATGATGCCGTCGATCACGCCGAACTCCAAGAGATCCTCGGCGTTGAATCGCAGGGCTTTGGCCGCGGCCGAAGCCTTGGCCGTATCTTTCCAGAGGATCGAGGCGCACCCCTCGGGTGATATGACCGAATACCACGCATGCTGGAGCATGTAGACGCGATCGCCCACCCCGGTGGCCAACGCGCCCCCGCTGCCGCCTTCTCCGGTGATCACCACCACAATGGGCACGGGCAAAAGCGACATTTCCCTAAGGTTGCGGGCAATCGCCTCGCCTTGACCCCTTTCCTCCGCCTCAATACCGGGGTAGGCGCCGACGACGTCGATGAGCGACAGAATCGGGCGTCCGAATTTACCTGCTTGCTGCATCAGGCGCAGGGCTTTACGATAACCTTCCGGATGCGGCAAACCAAAATTGCGAAAAAGATTTTCTTTGGTATCGCGGCCCTTCTGCTCTCCGAGCACCGTAACCGCTTTTCCTTCCAACCAGGCTAATCCCCCGACCATCGCCGGATCGTCGCGGAATAGCCGATCCCCGTGCAGTTCCATGAAATCCCGGCAGATGAGACCCACCAATTCAAGAAAAGTGGGGCGCTTGGGGTGTCGCGAAATCAGCACACGCTGCCAAGGACTGAGATTGCTGTAGATACTCCGCGCCATCTCCACCGCGCGACGTTCGAGAGGCGCGATTTCCTCCGACATGTCGAGGCCTTTTTCCTCGGCAAAGCGGCGCAATTCCTCAATGCTTTTCTCCAGTTCGAGGAGGGGTTTTTCGAATTCGAGCACGAAACCGTTGGACATCAGGCCTCACCCCCAGCCGGCTCGTGGAAACGTAACAACGTTGCCAGCGTTTGCCGCAGGTCGCGCCGGCTCACGATCATGTCGGCGAGACCATGCTCCAACTGGAACCTGGAGGACTGAAATCCGGGCGGTAGGGTCTGCCTGATCGTCTGCTGGATCACGCGCGGTCCCGTAAAGCCGAGCAAAGCTCCTGGTTCACAGATAATCACATCCCCCAGGGTGGCGAAACTGGCGAAAACCCCACCCATGGTCGGATCGGTCAGAACGGAGATGAATAGCCGGCCGGCATCCGCCAATCGCCCCACCGCCGCACTGGTCTTGGCCATCTGCATGAGGGAGAGGATGCCTTCCTGCATCCGCGCGCCGCCGCCCCCGCCGGCAACGATGACCACCGGCAGGCCCGCCTCCACGCCGTGCTCGAGCAGCAGCGTGATTTTCTCGCCGACCACGCTCCCCATGGAACCCAACATGAAACTTGCATCCAAAACCCCGAATGCCAACGGCAGGTTTTCGATGCGGCCTTCCCCGATCACCGCCGCTTCGACCAGGCCTGACTCACGTTGAGCACGCTTCAGCTTGGCCGGATAATCAGGAAACCCCAAGGGATCGCACGAGGTAAGCCCGGCATATAATTCCGTGAATGAACCTGGGTCCAGCAATTGCGCGATCCGTTCCCGGGCACCCACGCGGAAATGGTGGTCGCAGCGGGGGCAAAGGTAAAGGTTCCGTGCCAACTCTTTGTTATATATGATCTGACCGCATCCGCCGCATTTGACCCAGAGTCCGTCCGGGATTTCCTTTTTTTCCGGCGTTTCCGCGCCGGTCTGGGGGGCCTGTGTCGGCGGCTTGATGGTAATATACTTGGGCCTGGTCTTGAACAACTCTTTTATTGGCATCCCATCACCTCGCATCCTATAAAGTCGTGGCACGTATGTGTCGCAGAGAAGACCATAAAAAAAAACTGCTCCATGCGGCGGCTCCGCATTTTATATTCGCGACCGAGGGTCCCGATTCCTGCCAGAGCATGAGCTGCTGATTCCGGGTGTCTTTGCGCCCGCTATACCCCGGGTTTTTGCAGGGAGGAACTCACGAGTTCGTGTGCTTCTTCCGCTTCCGCCTCAGAGACCAAGACTTCAAAGTTGCATCCTTCACCCGCCGTCTGCAATCCAATCGGCCTTACCGTCGCCAGGATACCCTCGCGGCCTAAGACCGCTTTGAGTTCCTCCGCCGTTTCCCGGTTGGGCGCGATGTACACTACTGTCCACATATGGCATTTCCTCCATGCATCCCGTTCAACCAAGGCTTTCGCTTTCGATCACTCGGTTCAACAAACACAGCCGGGCATTACCCGGCTGCCGTATTGGCATACTTGCCGCAAGATCAGGAGTCGCGTCCGCTCGCCACGCGTCCGAGCTTCGTAAGAATCTCCGCTTTGCCGCGGATCTTGATGGCCGAGGTGTGCGTGGTAAACTGGGCCAGCATCACTTCTCCACGGTCGAGTTTCTCCGTATGGTGAAACTTTGTTTCTTTCCCGCGGGTCAGGCCGATCAAGGTGACTCCATCCTCGAGTGCCTTGACCACTATATAATCCCCGGTGACCTCTCCCGCCAACTCTAGCTCGGTCAAAGCGCTCTCCCCCTAGCCAATTACGATGATATTCATCTCCCAGGGAAAAGTCAAGCCTTGCTAAGGGTTGACCCTCGTAGGAACCATGGTTTCCTCAGATGCCCTTGCCCCGGGGACGGCCGTAGACAATGAGCAGATCCCTTTGGTCCAGGATCTCCTGGCCCTTGGGGAAAGGCACATACTCTCCCGTCGCCCTTCTGATGGCAAGCACCAGGAGACCGTGCCGTCTCAGGTCCAGGTTGGCAAGGGACATCCCGCAAATGGGTCCACCGGCCGCCACTCGTCCGCGAAAAATAAGATACCCATCCGGTAATCGCAAGATAACCCGTATGTCACCGAGGCCAGGCAGGAGCGATTCCCCCCGCGCCGCGGCCATCAACAAAAAGAACCCGGCCAGCAATACCACGGCCGCCCCGGCCAGGTCAAGCCATCTGCCGTCCCAGACCAGTTTGATCAGGGCCAGCAAAAAAAGTACCGCGCCGATGCGGCCCACGAAGACGAGAAGGAGTTCGCCCAGACTAGGCTCGTCCTCGCCCGGCAACCAACGGCCGAGCAGTAGACCGCAGAGGAGGGGGAAACGCACGGGCTGTCCTCCCCCAAAGATCCGCGCTCCCAGGCAGAGAAGGCCAAACCATGATAGCGCCAAACCAACGATCGCCAAATCCCAGCCCCCCATCCAGCTACTCTATATGCGCCGGGGCCGGTGCCTATGCTCTTCCACCAAGACTGTTTCATGGGTTCACCACGTCCCGCTTTACATGGAGGGCCTTCTCACATCGCTGCGAGATGTCGTGCGATTGTTTCGCTAATGGTCGCCCGGTCCATGGCCCGCCGCGCGACGCCGCTGCTTACCGCCGCCAGCGCCACCGCTTCCGCCACCGCCCTTGCCACGCGGCGATCGAACGGGTTCGGAATGACGTATTCAGGCTGAAGTTCATCCCGGGCAACGAGCCCGGCGATTGCCTCCGCGGCCGCGATTTTCATCGCCTCGTTGACTCTGCTCGCCCTTACGTCCAGGGCGCCGCGGAATATTCCCGGAAAGCCCAGCACGTTATTGACCTGATTCGGATAGTCGGAACGGCCGGTGGCGATAACCGCCGCGCCGGCGGCTTTTGCCTCCGATGGCGAGATCTCGGGAACAGGGTTCGCGAGCGCGAAGACGAGCGGTTCGGCTGCCATGGCGCCAATCATGGCCCGATCGACCGCACCCGCGACGGAGAGACCGATGAACACATCCGCGCCCCGCATGGCGTCGGCCAAAGTCCCCGCTTCGCCGCGCGCGTTGATTAAGACGGCAACCTCTTCCTTGTGGGGATTCATGCCTTCGCCGCGCCCGGGGCGTATTATTCCCTTGGAGTCGCAGAGCAGGATCCGCGAGCAACCGGCTTCATGCAGGAGTTTGGTCATGGCGATCCCGGCGGCGCCCGCGCCGTTGATCACTACTTTGATCTCAGGCAAAGCCTTGTTTACAATCTTGAGGGCGTTCAATAGGCCGGCGAAACAAACGACGGCCGTGCCATGCTGGTCGTCGTGGAAGACCGGTATGTCCAGGCGTTCCTTGAGCGCCTCCTCGATCTCGAAACACCTTGGCCCGGAGATATCCTCCAGGTTGATACCCCCAAAAGTGGGGGCGAGCAGCGCGATGTGATCGACGATCGTGTTGACATCCTTGCTGGCAAGCACGATCGGAACCGCATCGACGTTGGCAAACGTCTTGAAGAGTATGGCCTTGCCTTCCATGACCGGCAGAGCCGCCAAAGGACCAATATCACCCAACCCCAGCACCGCAGTGCCATCACTGACCACGGCGACGAGATTGCCCTTGGCGGTATAGTCGTAAACGCGCTCCGGTTCGTCGGCGATGGCCAGACAAGGCTCCGCCACGCCGGGTGAATAGGCCAGGCTGAGGTCGCGCGTATTTTCGACTCTCACCTTGCTCGTCACGGCAAATTTGCCCTGGTTGGCCCGGTGCAGGTCCAGGGCCTCCTTTTTGAGATCCAAATCCCAATCCTCCCATCGCAAGTCATACGTTTTGCCGCCCGGCGGGCTTGCGGGTAACGAACGGCCCGCGGGAGAGCGGCCAGGGGTAAGGTTAGTGCGGGACTATCATTTCTGCTAAAACCTCAGTCCAAGGCCGATACTCGTCGAGGTATCACGTTCCATCGCCGTATAGCCCGGGCATTCGGGTTGCGCCCATGTCGTCGCGGTTTTGAACCTGATCTGCAGGTCACCGCTGAGCTGCACCGTGAATTCCAGCCAGGCGGAAGCGGCATAGCCGCCGGCGTTGTAGCCGGCGATCGCGAGCTCTCGCCAGCCAATGCCCGTTCCCATGGCAAACGTGCCGCTTTCCATCACCACGTTGTATACCTCCACGCCAATCAGCGCCGTCCGGAGCGTCAGATCGTTCGCGAGCTTGTCGCCGGCATCCGTAAGGCCATAGGAGAGCAGCCAGTAATAGATCGAGCTCCCGTCATCGCCGTCTTCCTTTCGGCGGGGGTACTTGAGGTTGATCTCTTCACGCGCGATCGTCGTCCCGCGGCCGCCAAGGTCCTCGCGGGCCTGTGTATAGTCCAGTTCGAGCTGAAAGCCGCTCTTATCACCGAGATATAGAGCGTGCAAGCTCAGTCCGTAAGCCTGCGCAATCAGATCCGTTTCGCCGTCGGCCGTGATCTGGCGCAGGGAAATATACGGCGAAACCACGCTCAGGTCAAGGCCTACCGTGGCTGCGACCGGCCTGGCGCGCAGGACGAGGAAGGTCCCCGCCAGTATAAACGCCAAGAGGATCACGGCGGCTCTTTCGCGCCAACCTGGTTTGTGGCCGGTATCACGTCCGTGCGCCGATTGCGCGCTAAGCATGCTTTACCCCCCAAGCAGTCCTATTTGCACAAGCGGGATTAATTCGCGCCCCGGCGGCGCATGCGGTGATGGGGTTTTCTCTGTTTGATCCCGGCTTCATACCGGCTTCCCTCGACGGCCAGCGGGAGGACCGCATAGAACGAACTGCCTTTACCGCGCGTACTTTCGGCCATGAGATCCCCGCCCAATCTTTCCAGGACCAAGTGGCAGTATGAGAGACCGATACCCCAGTTGTGGCCGGGCACCTTGGTGGTCTGGAACGGTTCGAAGATCCGCGGCAATCTTTCCGGATCGATACCGACCCCCCGATCGTGGAAGCCAACCAGGACCCAATCGTTCTCCATTCTGATCTCGATTCTCAACTCGCCGCCGCCCGGCATCGCTTCGGCCGCATTGGTGACCAGATTCAAGAAAGCTTCCTCAAGGTTGGTGCGATCGCCCGACACAAACGGCGCGGGGTTGAGGTACTCGCGCACGATCCGCACCGAGTCCAGGCGCGGTCTTGCCCGTTCGATCGCCCGCTCCAGCGGCTCGGTGATGCGGAAATGCTCCGCCGTCAGACAGATATTGGCCCTGGTCAGCAGGTTCAGCTTGTTCATGCGTTCGGAAAGCTCGTCGCATAAACTCACGATGTGTCCTATCCTTGCCTGCCGATCCGGTCCGTCTTGGGCGATAGCCATCTCCGCGTGGGACCGGATCAACTGCAACGTGTTCTTGACCGCGTGCGCCACAATCTGGCTGCTCACACCAGCGGCGTCAATGCTGCGATCCAATAGCGAATGGGATAGGCTGGCATTCTTGCGCAAGAATCCGTAACGCACATAGCCCAACATGACCAAGACAAATGCGCCCAGGATCGGAATCCAGTTATAGCGCCAGATATTGTCACGGCCAAAGGCCGGCAGGAGGATGCTCGTCGTATAATGCACCATCGTGGGCGGTACCGAACCCAGGCTGAGCATAACGTGCTGTCTGCGCGTGATGGCAAGGCGGGCGCGGCGAAAAGAGCCGAAGAGGTTTGCATACGACCAGATGAAATAGCCACCCATCCAGGGGATATGGTATTTCAGTTGATACGCGATGTCTCGGGGCGCGAAGTAGGGATCGGTTACCACCATCGTAACCAAGCTCGGTATGGCCAAGGCAAAAAACGCCGTCTTTGAACAGGCGAGCCGCCGCCGATATGGGAAGACCAAGGAGAAACCAAGCATGCAATAGGGGAGGAAGGCGCGGCCGATGCTGATGGCGCGCAAGCCGAGCTGATAGTTGGCGTCAATGATATCCGTGATGACCACGCCGAAAATATTGACGCCGCCGGCGACCATGAGAAAGCTGAACCAGCGCGCCGCCGAAGGGCGGAGATGTGCCCGCAGCAATATCGCGCCGAAGACACCCATGGCAATGAGGGCCGCGACCCAGCAGATATCGGTGATGATTACCGCGTTGAACTCAATCATCCTACATATCCGCAAATCCGGTCAAGCAGGCGCGAGCATCCCACCCGGATTTCGAATCTGCCTTGAAGAGCCGCGGTTTTGGCGCGAAAGCACGTACGCGGCAAAACCGCGGGAAGCTGTGTGTTTGGCTTTCACTTTCGAAATCTCGGTTCAAGGCGAACCCTCCGAAGCGGGTCGTTTTGGGATCTCATGCCTTCCTTCGACAAGGCAAACCACTTTTCCTGCCGCTTCCCGGAGAGGCGACACCTGCCACGGGCCAATGGGGGAACAATAAAGCCGGCTCCGGCCGGCTCTGGATTATCCCCGCGGCCCTTTGGTGAGGGCCGGTTCCTCCGTTTCACTGAGCGCCGCCTTGCGGGAGAGGTTGATACGCCCTTGCTTGTCGATCTCGACCACCTTGACCAGAACCTCGTCGCCGATATTGACCACGTCCTCCACCCGGGCGACGCGTTCCCTGGCCAACTGCGAGATGTGGACGAGGCCTTCCTTGCCCGGCAGGATCTCGACGAAGGCGCCGAAGCCCATGATCCGCGTGACCTTGCCAAGATACGTCTCACCGGCCTGCACATCCTTGGTCAGGCGTCTGATGATTTCCACCGCCCGTTCCCCGGCTTCGCGATCCACGGAGGCGATGTACACCTTGCCGTCGTCCTCGATGTCAATGGTCGTACCCGTTTCTTCGATGATCTTGCGGATCATTTTGCCGCCGGGACCGATCACATCGCGGATGCGATCCGGATCGATCTCAATCGTGATCATGCGCGGCGCGAATGGGGAAAGCTCGGCGCGGGGCGCGGCAATGACCTCTTCCATGCGGTCGAGGATGAAAAGCCGGCCTCTTCGCGCTTGCTCCAACGCGCGCTGGAGTATTTCCCTATCGATTCCCTTGATCTTAATATCCATTTGGATGGCGGTTACGCCGTCGCGCGTGCCCGCCACCTTGAAGTCCATGTCCCCGAGGTGATCCTCCATGCCCTGAATATCGGTGAGGATGGCCACGTCATCGCCGTACTTCACCAACCCCATGGCCACGCCCGCGACCGGTTTCTTGATGGGCACACCGGCATCCATGAGGGCAAGCGTGCTACCGCATACGCTGGCCTGCGAAGTTGAGCCGTTGGACTCAAGCACCTCCGAGACCAAACGGATGGTATACGGGAAAACATCCTCGGCTGGGATCACGGGCAGCAAAGCCCGCTCCGCAAGCGCGCCGTGGCCGATCTCCCGCCGGCCTGGACCGCGCATCGGCCGGACTTCACCCACGCTGAAGGCGGGGAAATTGTAGTGGTGGATGTAGCGCTTGGATTCCTCTTCCCCCAAGCCGTCAAGAATCTGGTTTTCGTTCACCGTGCCCAAGGTGGCGACCGTTAGAACCTGGGTCTGACCGCGCGTGAACAAACCTGAGCCGTGGACCCGCGGCAGGATCTTGACTTTGCAGGAGATAGGACGGATCTCGTCCATTCTCCTTCCGTCAGGACGGATCTTTTCCACAGCGATCATGCGGCGGACCTCGTCTTTGATCACGGTGTCCAGGATATACTCGATGTCCTTCTCCCGCTCCGCATAACCCTCGCCGAAAAAGGCCTTGAAATGCTCATGTGCTTGGTCCTTGACCGCCTCGATCGCCGCTTCGCGCTGCTGCTTGTCGGCAGTTCTGATGGCTTCCGGCATCCGCGCGCCGACGAAGCCGCGCACTGCCTCCGATAGATCCCCGGGCACCACCCGCGGTTCCACCTCAACCTTGGGCTTGCCCACCTCGGCTCTGATTCCTTCGATGAACCGTACCAGGCGCTTTATCTCTTCATGACCATAGAGAATGCCTTCGAGAACCATCTCCTCGGGAACTTCATTCGCGCCTGCTTCGACCATCATGATCGCGTCGGCCGTTCCGGCTACGATCACGTTCATCCTGCTCTGTTCGCTCTGCGCCAGCGTGGGATTGATCACGAATTGGCCGTCCACCAGTCCGACATGCACGCCGGCGATGGGGCCCGCGAACGGTATCTCCGAGAGGTGGAGGGCGCACGAAGCGCCGATCATGGCGGTCGTATCGGGAGGATTGTCCTTGTCCACCGAGAGGACGGTCGCTACGACCTGTACATCGCGCCGGAAATGCTCCGGGAAAAGGGGACGAATCGGGCGATCGATCGAACGCCCCGCCAGGATGGCATTCTCCGACGGCCGGCCCTCGCGCTTAATGAACCGGGAACCGGGTATCTTGCCCACCGCGTATAGCCGTTCCTCGTAGTCCACGAGGAGCGGAAAGAAATCGATCCCTTCCCGCGGTTTTTCGGCCAGCACCGCCGTGACCAGTACGACGGTGTCGCCGTAACGTACCAGAACAGCACCATTTGCTTGCTTGGCCAGGTCGCCCTCCTCGATTATCAGGGGCCGACCGCCCAGCTCTGTTTCCCATTTGGGCAAAAGCATATCCCTCCTCATAGGACGGGTCAGGTGCTCGATCCCACCAATACCCGTCGTTATTATGTCCAGACAGTAAGAAAAGCGGGATGCCCGCTCTTCTATTTGCGCAGACCCAGCCGTTCGACGATCGCCCGATAACGTTCGATATTCTTGCTTTGCAGGTAGTTGAGCAAACCGCGCCGCTGGCCGACCATCTTCAGCAATCCGCGCCGCGAATGGTGATCCTTGCGGTGCGTCTTTAGGTGTTCGGTGAGGTAATTGATGCGCTCCGTCAAGATGGCGATCTGTACCTCGGGTGAACCGGTATCGCCTTCGTGCAGGCAATACTTCTTGATTAGCTCTGTTTTCGCTTCGGGAGCAAGAGCCATGATCCTGTCACCTCCTTTATCGACTAACCCCACCAGCCTAGCCAGTCGCCGGAGGCGTCGATTGGCCACGCTGTGGTTTCGCCGCATAAACCTTTACGGCAACACAAGATATTCTACCATAGATCGGATCGCGTGTAAACAATGGTTAGCGCAAGCCGCCCATCGATCCGGCGATGGCCTCCGCCTGTCTGATGTCCGCCTCGATCTGATGCCGCAATGCCTCGGCATCGGGAAAACGCTTCTCGGGCCGGATGAAAGCGAGAAAAGCCACCTCAATGGACTTACCGTAGAGATCGCCACCGTACCCGAGGATGAAAACCTCGATCACCGGCTCGCTGCGTCCGAAGGTCGGTTTGACGCCGACATTAGCCACCCCGTGGTATTGGCCTTCTCCCAAAGAGATGCGGACGAGATAGACGCCGTAACGCGGCCAGAGAGACCCCGGCGCCAAGGTAAGGTTGGCCGTCGGGAAGCCCAGCTTGCGCCCGCGGCCTGCGCCGGTCGCTATGGTTCCGCGTACCGAAAACGGACGTCCGAGGAGCTTTGCGGCGGATACGACATCACCGGCGGTCAGCGCCCAACGGACGGCCGTGCTGCTGACCACGGTCCCTTCGCAGGCCACGGGCGGGACCCTTACTACGTCGAACGCGCCCTCGCCGGCCCCGAGAGCGGCCAGAACCTCGGCATTCCCTAGACCGCCCGCGCCAAAACGGAAATCATGACCGACGACGATTACTTTGGCCTGAAGGTCCCGGCAAAGCCTGCCCAAGACGAATGTTCGAGCGTCGAGACCCGCCAGATCGGCATCAAAGCTCGCCACCAGCGCGGCCTCCACGCCGAGATCCGCCAGCAGATCCAATCTCTGCGCCAGGGGAATCAATAAGGGCGGGGCCGCATCCGTTACGTGCGCCGCGGGGTGATTGGCAAACGTCATGACCAGGCTCGACAGGTGCCGCGCCTTTGCCTGGCGGCAGAGTTCCCCGATAATCTGTCGGTGCCCGAGGTGGACGCCATCGAACGTGCCGATGGTGAGCGCCACCTGCCGCCCGCCCAAGCCGGCCTTGGCCTCGTCGAAGTTCCGCCAGATCAGCAACTTGGACCTCCTCACGCAGCGACCGGACGATTAGTCTGTCAAGAATACACGGACCGGTTGCCAGGAAGTGCCTTGTCGAGCGAGGATCGCGATCGTGCGGCCGCTTGGATCCACCGCTCTGGCCAGTGCGGTCCCGCCGTCCGTTCCCGCGCCGATCGCGTTACCGTGCGCCACCCGCGCCGCCTCCGCCCTGGATAGGTCCACCGCGGGTAGATGGCCAAGGGCTTTACCGAGCGGCATGATCTTTGCCGCTACCTCCTCGCGCGTTAGGCCATCCATGGTCACCGCGTCGGTGAGCTTGAATGGACCCGAGGCAAGCCGGCGCAGTTCCGTGAGATGGGCGCCGCAACCCAGAACCTGTCCGAGGTCGTGACAGAGGGTACGCACGTAGAGACCGCGGCTGCCGGTGACGGTAAAGACGAAGCGGTCGTCAAAGCGCAGCCGCGGTGAAGCCGAGGCGGAGGGCCAAACCAGGTCGATGGCGCTGATCTCGATGTGGCGCGCTTCTCTCTCCACCTCAAGACCGGCGCGGGCCAACCGATAGAGACGCTCACCGCCAACTTGCACCGCGGAATACATCGGCGGCAGTTGCCGCGTGGCGCCCAGGAAACCGGCCAGTGCCTTTTGGAGGTCCGCATATGGTATGTCGCACGCCGGGTGTTCTTCGATGACACGGCCTGTCCGATCCTGCGTATCGGTGGACCGGCCCAATCGGGCTTCGACACGGTAAGTCTTGCTGCTTTCCGGCAGATAAGGAAGGGCTTTGGTCGCATTACCAAAGCAGACGACGAGCACCCCGGTGGCAATCGGATCGAGCGTGCCGGTATGACCGGCCTTTTTTTCCCCGGTCAGCCGGCGCAACATGGCTACGACGTCGTGGGAGGTCCTCCCGGAGGGTTTGTCGACCACGAGGATGCCGTCCACAATTAGTCCAGCTTACCCTCCCGCCATGCGGCCAAAAAGTTGAGCACCAGCTCGATAGCCTCTTCGAGCCTGGCCTGGATTGTGCACCCGGCGGCGCGCGCGTGTCCCCCGCCGCCAAAGTAGGCCGCCAGTTGGCTGACGTCAGCGGCCGAACCGGAGCGCCAACTCACCCTGACTTCATGCGGGCGCGCTTCCTTGAAACAAAGGGCGATCTCGACGCCAAGTATGCTGCGGGCGTAGTTGATGAAACCTTCGGTCTCCTCGAGTTCCACCGGATACTGCGCCAGCATTTCGTGGCTCAGGTACATCCAGGCGACGGTCCCGTCATGTGAAAGCTGCAATGTGCCGAGCACGGCGCCTAGAAGCTTGACCGCGTTCAAGCTCTTTTGTTCGTGCACCACTTCGGCAATCTTGCCCGGTTCGAGTTGAAACTTTTCGACCAGCGACGCGGCCAAGGAAAAAGCGCCGCGCGTCGCGTTGGTGTAACGAAAGAAACCTGTATCGGTAGCGATCGCGACGTAGAGAGCCGCCGCTATCTCCCGGTCCAACGGGTAACCCCCGGCCGCCAGCAGCCGATGCACGAGCTCGCCGGTGGCGGAAGCCTCGGGATCAACCAAATTGTACTGTCCATAGCGGTTGTTCGAGAGGTGGTGGTCGATGTTGATGATGTTCAAGGCCTGATCCGGGACCGGCAGCCCCATTCTGTCCCGGTCGGCGCAGTCCAGCGCGATGAGCGTGGCAGACGGGTGGCCGTCGGGTATCTGGCGGATCACCGCGCCGGAGCCGGATAGGAAGCCATATGATGTCGGCACACCCTCGGTCAATATCATGATCGGGCGTTTGCCGCGTTTCTCCAGCGCGCGCCCGAGGGCAAACATCGAACCGAGACCGTCTCCGTCCGGGTGCAGGTGTGTCGTCAACAGGAAGGTATCTTCCGTTTCCAGCAATGACAAGATCGCCGCTAGGTCGCACAAAGGCCTACTCCTCCTGATTCCCCTTGATGTCCTGGAGGAGCGAGATTATCCTGGCGCCCCGCTCGATGGAATCGTCGGCCACCAGCTCAACCTCGGGTGTCAGACGAAGGCGCAGGCGTTTGCCAAGTTCGCTGCGGATGAACCCGCGCGCGTTATCCAGCCCCATCATGGTCTGCCGCTTGGATTCCTCATCACCGTACGGACTCAAGAAGATCCTGATATGACTCAGATCCGCGGAGACTTCGACCTCGGTTATGCTGACGAAGCCCACCCGGGGATCTTTTAGTTCCCGTTGCAACATCTGGCCCACTTCCTCCTTGACCACCTGGGCCACCCGCCGCGCTCGGGCAACGCTCATCCGGTATCACCGGCCTTTCGCCCTGGAAAATGGGCTATTTCTTGGCTTCGCGCTTGACCTCTTCCATCGCGAACGCCTCGATGAGGTCGCCTTCCTTGATATCGTTGAACTTTTCCAGCCCGATCCCGCACTCGAACCCGCTTGTCACTTCGCGGGCGTCATCCTTGAAACGCTTGAGGGAATCGATCTTGCCCTCATGAATCACCACATGGTCGCGGAGCACGCGCACCTCGGCGTTTCGGGGAATCCTGCCTTCCACCACGTATGAGCCGGCAATATTGCCGACTTTCGGGACTTTGAAGACCGCTCTGACTTCCGCGCGTCCCAGGACAACCTCGCGGTATTCCGGCGCGAGCATTCCCTCGAGCGCCGCTTCGATGTCCTCGATCGCGTCGTAGATGATCCGGTAGAGCCGGATGTCAACATGTTCCTTATCCGCCAAACGCTTGGCGGCGGCATCGGGACGGACGTTGAACCCGATAATAATGGCATTTGCGTCGGCCGACGCGAGCATGACGTCCGTCTCGGTAATAGCCCCCACGCCCCCATGGATCACGACCACCTTCACCTGATCGTTGGCGATCCGTTCGAGGGACTGGCGCAGGGCTTCGACCGAACCATGCACGTCGGCCTTGACGATAACCTTTAACTCCTTGAGTTCACCCTCCTTGACCCGGCTGAAGAGATCGTCCAGCGTCATCGGCTGGACCCGTCTAAGCTCGCTCTCCCGCCGTTTTTGCTGACGGTGGTCCGCGACCTGCCGGGCCAAGTGTTCGTCCTTGATGGCGAAAAGTTCGTCCCCGGCCTCCGGCATCCCGTCAAGGCCAATAACTTCTACGGGGGTGGAGGGTCCGGCCTTGCGCACGCGTTTCCCCTTGTCATTGACCAGAGCGCGTACCCGTCCCGCCACCGCGCCGGCGATGATGGTATCCCCCAGTTCCAGGGTGCCGTTTTGCACCAATACCGTGGCCACCGGGCCCCGCCCCTTGTCCAGCTGTGATTCGATGATCGTGCCCTTGGCCGGCCGGTTCTGATTGGCCTTGAATTCCTTCATGTCCGCCACGAGCAGCACCATCTCAAGCAGGCGTTCGATGCCGATCCGTTTGATCGCCGAGACTTCGGCCATGATCGTCTCGCCGCCCCATTCCTCCGCGACCAGGCCGTACTGCGTGAGTTCCTGCTTTACGCGTTCCGGGTTTGCTTGCGCTTTGTCGATCTTGTTTATGGCGACGATGATCGGGATATTTGCGGCCTTGGCATGGTTGATCGCTTCGACGGTCTGAGGCATGACGCCGTCATCGGCCGCCACGACCAGGATAGCGATATCGGTCACCTGCGCTCCCCGCGCGCGCATGGCGGTAAATGCCTCATGACCAGGGGTATCCAGGAAAGTAATGCGCCGGTTATTGATCTCAACCTGATAGGCCCCGATATGCTGCGTGATCCCGCCCGCTTCCTGGGCGGTGACGTTGGTCTCCCTGATCGTGTCCAGCAGTGAGGTCTTGCCGTGGTCGACGTGTCCCATGACGACCACCACCGGGGCCCTGGGCGTCAGGGACTCGGGGTCGTCGACGATCTCGTCCAGTTTCAGCTTATCTTCCAGCGATGGCGCCGGCCGTACGTCATGGCCGAACTCCTGGGCGATAATCGCGGCCGTCTCGTAATCGATCTCCTCGTTGATGGTCGCCATCACCCCTAGCGCCATCAGCCGCTTGATGATGTCGCCGACCGGCATCGCCATCGCGCCGGCCAGGTCTTTCACGCTCATGCTGGGGTGAAGCTCGAGGCTCCGCTTCAGGGGTGTGGTGGTGCGCGCCGCCGTTCCTTGTCCGCGTACGTTACGGCCCCGCGACGGATAACGGCTCTGGTTCTGTTGAGGCGGTCCGCCCGGACGCCGCCCGGCTGCCGGGCTCCGGCGGCCGCCCGCCTGCCGATCCTGCGCGCTGGTATTGGCCTCACCACGCTGGGGATGCTTGGCAGGGGCCGCGCCTCCCGAACGGCGACCCGCTTCCGCGGCCGCCGGGCCGGAACCGGAAACCGCTCCGGGCCGGCCACGCCTGGCCGCATTGGCGCCCGGCGGCGATACCGGCGCCGCGGGTGCCTGCCGGGCGCCAGCCACCCGGTGCGGCTGGGATGGCGCTTCCCCGCGTACGGGCGGAATCGGCGCGGTCAAGTTTCGTACTTCGTTCGGCGGACTTGCTTGCCCCTGGACACCGGCGGCAACGGCCGCGTCCGGCGGCGCAGGGACTGGTTTGCGTACCTGAGGCGGCGCCGGTATGGAGTCCGGTGTCACTGGCGGAGCCGGCGCGGCTTTATTCGGCGCCGGTTTAACGATCGCAGCCGGCGCTTCCGGTTTTGGCGGCACCGCCATGGTGGTCGGCCTGACGGTGACCTGCCTGGACCCGGCGGCGTAGTTCTTGCGGACCTGCGTCACGTACTGATCGTCCACCGGGCTCATATGGTTCTTGACCTGGGCCCCGAGACCATTCAGGATGGCCAGCAGTTCGCGGGGGTTGATTCCAAGTTCCTTGCCCAGTTCATGGACTCTGATTTTATTAAGAATGGCAAACCCCTCCTTCAGTCCCATCGCCGTGCGGACGGGCCGCCGCCCTTGACGACAGGACTGCTTTGGCAAGATCTTTGTTCAATACGGCGAAAACACCCCGCCCGGAATACCCGGTGGCCCTGCCGAGTCTCTCCCGATCGAGGGCGGTGATCGTTCGTACGCCATGTGCTTGCGCCAAGCGTATCAAACGGGCGCGCGTGCCGTCGGACAGGTCTGTGGCCAGGATGAGCAGCGCTACACGTCCTTGCTTTACCGCCGCGGTCACCGTCTCGGTTCCGGCAAGCAATTGCCCGGCCCGCCGCGCCAAACCCAGGAGATCGACCCAATCACCCGCCATACGACGAGGCAAGCTCTTGACGCAGAGCTTCCTTGGCCGCGGGCGCCAATTCAATTTCCAGGGCACGGTCCAGGCGATTGCCGCTGAAGGCCTTTTCTAGACAGACGTGCGTGGGGCACAGGTACGTGCCCCGTCCCGCCTTCTTGCCGGTCGGATCGACCGTCACCTCGCCGGTGGGCGTACGTACGATGCGCACGAGTTCTCTTTTGGGGCGCACGGTTTGACAACCAAGGCATGTCCGCTGGGGGACCTTTCGCACCTTAGGCATGCTATTCCCCCTTATTCTTGGCTTTCTTCACCTTGGCGGTATTCTCCCCGACGGCGGGCTCCGGGGTTGCCGCCTGCTTTGTCTTGGCGGCGGCGGGCGCACCCGGCGCCTTCTTCGTTTTTGCCCGTTCCTGATCGGGCTTATGCTTGGCGGCATCATCCTCCGCCAAGAAGCCTCCCGTTTCCTTGGCCTTGGCGAAGGCCGCCGCCAGGACCGAGTCGATGACGGGCTCGACTGCCCCCTTCGCGTGCTCGGCCGGCAAGGCGCTCTCCATCCGTGACGAATCCTGTGTGTGGCGGCTGCCTAATACGTCGCTGAAAAAGCCCATCCCAGTGTCATCCAGCGTTTCCAGCTCCATTTCGAGTTCGCGCTGCTTGGCGCGGCCTTTGCGTATCTTTCGCTTGGCGCCTTCCCTCGCCCGTTCGGCCTCTTCTTCCTCGCCAGCCGCCGGCCTTTCTTCGCTTTCGATGACGGCCGCGTCGGATTCATCATATACCTGCGCGTCGACCGCGGGCGGCATATCCTGTTCGGCGAGGTCCGCCACGGGTTGGAGCTCCTCTTCCGCGATGGGTTCTTCCGTGGGCATGACGAATTCATCTTCAAGGGGAATGATCGCTTCGAGTTCTTCTTCGGACATCTCGGCAATCTGCGACTCGCTCCGGATATCGATCTTCCACCCCGTCAGCTTGGCCGCCAAGCGGGCGTTCTGGCCCTCGCGTCCGATGGCCAAGGAAAGCTGGTGGTCGGGCACGACGACGAGCGAGATCTTTTTGCTGGGCGCGAGCTGCACCGCGGCTACCCGGGCCGGGCTCATCGCCTTGGCGATGAACATCTCCCAATCCGGGTTCCAGGGTATGATGTCGATCTTCTCCCCTTTGAGCTCCCGCACGATCATCTGGACCCTGTTCCCTCTGGCGCCGACACATGCGCCAACGGGATCCACGTGGGGTTCGCGGCTATAGACGGCGATCTTGGATCTGGCGCCGGGTTCGCGGGCCACGGCCTTGATTTCCACGAGCCCGTCCTGTATTTCCGGCACCTCGAGTTCGAAGAGACGCTTGAGGAGTCCGGCGCGCGTGCGCGAGATGACGACCTGCGGCCCCTTCGTAGTCCGCTTGACTTCGACGATGAAGACTTTGAGGCGCGTGCCCTGCTCGTAACGTTCTCCGGGCATTTGCTCGCTCGGCGGCAGGATGCCTTCGACCTTTCCCAGATCGATGAAGACGTTTCTCTGTTCGTAACGTTGCACGATACCGGTGATGATATCGCCCACCCGATTGGCGAATTCGTCGTAGATCAAGGAGCGTTCGGCTTCGCGAATGCGCTGGACCACTACCTGTTTAGCGGTCTGAGCGGCAATGCGGCCGAACTCCTTGGGCATGATTTCTTCTTCGACCACGTCGCCCAGAGCATAACGCGGGTCGAGGGCTTTCGCGTCGGCCAGGGCGATCTCCTCGCGGTCATCGAGTACTTCCTCGACCACCGTGCGCCGGTTGAACACCCGGATCTCCCCGGTACCGGGGTCAAGTTGGACCCGTACGTTCTGGGCGGATTTCTGGTCGCGCTTCAGCGCCGAAACAAGCGCGGCTTCAACGGCTTCCACCAGCACTTCCTTGGCGATACCGCGCTCACGCTCCAGTTGGTCGAGCGCTTCCACGAATTCCTGGTTCATTCCTTAATCCTCCTCGGCTGTGCGGCCATCATAGCTCTGGGACCAATCGCGCCTGGGCAATTCGCGCCAATGGGACCGCAACCTGCCCGGCCTTGGTCTCGAGGTCGACCAAGATTCCGTCCGATGCATCGCGCAGACCCAAGAGCTTGCCCTCCCACCGCCGTTGACCGCCCACCGGTTCATAGAGTTTGACCGTGATTTGCCGTCCCTTGAAACGCTCGTAATCCTTCTGTTGAACCAGCGGCCGGTCCAGTCCGGCCGAGGCAACCTCCAAAATATAGCGGTGCGGAATCGGGTCTTCGGCGTCGAGCAACGGCTCGATATGTCTGCTGAATCGCTCGCAGTCCTGAATGCCGATCCCGCCCGGCCGGTCGAGGGCGAAGCGCAGGTACCACTCCCCGCTTTCTTTGACCAGTTGCACCTGGACCAGCTCATAATCGAACTCACGGGCCGCTTGCTCGCCCAAAACCCTCAATCTGCGCAGGACGTCAGCCATACCCATACCTTCTTGTCACCGAGCTTTGCGAAAAGTTCGCGCGCCGTAAGCCGTCCGCAACATCTTTCCTGCTACAAGAGGAAAGAGTGGGCGAAACCCACTCTTTCTCGAACCTACGGACATATTCTACCACAGAACTCAAGGTTTTGGCAAGGGTTACGTATGCGTTCGACCAGTCGCCGCTTATTCCTCCCATGTCAGCACGGTATCTCCGATCCGTACCGTGTCTCCGGGGCGTACTCCCGCTTCGCGCAGCGCGGCCAGGACGCCCCGGCGCGCCAGCGAGGCCTGCCAACGGCGAAGGGCCTCCTCGTTGCCGAGATCGGTCATGGCGAGCTGACGTTCGAGACCGCCGCCGCTGACGACCCAAGTACCCCCCGCCTTGGTCACGCTGACGGGATGCCGGCTCGGTGCGAAATCGACCTCGCTTGGCATCGGTTCCGGTCGGGGCATCTGAGAGAGCAGCGCGGCCAAGCGCTGCATGAGGATTGCCACCCCCTGGCCGGTGGCGGCCGAAAGACAAAAGACCTCAAAACCGCGCGCGGTCAAAGCGTCCGTTACCGACGGCGCGGCTTCACGCGCGGCGGGCAGGTCCATCTTATTGAGGGCCACCAGGCGCCGCCGCCGAGCAAGCTCCGGTTGGTAGAGGCGCAATTCCTCATCAACTTGCAGGAACGCGGTCCATGGTTCGATGCCGTCCGTGCCGGCGGCGTCGATCATCTGCACGAGCAGGCGGGTCCGCGCCACATGGCGCAGGAAATCATGGCCAAGGCCCGCGCCCGCATGCGCGCCCGCAATCAAGCCGGGCAGGTCCGCCAGGACGAAACTCTCCTGCGCCACGCTCACCACGCCTAAGACTGGTGCAAGCGTCGTGAACGGATAGTCCGCCACTTTGGGACGCGCGGCGGACACGGCCGCAATCAAGCTCGACTTGCCGGCGTTTGGCAAGCCAACCAAACCAACGTCGGCCAAGAGACGCAATTCCAGATCGAGCAGGCGTTCCTCGCCGGGCTCCCCCCGTTCGGCAAATCGCGGCGCCTGCCGGGAAGGTCCGGCGAAACGTCCGTTGCCCCGTCCGCCGCGGCCGCCGCGCGCCACCACGACTTGCACGTCTGTATCCGCCAGATCGAAGAGCACTTTGCCTGTGTGGCCGTCGCGGACGATGGTGCCCGGGGGGACGGTCAAGACGCAGTTGGCGCCGTCCGCGCCGGTCCGCCCAGAAGCGCCGCCGTTCGCCCCGTTTGCGGCCCGAAACGACTTCTCGTACTGGAAAGCGGTCAACGTTGAGGTATTATGCTCGGTGACGAGCACGACGTCGCCGCCGCGGCCGCCGTCGCCACCGTCCGGACCGCCGCGGGGCACGTACTTCTCCCGCCGAAAACTGACGGCGCCGTCGCCGCCGCGGCCCGCCGCCACCTTGATCTGCACATGATCCAGAAACAAAGGTTACCTCCATCCCAAACAGCAAGTGAGGGGGGAAGGAGTGAGGGGGTGAAATCAGGTAGAGGAGTGGAGGAATAGGGGAGAAAAGGCCCCTCTCTCCACCCTGCCGCCCGAGTTCCACCACAAGCTAGCCTCTTGCCGTCCCTTCTAGTATTCGACGCGCGATCCCGTCTATCCTGTATCCTGCACCGCGCCCTACTTGCGTCCCTCGTGCGCCACGGGCCCCGGCGACGCGTTCCAGCAAGAAACCTGTCAAACCGGCGGCCGGCATAGGCGGCCTTCCCGCGCGGGCGTCGCTCATTCAAGGAAGTTGAAGGTCAAAAAAAACCGCCGTACGGCGGTGATTCAGACATGATCCTCATGGCCGCGCCTTCAAGCGGTCACGTGCTCCGGTTTGATATTGACCCGGCGGCCGGTCTTGCCCACGCGTTCGAAATCAACATACCCGTTAACCATGGCAAACAGCGTGTCGTCCTTACCGAGACCCACGTTCGTTCCGGGATGAATCTTGGTACCCCGTTGACGGACGAGAATGGAGCCCGCCGTGACCAGTTGGCCGTCGAAACGCTTCACGCCAAGCCTCTGGCTGGCGCTGTCCCGGCCGTTCCTTGAGCTGCCAACGCCTTTTTTATGCGCCATATGATATCCCTCCAATCATGCGGGGCCTGAGCGCACCCCGAGCGTTATGAAACCTCGATCGCATCGATGCGTACCCTGGTAAACGGCTGCCGGTGTCCCCGGCGTTTGCGGATGTTCTTTTTCGGCTTGTAGTGAAAGACCAGGATCTTGCGCGTCTTGCCCTGGGCGATCACGGTCGCGCGCACCTTGGCGCCGGGAACCAACGGTTGCCCGACGCGCGGGGCGCCTTCCCCGCCGACAAGAAGGACCTCGCCAAACTCAACCGCATTACCCGCCTCAAGGGGAAGCTTCTCCACGCTGACGACTTGTCCGGGTTCCACCCGCAATTGCTTCCCGCCGCTCTTGATGATGGCGTACAGCCCAAACACCTCCTCAATGGAGTCTCGCCGCGCCTAGGCTCTTGACGACTCGCGTCGCAAGATTTCATCGCCCGGCCCGTGCGGTCACCACCCGATTATAACAAGCTTGATGGGGTTTAGTCAATGATCCGTTCGATCTCGGCCCCAAGTGCCCTCAGTTTATCCTCCATCCGCTCATAGCCGCGGTCCAAATGCTTGGTGCCTTGGACGACGGTCTGGCCTTCGGCGGCCAAACCCGCAATGGCCAAGGCGGCACCGGCGCGCAGGTCGGTGGCCACCACCTCGGCGCCGGAGAGGCGCGGGGTGCCTTTTACGATGGCGCTTCTGCCTTCGACACGGACGTTGGCCCCCATGCGCAGGAGTTCATCCACATAACGAAACCGCGCCTCGAATACATGATCGGTCAGGATGCTCGTTCCTTCCGCCCGGGTCAGCAGCGCGACCATGGGCGACTGCAGGTCCGTGGGGAACCCCGGATGGGGAAGCACGGTCACGTCCGTCGGGCGCGCGCGTGTCGAGCCGATCACCCGGATCGAGTCCTCCCCGGGGATCACCTCCGCCCCCGTCTCACGCAGCTTGGCCGTGACCGCCTCCACATGTTCCGGGATGACATCATCAATCGTCACATCGCCGGCGGTGATCGCGGCCGCCATCATAAAGGTGCCGATCTCAATCCGATCGGGAATCACCGCGTAGTCAATCTCCCGGTCGTTCAAGGCGCTGACGCCGTCGATCCGCAGGCAGTCGGTGCCCGCGCCTCTGATCCTGGCTCCCAGGCGGTTGTAAAAGTTCTGTTCCTCGATGATCTCCGGCTCTTTCGCGGCGTTCCGGATGATCGTGGTCCCCTCCGCCAGGATGGCCGCGGCCATAACGTTCTCCGTCGCTCCGACGCTGGGAAAATCCAGGTGTATCTCCGCTCCCCGCAGCCTGTCCGCCTTGACCTCTATATACCCGTGCTCTTCGCTCACCTTTGCGCCTAGGGCGGTAAAGCCTTTGATATGCAAGTCGATTGGCCGCTGCCCGATCACGCAACCGCCTGGCTGATAGAGCAAAGCGCGTCCGCGGCGTCCCAGAAGGGGGCCGATTACTTGCAGGGAAGCCCGCATCTCCCTGACCAGATGATCGGGGGCGTGAAAACCGAGTTCCCCGCGGGGATCCAGCCGGAGGCAGTTGGCGTCCTCCCAAGTCACCTTGATTCCCAAGCCCTGCAGGACGCCGATCATGACTTCCACGTCCGAGATCTTGCTTGGCACATTCCTGATCAGACACGGCCGATTGGCGAGAATGGAAGCGGCCATGAGTTTCAGGACCGCGTTCTTGGCGCCGCTGCTCTTGATCCTGCCATGCAGACGCCGGCCACCTTGGATGACCAGCCTATCCACACCGATTTCACCTCCAGGATGCTCGGAAGCCGCCAAAAGAGTGTTGGTTCGCGCCGGTTCCAGTTTATACAAGACCACACCGCCTGTAAGAGCCCATAATCTACCCTTTGCGGGCGCCAATGAAATTCGACTCTCCATGCTGATAGACCTGCAACCGCGCAGGTGGAATTGGCTGGCGACGAAAAGCTACCGCAAACGACGCTAGCCATCGTATGCGGCAAGGATTCCATCGGTGCCCACGGAACACCCTCGCGCTAAGACTATGGCCGGCCGGAGGATCAAGCCCCCGCCAGGCGGACCAATTCGCCCGCGATCAGCCGCGCCGCATCCGGCCGGCCGCAAGCCAGACTGGCCTTGCCCATGCGGGCCAATGTCCCCGGTTCGCGCAAGAGGGGCATGACCTCCGCCAGCAGCCGCTCACCGGTCAGAGCGCGATCGTCGATGACCTTGGCCGCGCCACGCTTCTCCAAGGCGTGGGCATTGAAGGTCTGATGATCGGCGGCCGCATATGGGAAGGGAACAAGGACCATCGGCAGACCGCGTGCGGTCATCTCCGCCAGGCTGATGGCGCCGGCGCGCGACACCACCAGATCGGCCACGCCGTAAGCGTCTGGCATGTCGTACAGATAAGGTACGGTATGGACGCGCGCGGCCATTGCGTGCGGCAGGTTCAGATGGATCATGGCTTCTCTGACCGCCTCATAGTTGCGCTTGCCGGTGATGTGCAAGATCTGCAGCCGCTGCATACGGAGAAGGCTGGGCAGCGCGGTGAGCAGCGCTTCATTGATGCTCCGCGCTCCTTGACTGGCACCCACCACCAGGAGTGTCTCCAGGTGTGGGTCCAGCCCCAGACGCGCGGCGCCTTCGGCGCGGACCGCCTTCATGACGTCGCTTCGGATCGGGTTGCCCGTCAGCATTACCTTGGTCCGGGAAAAGTGGCGGGACGCTTCCTCATAGGCAATGAATACCCGCGACACCACGCGCCCGAGCAGGCGGTTGGTCAGGCCGGGAAAGGCGTTTTGTTCCTGGATGGCGGTGGGGATGCGCGCGAGCGCCGCGGCGAGAACCACGGGGCCGCAAACGTAACCACCGGTACCAATGACGACGTCCGGCTTGAAACGGCGGATGATCCTGCCCGCCTCGATGAACCCTTTCCCCGCCAGCCAGAGCGCGAAAAAGACCTTCGGCGACAGTTTACGCGGCAGGCCAACCAGCGGGATCGTCTCCAGCCGGTAGCCCTCGCGCGGGATCACGTCCGCCTCCAGTCCGTGCTCGGAACCGACAAAGAGCACCTCCGTCTGGGGATGCTTGTCCATGATGGTCTGTGCGACCGTGAGGCCGGGATAGACATGCCCCCCGGTTCCGCCGCCGGTTATCATGACGCGCACCTGTTTTCCTCCTTGATTCTTTATCACGATGCCTGCCTGGAGATATTGAGCAGGATACCCAGCGCCACAAGGCTTACTATCAAAGATGACCCGCCAGAGCTCAGCAAAGGCAAGGTAATACCTGTTACCGGCAGAGTTGAGGTGACGACGCCGATGTTCAGGATCGCTTGGAAACCAATGAGCGAGGTAATGCCTACCGCAAGCAGGGTGCCATAGAGGTCTTTCGCCGCGAGGGCCGCCCGCAATCCTCGCCAGACCACGAAGAAGAATAGGACCAAGACGAACAACGTGCCGATCAGGCCCATCTCTTCGCCGATAATCGAAAAAATATAATCCGTGTGCGCTTCGGGCAGATAGCTGAATTTCTGCCTGCTGCGCCCGATGCCCACCCCGAACGGACCTCCCGAACCCAGAGCATAGAGAGACTGGATGACCTGATAGCCGGCACCCTGGGGGTCTTTGAACGGGTTGCCGAAAGTCGTCAGACGCTTTAGCCGGTAAGGAGCGCTCATCGCATAGACGGCCAGAACCACGACGGCTACGGAGGCTAAGATACCCAGATGCCAAAGGCGCGCTCCCGCGGCGAAGATCAGGGAGAATGCCACCGCGCATATGACGAGCGTGGTGCCCAGATTCGGTTCGGCCATGATCAACGCCGCCAGAAGCCCGGTAAACAGCAACGGAACGAGGACACCCGTGCCGAAATGCCGCACCCCATCACCAAGCTCGGCGAGATAATGGGCCACCACCATAATCAGGGCCAGCTTGGCGAATTCCGAGGACTGGATATTGACGAAGCCGAGACTTATCCAACGTCTCGCGCCGAGGGTCTTCTCGCCCAGCACCAGGACCAGCACGAGCAGGACCGGGGCGGCGATCATGGCGGGCACGGTAAACCGCCGCCATTGATGGTAATCCACGTTCATCGCGGAAAACATGCCGATGAGACCCAACCCCGCGTAGATCAATTGATGCTTGGTGAAATAAAAGGCGTCGTTTCCCTTTTGCAAACCCCGGATGGTACTGGCGCTGGCCACCATGACCAATCCCAGGCCGAGCAGGGAGAGAACCGCCAATAACAGCATCAGATCAGGGGTCCTGCGACGGAGGGTGGCCATGGCGTCAACCTCCAAACTATCGGGGACTAGAGGCGTTGAAGAACCCCCCGATTCACCGCGGATCGAACTCTCTGCGGCCACGATTCCGCGCCGCCCGACTCCGCGGCTAATCAAAGGTATTATGCCACAAACACAAGCCCGTGCCGAAATAACCGGCAAGCTCATTAACCCAATAGGATTCTATGCTCCCATGGCCCAATCCCGAACATGGCGCCGTCGTCCATAGGCCTAACCCCTAAGAACGGCCCATGCTCCCACCACCCCGATGAGTCCAAGGAATAGGCCCGCCAGCCAGAAGCGCACGACGACCTTTTCCTCGCGCCAGCCGCCCAGTTCAAAATGATGGTGTAGCGGGCTCATGCGAAAAACACGCCGATGAACGGTCTGGAAAAAAAACACCTGGATGATGACGGATAGCGCCTCAAGACCGAAGACCGCCTGGGTGAAGGGAAAGAAGAAGGTCGTCCCGGTTAGGATAACCGTCGCGCCGAGAGCCCCGCCCAGTGCCAGTGAGCCGGTATCTCCCATGAATACAGACGCCGGATGGCTGTTGAACCAGAGGAAACCGAGGCAAGCGCCGGCGACGGCCGCCAGGAAGATACCATGGCCGGGATGGCCGAAGAGAAAGGCCAAGACGGCCTGGGCAATGGCGGCAATGGCCACCGCGCCCGCGGCCAAGCCGTCCAGCCCGTCGGTGAGATTCACGCCGTTGGAAGCGGCAAGAAGCACGAAGACCGAGACGGCGCAGGTAAGAACCGGACCCAGGTCAACGTGGCCGTTGAAAAAAGGCAACGGTAAGCCGGCTCCCAGGCCGGTCCTGGCGGCGTACAGGCCGAGTATCCCGCCCAACAGTATCTGGCCCAATAATTTCTGCCTGGCCTTGAGTCCCATATTACGGCCTTTTGTCACCGACAAGATGTCGTCCAGGAAGCCGATCAGACCGAAACCCAAGGTTAGAAAGAACGCCCAGGCGACCGTCCCGCGCACGGCCCTCAGCGCCAACATCGTCACGCTCAAAGACGTGAGGATGATTATCCCGCCCATCGTGGGCGTGCCGGCTTTTGCCTGGTGGGACTGGGGGCCTTCGGCGCGTATCTGTTGACCCAGGCGGAGACGTCGCAAGGCATAGAGAAACGGCCGTCCGACTAAGATCGAGACCAAGAGCGCGCCGCCGAACGCGACCAGCGCGCGCATAAAATCTATATGCATTGCCACTTCCTCCTAACCCTTATCTGGCCCACCCGGAGATGCCCGCGACCACTTCTTCGAGGTGCATGCCGCGTGAACCTTTGACCAGGACAAGATCCCCCTCGCGCAGCAGGCTCCCTAGATCGGCGAGGAGTGTATTCTTGTCGGGGTAAAATCGCGCCATGGTCGCGGGGAAGCCGGCCGCCACCGCGCCGGAGATGAATTCGCGCGCCAGGTCCCCGGTGGCGAGCAGCAGCGACAGTCCCGCGTGGGCGGCGGCGCGCCCGACCCTCTGGTGCCCCTCGAGCGCCGCCGGGCCCAGTTCGAGCATGTCCCCGAGCACGGCAATCTTCCTTCCGGCCGCCGGCCGTGCTTTCAGTACCTCCAAGGCGGCGAGGACCGAATCCGGGCTCGCGTTATACGTATCGTCGATGACGGTCCAGCCCGCCGCGGTCCGGAAGGCGCTGCCGCGTCCTCCAACAGGCGCGTAGCTTTCCAAACCCGTTTTGACTTCTTCCGGAGAATACCCAAGGGCCTCGGCAACCGCGGCCGCCGCCAGCGCGTTCAACACGTGGTGCCGTCCGGGCACGGTGAGCCGGACCTCGTACTTGGACCGGCGCGGGGTCGTCACGTCAAATGTGCTGCCCTCCGCGTGCAGCGCCAAACGTTCCGCCCTCACGCCGGCTTCACCGCTCAAGCCGAAGGAAGACAACCTCGCCTTGGTCTTAGCGCTTAACGCTCGGTAGAAGGCGTCGTCCGCCGGGATGACCGCCGTGCCGTCCGCGGGGAGGGCTTCCAGGAGTTCTCCCTTGGCGTCGGCAATCGCCGCTTGCGTGCCCAGGAGTTCCAGGTGTGTATGCCCGATATTGGTCACCACGCCGATGGTGGGCTCGGCGATCGATGCCAGGGCGGCAATCTGGCCCCGGCCGCGCATGCCCATCTCGACCACCAGCAGTTCGTCGGCGGGTTCCAAAGCAAGCAGGGTCAGAGGAAGGCCGATCTCGTTGTTCTGGTTGCCCGGCGTCTTGGCGACGCGATGACGCACCGCGCCGATGGAGGCGATCATCTCCTTGGTGCTCGTCTTGCCGATGCTGCCCGTCACCGCGACCACAGGCAGCCTGAATCGGCGCCGATGGCAGCGTGCCAGCGCGCCGAGGGCGGTAATGGTATCGGGGACAAGAATAACCCCCGTACCGGGGGCGGCTTCGACCGGCCGCGAGGCCAGAACGGCGACGGCGCCCGCGGCCACGGCCGCGGGTATGAAACAATGACCATCGAAGCGCTCGCCCGGGATTGCGACAAACAAATCCCCGGGGGCGACCCGCCGGGAATCGATGCAGATCCGCCGGCAGACGCGATCGGTCCCGGCTAAGATCTCGCCTCCGGTGGCGCGTCTAATCTCCGCTAACGAGAGCTCCATGTTTCCTGTCCTCCAGGGCGGCCGCGGCCACTTCGCGATCGTCAAAATGAATCGTGCGATCGCCGAAGATCTGATAGGTCTCATGGCCTTTGCCGGCGATAATCACCAGATCGTTGGGAACGGCGCTGGCCACCGCGGTCCGAATCGCCTGCTCGCGGTCGGCGATCAGCCGGTATTCATGGGGTTTCTTACCCGCGGAGACCAGACCGGCCTCGATCTCCTTGATGATGGCGAGGGGGTCTTCACTGCGCGGGTTATCCGAGGTTACGAGGATTGTATCGGCGTATTTTGCCGCAACACGCCCCATGAGCGGGCGCTTGCCGCGGTCACGGTCGCCGCCGCAGCCAAAGACCACGATTACCTTGCCCTTCGTCAGTTGTCTCGCCGTCCGCAGCACGTTCTCCAGACCGTCCGGCGTATGCGCGTAGTCCACGATCACGCCGAAACGCTGGCTGCCCGGCACGATCTGAAAGCGTCCGGGCACGCCGGCGACCGCCTCGAGCCCGCGCGCGGTCGTCTGGAGGTCAAGTCCGAGCGCCAAGCCGATGCCGAGGGCACCCAGGGAATTATAGACGTTAAAATGGCCGGTCAGGTGGATCTGCAGTGGAACCTGACCAACCGGGGTATGCACCTGAAAGCCGACCCCGTCGATCTCAGCCCGGACACGATCGGCGCGAATGAGATTGTCCGGCCCAAGGCCGTAGGTCAGCGTGCGGGCCGCGGTCGCCGCCAGGAATCCGCCGGCTTCGGCGTCGTCACCGTTTATGACCGCCCAGCTCTCTTTGGCGAGGTTGGCGAAGAAGCTTTGTTTGACTCTGAGATACTCCGCGAAAGTCTTGTGAAAATCCAGATGATCCTGGGTGATATTGGTAAAGAGTCCGGCCGTAAATTCGCAGCCGCGGGTGCGTCCCAAAGCGATGGCGTGTGAGGACACTTCCATGACCGCATACTGGCATCCGGCCTGCACCATCTCGGCCAGCAACGCTTGGAGTTCCAAGGGGCCAGGGGTCGTGTTCGTCGCGGGCAGGGCACGGTCCCGGACCAGATTCTGAATGGTACCGATCAGACCGACCCCGTAACCCGCCGACTCGAGAATATTGCGAATGAGATAAGTGGAGGTTGTCTTGCCGTTGGTCCCGACGACCCCCACCAACCGCAGGCGCGAGGCCGGATAAGCATAAAACCTGGCCGCCAGTTCAGGAAGGATCGCCTCGACGCTCGGCACCTTTACGATCGGGCGCGCGTCGCCCACTGCCACGCTCGCTTCGACCACGGCGGCCGCCGCGCCAGCGGCAAATGCTTGCGGGAGGAAGGCATGGCCGTCATGCTTGGAACCGCGCACGCAGATGAAAAGATCTCCCGGCTTGACCGCCCGCGAATCGTGCGCCAGCCCGGTAACCTCCACGCCTGGCTCGCCGAGCGGCTCGGCCAGGGGGAATGGCTGCATCAATTCTGACAATCGCAACCAGATCACTCCGTTAGTATCGTAGATTGGTATGATTGATAGTATATACCAAAACAGCCAAGTCTATCCCGTCAGCGCTGCTCCGGCGGCAGGAAACGAACCGTTATCGGCGTCCCGGGGTTAACTTTGGTCCCGGCTCTAGGCTCCTGGGCGCGGGCGACGCCATCCCCCACCGAGATGAGACGCAAGCCAAGATCGATAAGGATCTTCTCCACGGCGATCGGCTTAAGTCCAGCTAAGTCAGGCACTAACACCGGGCTTTCATTGAACCTATTATACTTCTCCGCTGGATCAAAGTAAAGCAAGACGGTCGTTCCGCTCGGGACGCGCGCGCCCGGCTTGGGCACCTGATCGAAGACGAAACTCCCCTGACCTTTCAAGCCTGGGACGAGCCCGGCGCGGATCAGGATGGCCTGGCCCTCCGAAGGCGCAAGATTGATGACGTTCGGCACGGTGACCGTGCCGCTGCCGTCCTCGTGCACCGCCTCCACCACCTTGGCGGGTACATTCAAGATACGAAGCGCACTGCTCATGATCCGGGCAAAGACCGGCGCGGCGATTACGCCGCCATAACGCACGCCGCACGAAGGTTCGTCGAGAACGACGAGGCCTACGAGGCGCGGCTGATCCGCCGGCGCGAATCCCAGAAATGAGGCCACCACGTCGCTGCCGTAACCGCCGCGCCCTGGCTTCTGCGCTGTACCGGTCTTGCCGGCCACCCTATACCCGGGGATGTTGGCGCGATTTCCGGAACCGTTAACCACCACGGATTCGAGCAGCATCCGCATGGTATCCGCCGTCTGACGGCTTATTACCTGCCGCACGACCTCGCGTTTGCCTTCGCGCAGCACCTCTCCCTCGCGGTTCTTGATCTCCTTCATGAGACGCGGCCGGACCAAGAATCCCCCGTTGGCGATCGCCGTCATGGCGGTGACAAGCTGTAACGGCGTAACGGAGACGCCCTGGCCGAATCCCATCGTGGCCAGTTCAACACGTTTCATCCCGGTAAGCTTGGGCACGGTGCCGGTGGCTTCCCCGGGGAAGTCGATCCCCGTGCGGCCTCCAAAGCCGAAACTCCTGATATACCGCTGAAAACGTTCCGCGCCCAGGGAAAGGGCGAGTGAGGCGAAGACGGGATTGCAGGAGTTCTCCACCGCCTCGACAAAAGTCTGGCTCCCGTGCCCGCCCGGATACCAGCAGTGCAGGTGGCGGTCGTCGACCGTAAGGTAACCGGGATCAAAGAAAGTCGATTTGGTGCTGACGACCCCCTCTTCGAGAGCTGCCGCCGCCGTCACCACCTTAAAAGTGGAACCCGGTTCATATTGGTCGGTAACGCAGATGTTTTTCCATACCTCCGGGGGGAAATCCAGAAATCGGTTGGGATCGAACTGCGGACGGGAAGCCATGGCGAGGATTTCCCCGTCGGGATCCATGAGGATGACCAGGCCGCGTTTGGCGCCGGTCTCCGCCACGGCCTGGTCCAGTTCGCGTTCGGCGATGAACTGTATGCGTTCGTCAATGGTCAAGACCAGGGTATCGCCGTCGATGGGCTCTTGATACCGCCGCTCCCCGCCGGGGATATGCCGTCCCAGGGCGCTGAACTCCGCCATGTCCCACCCTCGCTGGCCTCGTAGAAGAGCGTCATAGTAAATCTCAAGCCCTTCCAAACCCTGGTTGTCGCTGCCAGCAAAGCCCAGCAATTGTCCGGCCAGATACTTGGGATAGAAGCGTTGCGCCTTTGGCAGCACGACGATACCGGCCAGCTTCTTTGCGCGCACGCGATCGGCCTCGGCCTTGCGTACCTGCCGCTTGAGCCAGACGAAGGATTGATTGAGGCGCAATCTGGCCTCCAGATCCCCGGCCTCGAGGTGCAGGATCGGTGCCAGAATGGCCGCGGTCGCCGCGGGATCAACGACCTCGGCGGGATTGGCCCCCACGCAGTCCGCGTCCACGCTGGCCGCCAGGAGGCGTCCGTTGCGATCCAGAATCGGACCGCGATGCGCATCGACGGGGACCTGGTGAAAACGCTGGCCTTCCGCCTGCGCTTGTAGCCACGGTGCCTTAAGGATCTGTAAAAAAAGCAGACGGCCGCCAAGGATGCCAAAGCAGGCCGCTGTTACAAGGAAGATGACCGCGGTACGCCGCTTGACCCGCTGTCCGTGCACGGGTTGGTCCTCCTCTGGAAGGGGTGGGAATCGGGGCGGTCCAGGGATTAGCGCGCGCACGCCTCGGTGCGGCCAAAAGTACGCAGCCAACCGCCCAACGAAGCGACAAGCCCGGTCGGTTCCGCGAGAGGCGCGGTGGCGGCGATTCGCTGCCGTGGAGGTGGAGCAATTGCGACAAACCGGTATTCGCCAGGCGCTGGGGAACGCATGGCCAGTTGTGTTTCGGCCTCCCTGGCGATGCGCGGATAAGAAGACAGATAAGCAACTTCCAGTTCAAGCTCGGCTGTTTCGCGTGCCACCGTGTTCAATCTGCCGGCCAGAGCCTCGATCCGCGCCGAGGAAGCCGCAACCAGCCCGTGCAAGTAGGCATTGGCGCCAAAGAGCGCCAGGCACACGCCGAAGACAACCGTGTACGCCTTGAGCGAAAGCATCTTCTGCCGCCTGGCCGTTACCTTGGTTTTCCGCCTTGCGTACTCCAGTTCCTCTTGCACGATGGCCCTGGCCACCACCATCTCTATTCCTCCCTTTCTCGACCTAGACCAGCCGCATCGCCGCGCGTAGCTTGGCACTCCTTGCACGCGGGTTGCCCGCCACTTCCGCCCTGCTTGCCATAACCGGTTTCTTGGTCAAAAGCTCCAGCCGGGGACCGCCGCATTGACAGACCGGGTTTTCCGGCGGGCAACGGCATGACTTGGCCTGCCTGGCAAACTCCTCTTTGACAAGACGGTCTTCCAACGAATGAAAGGATATGGCCACAAACCGGCCGCCTGGCGCCAGATGCGCGATCCCGTCGACCAATACCGACCGCAGGGCGTCGAGCTCGCCATTGACTGCGATGCGCAGAGCCTGAAAGGTTCTCTTGGCCGGATGGGGGCCTTTTCGTCGGGCGGCGGCCGGGATCGCGGCCTTGATGATCTCGACGAGGCGGCCGGTGGTTTCTATCGCCGCGTCCTTGCGCGATCTGACGATGTAAGCGGCGATCCGCCTGGCCCAACGCTCCTCGCCATACTGGAGTATTATCCGGGCCAACTCTTCCTCGGGGGCTTCATTGACCAGATGGCGTGCGGTCAGGAACTGTCCTTGGTCCATACGCATGTCCAGCGGCGCGTCTTTCTGGTAGCTGAAGCCGCGTTCCGCCCGATCGACCTGCGGCGACGAGATGCCCAGATCGAGCAGCAACCCGTCGACCCGCTCTACTTTCAGTTCCGCCAAGATGCCGGCCAGGTGGGCGAAGCTATCGTGCACGAGCACCACCCGGACATGCCCGTCATCCAGCCGCTCGCGGGCCGCTTCGATCGCCGCCAGATCGCGGTCGATACCGATCAGCATCCCTCCCGGAGCTATGGCGTCCACGATGCGGGCCGCGTGTCCGGCGCCGCCGATCGTCGCATCCACATAGACTCCGCCCGGTTTCGGCGCCAAAAAGGCGCATACCTCGGCCATCATTATCGACTCATGGATGAATGGCGCGTCCAATTATATCCCCAACCCGACATTCTCCGCCATCTCGCTGAAGGACGCCTCCGCCTTGCTGGCGTATTGCTGCCAGACCTCGGCGCCCCATATCTCGACCCTGTTTGAGACGCCGATGATGACTACGTCCCGGTCAATACCGGCGTAGGTGCGCAGACTCTGGGGCAGCCCCACCCGGCCTTGCTTGTCCACTTCCGCTTCAACCGCTCCGGAAAAAAGGAGACGCAAGAATGCCCTGACCTCCGTCTGCGCAGTCGGCAGGGTCTTCACTTTTTCTTCCAGGCCGGCCCATTCGGAGCGGGGATAGGCAAAAAGGCAGCGATCCAACCCGCGCGTGATCACGAAACCCTCGCCGAGCCCTTCACGAAACTTGGCCGGGACCGTGATCCGTCCTTTGTCGTCCAGCGCGTGTTGGAACTCGCCCGTGAACAAGGTCGGCTCTCACCACCCGATGCACTTTACCCCACTGCCTACCACAATTCGCCACTATATATGATATTCCTGCCACTCGTCAAACTTTTTCTCCCGCCGCCCGGCGGTAGGCTCCCACCGTAGCTTGGGCCGCGCCGGCCCAGGTATATCCGGCCGCCTGCAAGGGTCCCCTCCGCGCGTATTCCGCCGCCAACTCGGGCTCCGTCATGAAGCGCCGCAGCGCGCGCGCGAGGGTTTCCGGCTCCCCGAGGTCGACATAGTAAGCCGCTTGCCCCAGGATCTCCGGCAGACAAGAACATGACGAAGCAATCACCGGTGTACCTAGCGACATCGCCTCCAGCGGCGGCAGGCCGAATCCTTCCCACCGCGAGGGATAGACCAGCGCGCGCGCCGCGGTATAGAGCGCGGCCAGGTCGCCCAATGCCACCAGATCCAGGAAATGCACCATGGACGCCAGATTATGCGTGGCGACGATCTCCCGGCACTCCTCATAGGTTCCCCCACCGGGACGGCCCAACACAACCAGCGTCAAACCCGGCAGATCGCGGAGGGCCGCCACCGCCTGCAGGAGAAGCGGAAGGTTCTTGCGTTTGCTGTACCCCCCCACGGAGAGATAATAACCTGGCCGGAGGCCAAAGCGGGCCAAGGCGTTCTGGACGGCTTCCTCGGATGGACGCGCAAGCGGCGGCGGCGCCTCGTACACGACCACGACGCGCGCGGGATCGAGCCCGAGCAGGCCGATCAGGTCCGCGCGGGTACAATGCGAGACCGCCAGCACCAAATCGGCGCGTTTGAGCGCTTGGGCCCCCTCGGACCGGAAAAGGGACAGGTAGTCGTCCGAACACGTCTCGGGCAGGCGGCAGGGAACAAGATCGTGCGCCGTAACCAGGAGCCGAAGCGTGGGATCGGCCGGCGCACCGATACCGTTCTGCGGTGAATGAAAGAGATCGAGATCGGGCGGCAGACTGAGCGGCCGGCGGAGGCTGCGCCAGAACCCCCGATCCTTGCCGTGGTTAGGCAGGATGGGGGCCGTGCCTGGGGGCGGCGCCAGCCAAGTGTCGCCCAGGCAATATAAGAACTCGTCGTCCGGCGCCGTTCCCGCGAGATGGGCGGCCAACTGCCGCACGTAAGTACCGATGCCGGTCGCGTCATAATAGACCGCCGCCCGCGCGTCCACGCCGATGCGCATGCGATTACCTCCATGGGAGACCTTAGCGGATCGATTTCGAGTACGATTACGCGCCCGCGCCCGAGCACCACCGCTATGCATGGCCAAGGTATACTTGGGTTAGCTCCCATCCTCACGATGCCGATCCAATCCGCGCAACAGCGCTCTCGCCCCCACAAAGCTGCCGCTCTCGCGGAGCATCCCGACCAGGCGGCGGATCGTCTCACCGCATTCCATGGCGGGGTCAAGCTCGGTCATGCGGGCGCGGAAATCCGCCACGATCGCGGCCGACCCCAGCAAGCCATCCCAAGGCTCCGGCCAAAAGCCGCGGATTTCCCGATTTACCCTGGCTACCAGCCCATGTTCGAGCAAGAGCGGTTTATAGAGCCAGGCGACTGTCTGGCCGCATCGCACCGCATGGACGAAATCCCCGTCATGCGGCCCCCGGCCGATAAAGAGCGTGCGGACCAGGCCGATGGCAAAACCCTGGCTGTGGTCATGCCAGTCCGTGCCTCCCAAGACGGCGAGACGATACGGGCTGCACTCCTCTTGATACCAGGCCAGGGTTTCCCGCCAACGGCCGAACTCTTCGTAGAACAGGGCCGCGCTGGCCAGTTCCACCCCGTGGATCAACCCGCGGGTCAATAGATGCCGCACCAACTGCCGCGCCCGGGGGCGGTCCAGGAAGGTCCACGGATGCGCCAGGACCGCCGCGCCGCCGCATTCACCGACCCGCGCGAGCGTCTCCGCCACTTCGCCGAACCTTACCGCGCCGATCGTCCCTTGCAGACCATAGACCAGCAAATGCAGACGTTCCTCGGTCGAGACCTCCTGTGCCAGCAATGGATAGGGACCATGCCGGCCACGATCCCAGATCTCCCTGGCCGCCTCGGCGCCGGCGGTCGTGTTATGATCGGCCACCGCCAGAAAGTCCAGGCATTTGGCCGCCCCCAAGACCAGGAGATCGGCCGGTTCCAGCTTGCCGTCCGAGAATGTGCTGTGCAGATGCGGATCCCCCGCCAGTAAGGTCTCTTCCCCACTCTTCGTCTCCGTTGCCGTCTCCTCCAAGCTGCCTACGCGCTCTCACCCCACGGTCCCATGGCCAACGCAAGGCTAATAGCGGTCATCTACAAAGGCAAGGCCGGCAGCTGATATTCCCGCCAAAAACGCCGCAAGAATCCTCGGCGTGCCCTCGTTTTGCCACATTTCCGGCGGAGCAGCGCCAGAAACTCGTCTTCCGTCCAAGGCTGGTGCTCGTCGTAGAATTGCCGTCCAATCTGCCAGCAGTCCTGCGGCCATAGGAGCATCCCGCCCAAGACGGCCAATGCGGCAGGGGGCGGCGGCCCGGCCCAGTATCTGGCTAGAACCGCGCGCACCGGGTCGAGTTCCCAACCGAACAGCCTTAATAAATGCCCGCATAGATTGGCCAGGTCATGCAGGACGGTGTCCCCGACGGCATAGTCCAGGTCGAGAAAACGAACGGTATCTCCCTCGATCAGCGCGTTATGATGCGCGAGATCGTGATGGCATATCTCCCGCGACAGAGCCGCGTCGGCCGCCAGGCGCGGATAAGCGGAGGCCAGGAGATAATCGCGCGCCGCCGCCGCCTCCGGGAGGAAGGCCGCCCGCAGCGCGAGATAGGCGCGATCGAAACACCCCCCCCGGGTCTTGGCCAGACGCCAGAACCGATCCAGATCCGCGAGTCGTGCCGTCATGATTCCCGGCCACGATCCATGCCGGCGTCGCGAGGGGGGCGCGGAGGCAAGGTCATAGCCGCGCGCCGCGCGGTGAAAGGCCGCCAGACCGGCGGCCACCGCTCCCGGATCGCCGGGGTTGAGATAGTCGGCTTCGCGTCCGGGAAGCGCGTCCAAGAGCAGGTAGTTGTCCAGGCCATACTGGAACGCCGCCTCTCCAGTCCTGGACCGGTGGATACGCGGCGCAATGCCCGGCCACGTCCTGTCCAAGTAATCATGCAAGCCGGTTACGAAAGGCAGACTCTCCCGATCGGCCTGGGTCCGCTTGACGAACCGCGGGCCTGCGTCCGTCTCGATCCGCCAGGCGGATCTGGCCCGGGCGCATGTCTTGACGCGCAGGTTGTACTGCTCCTCCAGCCGTGCGCGTAAGCCGGACGGCAAGCCGCTTTTCTCACTCAACAAGGTCCGCTGGCCAGCGCCAGGAGAACGAGGGTTAATCCGACCAGTAGCAATATATCCAGCGGCGTGCAGCAAAAGATGGCCTTCAGGAAGACCAGCCCCAACAGCACCAGCAAGACGAGACGCACGAAGCGCCTGAGATGGAAGAAGATATCCACCCGCCAACCTCCTTTCAAAAGTGAAAGGTGCCTGGTGTTACCCATATCCTATGCCTTGGTCCCACCGGGCTGTGCCACGACCACGGCATACGGAAAGGCGGGGCCGCGTTCCTGCCGCCAGACGGCCGCGCTAGCGCCACACCCGGGCCAACGGCATATCATAACCGGGGAGGGATCCGATGATCGCGCCACCGCTACCGGTGCCCGTCATGGCGGCAAAGGCTTATGGCCTCTCGATCCGCGCCTGCCGGCAAGTCCGCGGCGCCTGGCGTTTGGAGACAGACCGCGGCGTTTTTGCCCTCAAACGCGCCCTGCCCGAGGAGAAGGCGGCTTTCTTGCGCGCGGCCGAGACACATCTCCTGGACGGAGGTTTCACGCGCTTTCCCAGGCAGGTGCCGACCAGGACCGGCGAACCGGAGTGCGTACTTGCCACGGGTGAACGTTTCGTCCTGCGCGCCTGGTTGCCGGGAATCCATCCCAAACTCGATCTTGACCATCCGCGGGATATCAGGCGGTTGACCAAGGCGGTCGCGGAGGCGCATCTGGCCAGTGCGGGGTTTCGCCCCGAATCCGGCCCGTCTCCGGAACCGAACCCGGCGCAATTTGGGGCACACTTGGCTGAGATCGAGCGCTTGTTTGATCGCGCGGATTCCGGGAGCCGTTTTACCCGGCTCTACCGCCAGGCGATCCCAAGAAACCTCGAGGAGGGCGCGCGCGCCTGTCAGATGCTGCGGGAGGCGGATTACGAGGGACTCTTGCTCGAGACACGGGCCCGCGGCGGTTTGTGCCATGGCGATCTGGCGCCCGCGAACAGCCTGATTCACGGACCCGAGGCTTTCCTCCTGGACATGGACCGGGCCTGTCTCGCACCTTTTCCGTTCGACCTGGAAAAGCTGGTCCGCCGCGCCCTGAGCCTGCTCGGTTGGCCGTCACGGCTGGCCATGGACCTGCTTGACGGCTACCAACGCCATCGGCAGCTCACGCGCCGGGAGATGCGTGTTTTGACCGCCCTTCTACATTGGCCGCAAGCGTTCTGGCGTCTAGGCCACCAATACTTCGCCGAACGTCTTGACCGCCCCGAAGGCTTTTTCCTCTCCCGGCTCTGGCATGTGGAAAACGCAGCCCAGGCTCGAAGGTCGTTTCTTGCGTTTTGCCGCGAAAATCTGTGGTAGCGGAGGGTGAGATGCTGAACGTTCGCGACCGGGTAGTTGCACTCATGGCGGCTTGGGGCTACGCCCCCGAATCCATCGGCGGGATTACGCCGGTTCTCGATGTCTTTCGGGTCGAGACGACGGATGGACCTAAGAACCTGAAGTGGACGCGGCATTCCGACGCCATGCTGGTCTTCGTGACCAGCGCCCTGCGCCACCAGGTGCAAAACGGCTTTACGCATCTGCGCGAACCGTTGCCGACAAGGGACGGGAGGCCGTTTCTCGTGCACCACGGCCAGCATTACCTGCTCTCGGATTGGATCGAGGGACAGCAAGCCGATCTCACGCGTCCCGAGGAACTCGCCGCCTCCTGCCGTACGCTGGCTCTCTTTCACCAGGCGTCACGGGGATACAGGGCGCCGGCCGGGGCCGATCTCCGCCGCCGGTGGGGCCTCCTCCACCGCTCCCTCGCTAAACGATGCCTCGAACTGGCGCAGTTACCCCGACAGGCAGCCTCGCGGCCGACCTTAACCGGATTCGACCGTGAGATCTGGGCGGAGACCAAGTATTACCTGACCCTGGCCAATTTTGCCCGAGAACTGCTGGCCGTGAGCGACTACGGGGCGCTCGCCGCCAAGGCCGCCCGCCAGGGCAGCCTCTGCCATGGCGACGTGGCCGCGCGCAACTTCATCGTCACCCCCGCCGGTGACGTGTTCCTGATCGATTTTGACGGCCTCAGCCAGGACCTGCCCCTGGTCGACCTCTGGAAACTGTATCGCCGGGCCATGAAGGCGTTTTCCTGGGATGCGGAGCTCGGTCTGAAGATTCTGGAGGCGTACGAGACCGTGTACACTCTCTCCCCGGCCGAATTGGAGGTTCTCATGGCGCTCGTTTCGTTCCCCCAGAAATTCTGGCGATTGGCGAACCGCTACTACAGCGGCCAGTATCCCGGGCAAGAAGAACGGTTCTGCCGCAAACTACGCAAGTATACGGCGCAGCGCAAAGGGCACGCGGGTTTTCTCAGGCGCCTCGCGGAACTCTGCCGGTCACGCGGGGTGACGGGAGATTGGCCGGCCGCTCCCTTTCTAAATAGGATGGGCGGCAGTAGATGAGCGCAGGCTCGGGAGAGGCTCTCTTGGCCAAGCTGGCGCGCCTTTGGGGTCTCACAGTCCGTGGCACGCAAAGAGTACGCAAGGTCTGGCGTTTACAGACGGAGAGAGGCTGCTACTGCCTGAAAAAGTCCATCCTCAGCCCGTGCGACCTGCTCTTCGTGGAAAGCGCCGTCCTGCACCTCCGGGCACGCGGCTTCACAGCGGTCCTGCCCGCCATGCCGGCCTTGAGCGGAGCGCCTTACGTCTGCACGGCAGAGGGTACATTTGTCCTCTATCCTTGGCTGCAAAGCAGAGAGGCCGATTTTGGCAGACCGGACGACCTGAGCTTGGCGGCGCGGGTCCTGACGGAACTGCATGAGGCAAGCCGCGGATTCATTCCATACCGCGGCGATGTGGACCGGGTACGATGGGGACTGTGGCCTCAGATCTTCACGGCCAGACGCAACCAGCTGTTCGAGTTCGGCCTGCGCGCCTCGGTCATGGCGCGTGCCTCACCCTTCTGCGCCAGATACGCGCACCTCTTTCCCTATTACTACGCCGAGGCCGGCCGGGCCCTGGCGTCCCTGGCGGTCTTGCCCTACGGTGAACTCTGCCGGGAGGCCGTACGATCGAGAACCATCTGCCACCACGACTTCTCCGCCCGCAATCTGCTCATCGATGAACAAGGCCGGCCGTTCGTGGTCGACTTCGATTATTGCCTTGCGGACCTGCGGCTGCATGACCTGGCAAACTTCATCCTGCGTTTGCTGCGCCACGGCCACTGGCGGCCGGAGACAGCCGCGACGGCGTTGGCTCTCTACCACCGCCACAGCCCTCTGGACGACCGCGAATATGCGGTCCTCTACGCGCTGTTGCTGTGGCCGCAGGACTTCTGGCAGATCGGGTTGCAGTTCTTCTTGGAGGAGTTGCCTTGGAGTCAGGAGAGATACCTGCAGACCCTGCGGCGCAAGACGGAAGACCGCGCGGACCGCGCGGCCTTTCTCAACTGGTACAGGCGGGAGTATCTCGCGCCAAGCTTTCGAGAGAAGCTTGATTAGGAGATCTAGCCGAGAAGCTGTGTCGTATAAGCTTTCTTACGACAAGTAGTTGCGGCCGATTTTGCGGGTCTGCGCCGGGTGCGCCGGTGCGGCCTGCCCGCTTAGGACCCTCTCTTCGCCAGGAAGGTGGAAAGCCTGCGAAAGCCAGGATGGCTCAGAGCAGGCCATGGTCGTCGCAGGCTTTGAGCCCATCATGGGCCTGAGATGGGCTGCGCATCCCTGCGACAATGGCGTCTTTCAATTCAGCGGATGACGAAAAAGCGTTGGTTCATCGCTTTTTCGTGATCCGGATAACCCGGTAGACGCCATTGTCGCAAGTTGGGTATTCCCTTAAATCAGGTTGCGAAAACACCTTTGTTTTGCGCTTTCAACTCACCCCCCGTTGTTATGATAAAAGCGTTCCCTAAACGGCGGGGTGGTGGAAACAATATCAGTTAAGGAAGAACCTTGACTGGTAGGGATGGCTGTGAGGGGACGTG
>JBLNCE010000110.1:0-11475 GCA_050260415.1 Bacteroidota bacterium | reverse complement strand
CTGCTGTCCAAAGAAAAGTGGACCCGTATCTGGGAGGAGTCGGGTGCTCAGGCGAACACCTTTGCTGATTTTCAACAACGTTCTTAGTGCTCCTTTATCAGATCTTGCCGAGTAGCCGCGTTGTATGAGCTTTCATTTGTAAACAATCTGGGTCGCGGGAGGCACTATCCGTCCTCCCGCACCCTCCCGAACCAAAGGGTGTGGTCGCACACCCTTTGGAATCCCGCGACCGGAACCAAGGTTCCTGGACCTCCTAATGAGAAGGTCTTTATCCACCTCACCGTCCATGGTTCGGGTGAGGGAACGTTCGGCGCATCCGTTGCGCCTCAGTACTCCGATGGGCTTCGAAGCCAACGGCGTGATTGCATCCGGTAATCCCAGGCCCACGATGGGCCGAGTAGCGCGACGACCAGGATGGTCCAAAGCGCGGATGCCGTGTGGCTCGGCATCCGTGCCTGCGCCGGGGGTTTTCTAAGTCTGGTTATTTAGTCCCAGAAGCCGGCGCCCTTGGATGGGCGACGGCCACTCTCTGCCAGGATGGCGTGCAACCGCGCCGAGTGCGCCGGATACGACTTCCTCGACATGGCTTGCGGCCTCAGGGGCAAGCAGCCTCTGCCCAGGATGGGCAGGGGGCTGCGAATGCCACGGATGGCACCGAGCAGCCTCTAGGCGGAAGGTCGCTGTCGCACATCCTGTGCTCCGCGACTTCGGCCCATCCTGGACCTGAGACGTTTTCGCGCGCAGACGTACTCGCGTCCGTCGAGCACGAAAACGGCCGACAACATCCCCACAACGATGTCTACCGATCCAGCGTCGGCGATAACGCGATGGTTCACCGCGGTTTCGCCGCCGGATAATTTGAAGACATCGGTACGGGGGAGATGCGCAGCCCCTCTCAGGCCCCCGATGGGCGCAAAGCCCGCGACGACCATGGCCTGCTCCGAGCCATCCTGGCTTTCGCAGGCTTTCCACCTTCCTGGCGAAGAGAGGGTCCAAAGCGGGCAGGCCGCACCGGCGCACCCGGCGCAGTCCCAAATACCGGCCACAAAGACTTTTCAAAGGAAAGTTACGATTACATATGAAAGCTTATACGACCCTAGCCGCGCATCATGCCGCCCAGGGCCGCCATGCCGGCTTGAAGCAGGACGATGAGCAGCCAGGCCGGGAGAACAATGGCCCAGGCTTTTCGTCTCGAGATGCCGGCCGCTTCGGAAACGGCGATCGGTGCCAGGATCAGGTAGCCGAACACAAAGGGGCTGATCTGGGCGCACAGGACCCCGACGGGCGTACTTTGGGCGGTGGCCGAAAGAAAATAGGCCAGGGACAAGGAGTACGGTTTGCCGGTGGCCGCCGCGAAGACCGCCACCAGGAGAACGTTGAGGAACTGCGGGACCATGACGAAGCCCTGGGTCGCGAGGAAGGAGCCGAATCTACCCTCGCCGCCAACCGCCTTGCCCAGAGCCATAAAAGCCACGCTCCGAACGATCCAGCTGATCGCGGTCACGATCAGCGCGCTGACAGCACTGGAGGCCGCCAACGTCCACCGCGGCACCTTGGCGATGGCTTCCGCCTGCTCGGGGGTCAGGGTCGCCGTGTAGTCGATGCGCGACGCGGTCAGGAGAGAGAGCGCGGCGGCGAGCACGATCAGGATGATCGGAAAAACGTAATCCGGACGCCGGCTAAGCGAGCGAAAGACGTTGCCGGGCTCGTAGAACAGGCCGGCGAGCCGGTCGAGAAACCCCATTTCCGCCGCGGGTGCCGATTGGTCCAACCGGGTAGTCACTTCCGCCATCGTCGATCCCTCCGATACTTTGTGTGTGGCGCGGCGCCCTCGCCAATGCGCCACGGCGAAAGGCCGGCGTCGCCAGGGACGCGCCGGCCGGCAAGAGATCCTATTCGCCGGGATGGGGATCAATCCTGCCGGTTGGGCGCAACCAAATCCCAACGCGTGACGTCTAAGACCAATGGAAACCACCAAAGGGACAAATTGACTGGAGGGAACACCATGCGCAAGTTTTTTCTGGCATCAATGCTCCTGATCGGGCTCGTCTTCCTGGGAGCCGCGCCCGTTCTGGCCGAAAGCTACGCTCCGAGCCTGCTCATCGAGTGGGGTGAGACCTACTCGGCGTTCGGCGACCAACAAGGGGAATGCGTGGGCACGATGATCCGCCTCTCCGGGCAGGGTGACCTGGGCGTGCTCTATCTGGACACCGGTCTGGACTACGATTACGACCAGGTCATATTCGACCTGGGGTTGACTGTGCGGTCGCCGCGCGCGATCTTCATCTTCCGGCCTTACGGAGGCTGGGGGCTGGCGTACAACCTGACCGAATGGTCGCCGGTATGGCGCGTTAGTCCTTATATGGTCTTCGGTTCGGAGTTCCTCTGGATGTTCTGGGAAGAGGAAGTGACCCTTTACGGTCTGGATCCCGGCGTCATTACCCGGGCGGGCGTAAGGGTTAGGTTTTGACTGTTACCCCCAAGGTAACAATCAACCGCTTTGTCACATAAAGAAATTCCGTCGATACTCAAACCAATCGCAGAAAAGGCCCGGCTTGCGCCGGGCCGATTCTCTATACGTTAGGCACATTGACGTGGTCGATCGCATTGAACGGGATGACGTTGGAAACCGTGTTGGGGTCTCCGGGGCTGAGAATGAGGACATCTTGCCCCACCACGGAGACGCGGGCCGGGGGACCGTTAAAGGTGAAACCCCCGAGGGTAAAGACGTCTACGTCGGTCCGACCGACAAGCGTGCCGAGGACCGAGGCGAGCGTTACATCAGTTGAAACAGCCATTGATTCTACCCCCTTTCTCTCCTTGTCCCAGTCCGTGACGCCCGGCAGCGGACGATGTTGGACTTGAAGGAGGGGCCGGTATGATCCGCCATACCGCAACAGCCTATGCTCTATTTGTTGCATGGGTGCCGGTCAATGAGCCACGCGGGACGTCTTCCTCAACCCCGGATTGTACGGGCTTTAGAACGATTTTCTTTTGTAGCCCAGGGTTTCAACCCTGGGTGGGCCTTCGACAGGTCTTAGCAGTAACCACCCCGGTATTCGCCGGGATAACAAAGGATGAAAATGAGACAGCTTCTGCGTTTTGCCCTCGGTCAATAGACCTGATTCACGATCGCCATCATCTCTCTGGCGCGGTGGAGATACGTATGCCTGCGAAGTACTTCCCGCTGGCCGGCGGCGGCGATCCGCGCCCTCTCCCCGGGGTGGTCCAGGTAGTAGCGCGCCAGGGACAGGGTCTCCAGGGGGGAGCCGGAGAGGACAAGATGTCTGCCGGGTGTGAAGTGGCATCTCGTGCCCGGCGTGTCGGGCCCCAGGTAAAAAGCGCCGCATGCCAGGGTCTCAAACACGCGCGAACTGGTCTGCGTGCGTGACAGATTACTGAATTGCAGCCCCAAAACGATCTCCGCGCCGCTGTATACCTCCGCCAGCCGCGTGTGCGGCAGGTAACCGTGGAAGAGGCGCGCGGGCACCCGATACGCGGCTCGTTCCTCCGTCCAGAACGAACCCCAGACGTGAACGTCATAACCCGCCTCCAGAAGCGACATGAGGATATTCGCCGTGGATTTCAGGCGGAAGGATGTCGTCTTGAAGTAAGTGTAGTTGGTCCCCACATGCACGAACTGATGCTGTTCCGCCGGGCGGACGCGGCGTTGGAGTTCCGGATTGCAACCGAAGTTGATGACGCCGGACCGGCGGCCGCGCCGGGCATAGAGATCCGCGCACTCTTCGGCGGGGGTCAGGATGAGATCGATCCCCGCAAGCAGGGGCAGGGATAGTTCACCCATGAAGACCGGGTCATCGGCCGCCCAGTACACCACGGGCACACGCGGCCAACCGGGAGGCGGGTCCAGGGTGCTCAGATCGTAGAGTCCTTTCCAGAACCCGAAGAAGAAAACCAGGTCCGGGCGGAACCTGGACCACGATCCTCGCCAGGCGGGCACTTTGCGTTCCGTGGGGAGCCAGCCCAGTTCACAGATCTCGACTTCGTGACCCAGTCCGCGAAGACCCCAGAGCATACCGGCCAGATCCGGGGGGTAGCCGGCCGGGCAGAGTATACGCATCGGTCGGACCTCCGTTACCGCTTTGAAATGGTCACAGTCCTTCCACCTGTTCAATGAATTCTCTGGCGCGATGCAGGGCGGTGTGTTTCCGGTAGACTTCCAGTTGTCCGGCGGCGGCGATGCGTGCGCGCTCCTCCGGATGGGCCAGGTAATATCGCGCCAGGGACAATGTTTCCCGCGGCGAGCCGCTGAGGACGAGATGCTTGCCCGGTACGAAATAGGTCCGGGATCCTTTCGTGTCCGGCCCCAAGTAGAAGGCCCCGCAGCCCAGCACCTCGAAGACCCGGCAACTGGTCTGCGTGCGGGAGAGATTATGGCATTGCAGACCGAGCACGATGGCCGCGCCTCCGTATATCCCGGCCAGCCGCTCATAGGCCAAGGGGCCGCCGTAGAGTCCGGGCGGCAGCCGGTACGTCTGGCTCGGTTCGGTCCACCATTGCCCCCAGACTTTGACCTCATAACCGGCCGCGATCAAGGGCGCGAGAATGTCCATGGTGCCGCGCAGGCGGAAGTGGTTCGCGCCCGGTTGGGAGTAATTGTTGGCGATCAATACGAACTGATGCGTTTCCGCCGGGCTGACGCGCCGCATCAGCTCGGGATTGCAGCCATGTTGCAGAAAGCCGGCGCGGCAGCCGCGCCGCTGATAGATGGGGATGCATTCCTCGGCGGTGGTCAGGATCAGATCGGCCTTGGCCGCCATGGGAAAAGCCGAGATCTCCAAGAAGAGCGGGTCGTCGCAAGCCCAATAGACAAAAGGCACGCGGGAACTTCCGGGCGGAGGGTCGAGATCGGCCAGTCTGAACCGGCCTTGCCAATAACCGAAGTTCAAGACCAAATCGGGCCTAAACGCGCGCCATGCCTGCCGCCAGGTGGATGCGCGCTCCCCGGGGGCCATTGCTTGCAGGTTGCATATGCGGACCTCGTTTCCCAGCCGGCGCAGCCCCGAAAGCAAACAATTATCCTCGATCGGCGAGTAGTTCGGGCACAGGATGCGCAATCAGATCAGCTCCGTTACCGCGGCGAGGAACTCCCGCGCGCGGCGGACATGGTCGTGCCGGCGGTATGCCTCCAGTTGACCCGCGGCCGCGATCCGTTCCCGTTCCCCGTCGTGTCCGAGATAGTGGCGGACGATCTCCAACGTCTCTTCCGGGGAGTGCGAGACCATCAAATGCTTCCCCGGCTGGAACAGGCTTGTCATGGCGCGGGTCGCCGGCGCCAGGTGAAAAGCGCGGCAGCCAAGGACCTCGAACGGGCGGCAGCTGCTCTGGGTAGGCCAATGGTATTCCGCCTGGAGGCCCAGGACAATCTTTGCTCGCGCGTAGACCGCGGCCAGTCGGCGATATGGCACGGGCGGGCCGCTGCATCGGGCGGGGAGGTGGAAAGGCCGTCCCGCATCGGACCAGCCGTCGCCGAAGGCTTTCAGGTCGAGGCCGGCGGACACCAGCGGCTCGAGCATCGTGCGCATGGTAAAAACGCGTTGGCTGGCACGCATGCAATCGAGGTGGCTGTCGTTATTGCCGACGAGGACGATGTCGTGACGTTTGCCGCCGTCCGGTTCGATGCGGCGATGCAGCTCCGGGTTGCAGGCATGCTGAAGGTAGGCGGCCTTTTTGCCCCTGGCGCGGTAGCAAGGAATGAGTTCCTCGGCGGTGGTAAAGACCAGGTCCGCCGTATCCGCCATGGGCAGCGAGACGGCGTGATGATGGGTGGGATCGTCGCAGGCCCAATAGACATGAGGCAGATGATGGCGTTCACAGAGCCAGGCGAGATCCTCGGGCGACACGCGGCCGGGCCACCAGGCATATGAGAATACCAAGTCGGGACGGAACTCCGAGACAGCCCTGGCGAGTTGCGCCCTCCGGACGGGCGCGCCCTCGAGGACCGACACCCGGCAACCAACGTGCTCCAGACCGCTAAGTATATTGTCTTGTACGTAGAAGATTCTCAGCGGGCAGAGGATGCGCATTATTTTCGCTCCATTGTCAGCAGTTAGAGCAACTCGGAGACGAGGGACAGGAATTCATGGGCGCGGTGGCCGTACGTATGCTTCCCATAGGCCTCCAATTGGCCGGCGGCCGCGATACGCCGGCGCTCCTCGTCATGGGCGAGGTAATAGCGGGCCAGCGCCAGCGTTTCCTCGGCTGTATGCGTGACGACAAGATGCCGGCCGGGCACGAAGAGCTTCGTGGTTGAGGCGGTCGCCGGCGCCAGGTGGAAGGCGCACGAACCAAGGACCTCAAACAGGCGGCAGCTGGTCTGCGTCGGCCAATGCCCCTCGGTCTGCATCCCCAGGACAATCTTCGCGGCCGCATATACCATTGCTTGCCGTTCATATGGCACGGGGGGTCCGGCCAAGGGAGGAGGCAGATGAAAGAAACGCCGGCTATCGGCCCAACCTTCCCCGTATACTTTGAGATCAAGCCCGGCCCAGATAATCGGTTCGAGCAGCATGCGCGCACAACGCGTGCGGTAGGTGAGGCCCCCGGGGTCAAACTGACTGTAATTGTTGGCGATCAAGACGAGGTCGTGCCGCTCGGCCCCGTCCGGCGCGCAGGCGTGATGTATCGCCGGATTGCAGGCGAACTGGAGATAGGCGGTTTTCTTCCCCAAGGCATGATAGGCGCGGCATAATTCCACCGTCGTGGTGCAGACGAGATCCGCGGTGAAGGCCAGGGGCAGGGAGGTAGTCACGTGATGGGTGGGATCGTCGCTGGCCCAATAGACGTGGGGAAGACGGTATTGCGCGCAAAGCCAGGATATGTCCTCGGGCAGTAGGCGGCCGTGCCAAAAACCGTATGAAAAGAGCAAGTCGGGCTGGAAACCGGTTACCGCGGAGATGAGTTGGCGCCGTGTAACGGGCCTGCCGTCCAGTACCAAAACCTCGCATCCCGCCTGCCGCAGACCGTGGAGGATCCCTTGGTCGTATACGTTCAACCGCAGAGGACAGAGAATACGAAGCGCGGCCGGGTCCACTAGTCTTTCCCCTGCGCCGACGGTATTATTGTCACGGAGGTTTCGGATAGGGCTGTGTCGATGCGAACGGCCATCCTCCTCGCCGGCAGTCTCGGTTTGATGAGCATGTAGGCTCCCGGATCGAGAACACCGAGGGGGATTCCGGCCGGATCGACGAATTCCCGCTCAAGAAGATAGAGTGGGGAAACCCAAGCCAATCCCGGACCCAGATTTCGCACGACCAGATCACTGCATGGAAATTCCTGGGAGTCCTTGGCGGTGTCGGGACCCACCCACATCGTCACCGTATTGTCCCGCGACGACGGCAGCACGTAGGCAAGCTTCAGGGTCGGCTGCGGCTCGCTGGCGCCGGCTCCGGCAAATGCCACCAGGGACTGCGAGAAGGACGCCTGGTTCAGAACGATCCCGTTGTTCGGCCCGCCGTCCCTCCAGACATCCACCTGGGCCGTCAGCTCGAAGTCCAGATCCAGCCCGATCTCCGTCGAGAGATGGTGCTCGGATACGAAGGGCATGCTCAACTCCTCATCGATCGACCAGGTGGCGTGGGGGTTTCGGGGAGCCTCCCTGAGACAGATGTGCTTCTGGACGTCCAGGGGCTCATTCCGGGTAATCCGCAGGCGAAGGAAGGCCTTGAGCAGAATCGCGCCGGGGGGCAGATCGGGCAGGGAGAACACGATAACGCTGCGTATGTAGGTCTGGTTCTGACCTCCTCCGGTCTGTCCCACAAAGAGCTGCTCCTCGGGATAGAACTTCCAGCCGGTCCAGCCCGGGCTGTAGACAACCCCCGAGAAGACGGGTACTACGTCGAGCTCGGTAATCAATCCGCATCACCCCGTTTATGATATGCGACGGCCATGCGCCTTTCCCATACTGAGAGACGCAGTCCGGTTCCGGAAGCGGCGAAGAAAACTTCTGCCGTGGAACCGGGGCCGCATAGATTCAAGAACGGGCGCAACCTTGCGGCCATCTGTCTCCTTAGCGCCACCGCGATCATATCGTAGGTTGGGTGATGATGAAATTGGCTAGAGTCCTTGTCACCGGTTCGCGCGGAACGATTGGCAGACCGCTGGTGGAAGAGCTTAGGCGCCGCGGGCATCGGGTCAATGGTATAGACCTGAGTCATAGCGATGCGCCGGAACAACTCTACCGGCGGGCTGATGTGGGGTCATTCAGGCAGCTGGAACGGAGCTTCGCCGAAGACTACGATTACGTCTACCACCTGGCGGCGGAATTCGGGCGGAAGAACGGGGAGGAATATTACGAACAGCTCTGGTCCACCAACGTCGTCGGTACGCGCCACATCCTCGAATGGCAGATACGGAAGGGGTTTAGGCTAATCCTAGCCAGTTCGTCCGAGATCTACGGCGATTTGGGCGACGTGGTCCTGGACGAAGATCTGACCGATAGGATACCCGTCTTTCCTCCCAACGACTACGCCATCAGCAAGTGGGTCAACGAGCTGCAGGCAATCAACTTCGCCAAGGTTCACGGGTCCGAGATCGTAAGGCTCCGGATCTTCAATTCGTATGGTCCCGGCGAAACCTACCATCCCTACCGCAGCGTGGTGTGCGTCTTTTGCCATCACGCACTCACCGGCCGGCCGTTCGATGTTTTTCGGGGATACTACCGCACGTTTTTGTACCTCGGCGAACTGATCCCGTCACTCGCCAACGTCGTGGAGAACTTCCGGCCGGGCCAGGTCTATAATCTCGGTGGCAGGGACTATCGTTCGGTCGAGGATCTGGCCGCCATCGTCCTCGATGTCACGGGGGCGGATCCGGGACTCGCGGTGCCGCGTGAACGCGACTTCCCCAACGCGCCGAGCAAACGCCCGGACATCGGCCGCGCCCTCAAAGATCTGGGCCACGACCCCAGGGTGAACCTTGAAGAGGGTGTACCATTGACAGCGGCATGGATGCAAGAATGCCTGAAGGGACGAGTTTGAGCGGCGGCTTTGGGCTGGGGATCGCCGAATACAGTAGGCAGGCCCGGGCGCACCGGGCCTTTTCAGTGGCCAGGGTGTCTACGGCTGCCGCGGCTGCGCGCTTGAGGCCGCCCTTGACAAGCAGTAACAGTTCTGTTATAATATCTATTTCATTGACAAGAAACGTTCGCCATGCTATAATTGATGGGTAATCTGCGTCTTCGAAGGGGGAGTCACTTTTGGATTTCAACATCGGCGACCGCGTGGTCTATCCGATGCACGGAGCCGGGGTGATCGAAGCCGTCGAAGAGCGGGAACTCTCGGGCGACAAGAAGGACTATTATGTGATCCGACTCTCGCTTGGCGAGATGAAGGTCATGGTCCCTTGTCATAATGTCAAGGACCTCGGGCTGCGGGTAATCATCGATGAGGACCAGGTGGAGAGGGTACTGGCCATCCTCCAGGGCAAAGGCGCCGACATGCCCAGCAACTGGTCCCATCGTTACCGGGCCAACCTCGACAAGATCAGGACGGGCAATATTTTCGAGGTTGCCGAGGTCGTGCGCAACCTATCCTCGCGGGAACGGGAAAAAGGCTTGTCCAGCGGGGAACGGCGTATGCTGGAAAACGCGAGGCAGATTCTTTACAGTGAGATTGCCCTGGCGCGCGGCATGTCCCAGGAACAAGTCGAAGAGATGGTGGGACGATGTCTCGGGAGTTAAGTTGGGAGCGGCTTTGATCGAGTTGACCTGTTTTCCGCAAACGGAGCCTCATGCGAGGCTCCGTTTGCTTTCCAACTCCAGGCCGGAATGGATCGCGGTGGGTTGAGGCATTCTAACCGTGAGACTCCGTTGGCGGAAAAGATCGAGCAAGGATAAATGCTGCCCAATCTGGCCATAATAAATTAGTGAGGAAACGCATGGGAAGGGAGGTGCCAATTTACGTGTTTGGTAAGATCAGCAAGCTAATCTGCGCCGCGGCCACGGGTATCGCCGGTATCTTGGCGGCACGGTGGTTGGGCTTGGACACGAACAGCTGGTGGCTGGCGACCGGAGCCGGTCTGGGAGTCTTGCTTGGCGCTACAGTCATGACGCGGCTGATCGCCCTCGCCTATAACGGGGCCGTTACCCGGCTGAGTAAACTTAGTCTGGCTGGCGTTTTTGCCGGCGGGGTCGGCCTACTCTTCGGGTTGTTGGTTTCCGCCTTAGGGGTGGTACTTCTGCGCCTGATCTACGGACCTGTCAACCCGGCCTGGGAGACTCTGGCTGTTGTGCTCGTAGTTACCGGCACAGCACGTTTCGCGCACTTCAAGCGCTTGGAGTTCATGGGAGTCCTGCGTCCAACCGAGGTTATGCCGGAACGGGCGCTTTCCAGTTCTCCGTCGAGGATGTCTTGCAAGGTCTTGGATACCAGCGCCATCATTGATGGCCGGATCGCCGACATCTGCAAAACCGGGTTCCTGGAGGGGACGCTACTGGTTCCGGGCTTTGTCCTCGCCGAACTGCAGCGCATCGCCGACTCATCCGATACGCTCAAGCGCAACAGAGGCCGGCGCGGGCTCGATATCCTGAATCGCATGCAAAAGGAAGGCATAGTTACCGTCAAGATCTATGACCGGGACTTCGACGACCTCTCCGAGGTCGATACCAAAATTGTCCGCCTGGCAAGGATTCTCGATGCCAGAGTGGTCACCAACGACTTCAATCTAAATAAGGTGGCCGAGTTATACGGCGTCCCCGTCTTGAATATCAACGAGCTTTCCAACGCCATCAAGCCCATTGTGCTCCCGGGCGAGGAGATGTTCGTCCACATCATCAAGGATGGAAAAGAGTTTGGCCAAGGTATCGGCTACTTGGAGGATGGGACGATGGTCGTCGTGGATGGCGGGCGGCAGCATATCGGCGAGAACCTTGAAGTATTGGTAACGAGCGTCCTCCAGACAGCCGCGGGACGGATGATCTTCGGCAAACCGAAAGACCAGCCCCGCCAGGCTTTGGCCCAGAATCAATAAGCAGTCTCCATCCGGATTACAGGGCGCCGATCGGCGCCCTGTTTTGTATAGCAGGTAATCACGGCTAGTTTGTAGTAGTCTATCTAATCGAAAAGCGTCGTCGTATAAGCTTTCTTATGACAAGACTTTGTAGCCGGTATGTGGGTCTGCGCCGGGTGCGCCGGTGCGGCCTGATGGGCGGCGCATCTCGTCGTTGTCGGCCGTTTTCGTGCTCGACGGACGCGAGTACGTCTGCGCGCGAAAACGTCTCAGGCCCAGGATGGGCCGAAGTCGCGGAGCACAGGTTGTGCGGCAGCGACCTTCCGCCTAGAGGCTGCTCGGTGCCGTCCATGGCATTCGCAGCCCCCTGCCCATCCTAGGCAGAGGCTGCTTGCCCCTGAGGCCGCAAGTCATGTCGAAGAAGTTGAAGCCGGCGCACCCGGCGCGGTTGCACGACCATCCTGGTCAGGAGAGTGCGCCTCCTCATCCTTGAGGCCTCGGCGTTCA
>JBLNCE010000109.1:0-7247 GCA_050260415.1 Bacteroidota bacterium | reverse complement strand
GAGCACGAAAACGGCCGACAACGACGAGATGCGCAGCCCATCTCAGGCCCACGATGGGCCAAAGCCTGCGACGACCAGGATGGTCCAAAGCAGGCAGGCCGCACCGGCGCACCCGGCGCAGCCCCACATACCGGCCACAAGGACTTGTCATATGAAAGCTTATACGACCCTGCAAATTTGACGTAGTAGTAATTAACCGCAAGTCATGCCACTGAGTGATATGATTTGATTAACGGCTTTCTCCGCGTCTCTGCGGTAATAAATAGAGCGGTTCTTCACATCGCTCGTAGAGCATTATCGTATCCCCGCCCTTGCCCGTTCCGCCAAGAGATGGCGCAGCCCGATCAGGGGAATGACGACCCATTCGGGACGGTTCGCCAGTTCATACGCCAGTTCATAGGCCACCTTCTCCAAACGGCACAGATCGAGGAGGTCCATATAGGCCACCGGGTCGTGCGGGAGGAACTCCGGCACCAATTGCGACATGGCCGCGCCATAGTGTCTGGCCACCGCCTCCGCCGCGCGATCGGCAAAACGTTCCACCAGAAAGCGGGCAACCTCGTCCTGCTCGGGGAGGACCCGTTGTCCCGCGACCAGAGCCAGATAGGCGGCTTGCCCGGCATAACTGAAGGATCTGATGAGACCGGCCAGATCGCGGAGCGGGGTGGTGTGAGACGCCCGTGTTTCCGGATCCAGCAGGGGTTCGCCGGCAAGATCGATCACGGCGTAGCCTTCATCGGCTTGCAGGATCTGGCCGAGATGGAGATCGCCGTGGGTTTCGAGCTTCAGCCCGATCTGCTCCCGGGCGCGCAGCCTTTTCTCAAGATGTTCAAGCAGTGCAAAGGCTTGCGACCAGATCTCGGGCGGCTCGGGGGGGATCTTGGCCCGGGCTTCCGCCAGGTGAGTCCGGATTCTGGCCGAGATGGGTTCCAGGTCGGCCGGGCGAAACGGCGAAGGGGTTTCCAGCTTGGCCAGCGCGGCGTGTAGATGGGCGCAGAGGAGGGCGACCTTCTCCAGATCCAAGGTCCTCCGCGCCAGCCACAGGGTGAGCATTTCCCCCGGATCCGCCGGCTGACCGGGCTCGATGGCCAGGCGCAGCGTCTCGGTGAGTCCCTTGACCATGGCATCCCATAGATTGCCCCGGTTGGGCAGATACTCTTCCCAGACCGAAAGCGTAAAGGTAAGGTCTCCCCGCTCATAAGCGAGATAGCCATGCACGCTCGGGACGAAGGGATAATCCTCCAAAGCCAGGCCGAGTTGGACCTCGCGTGAGAGGCCCGGCCAGAGCCGCCGCATGATTTTCTGCACTTCATCGCGGTGAAGGTGCAGGACGGTGTTACTGCTGTCGCCGTCCAGGGTCCTCACCGCGCGGACAAGCCGGGGCAGGGAGGGATGGAAAACGAACCGGCCGGATTGCCCGGCGAAGGAGCTTCCTCGCGCCAATTCCTGAAGGAGCGCCGTGGCTACCCGACGGGAGAGGGAGGCCTCGGCCAGCACATAAGTTTCCCCACCCACCGTCAGCCGGGCCAGGAACGGCAGGCCGGGACGCTCGGGCAGGAGAATGAGAGGGAGGTAATAGTCCTGGACGCCGCCGTCCATGCGGACGCCGATTAGGTTGAGGCTGACGAGTTCGTCCGCGTGCGGCCAGGGCAAAAAGATAAAATCGGCCAGATCGATCTCGATCGAAGCCGCCGCATGGCCTTGAAACCACCGTTGTTCCAGCAATGTATGCTTATCAACGAGTGCGATCACGGACCGCCAGCGTTCGCGGACGGTGTCCAGGTCGGGTAGGTCCTGTCCGATGGGCATGAACATCACCGCTCGTTAGTCTATCCATATTTGGAGGTGAGATATTGGCAGCGCGACGTGAGAATCAGGGTAATCTCTTCTCCTCTCCCATTTCCAACCCCCACCTCCCACCTCTTACCTCTTACCTCCAGTATCGCTTGTCCCCCCGGCGTGTCTGCGCTATAATTAGGCTAATGCCCGGAGCCACGGACAAAAGGCAAAAAGGCAAGAGGCAAGAGGCAAGAGGCAAAAGGCAAGAGGTTGAGTTTGCTCACCGGCCCTTTCCGGTCGAGGAGAACGTTCGGGCGGGGGAAGCTCATAAGGAACGGTGGAGGGATTGGGATGACCGACTACGAAGTGGTCATCGGTTTGGAGGTACATGCGGAGCTCAAGACCGAGGCCAAGGTCTTCTGCGGCTGCAGCACCAAGTTCGGCCAGGAGCCGAATACACAGACATGTCCGATCTGCATGGGTTTTCCGGGCGTGCTTCCGGTCCTCAACCGCCAGGCTTTGGCCTACGCAATCAAGGCCGGTATGGCCTTGAATTGCCAGATCGCCCCCTACTCGAAGTTTGACCGCAAGCAGTACTTCTATCCCGACCTGCCAAAGGCATACCAGATCTCCCAATACGATCTGCCGATCTGCAACGACGGTTTTCTGGAGATCGCGGTGGGGGACGAGACCAAGCGCATCGGCATCATCAGGGTCCACCTCGAGGAGGAGACCGGCAAGTCGGTGCATTCCGCGGCCGGTATTCTCGGGTCGCATTATTCCCTCCTGGACTATAACCGTTGCGGCATACCGCTCATCGAGATCGTGAGCCGCCCCGACCTGCGTTCGCCGGTCGAAGCCCGCCTCTATCTCGAAAAGCTACGCACGCTGCTGCTCTATACGGGCGTTTCCGACTGCAAGATGGAGGAAGGCTCGCTGCGCTGCGACGCCAATATCTCTGTCCGGCCGGTGGGAGAAAAGGAACTGGGCGTCCTGGCCGAGATCAAGAATATGAACTCCTTTCGCGCCGTTCAGGCAGCCCTGGAGTATGAGGCGGCGCGTCAGATCGAGATGGCGCGGCAGGGTTCCCCCTTGACCCGCAAGGAGACGCGTGCCTGGGACGAAGCGAACGGGACGACGGTTTTCATGCGTCACAAGGAGGAAGCCAACGATTACCGCTACTTCCCGGAGCCGGACCTCGCTCCGCTCGTGCCCGAGCAGGCATGGCTCGACGAACTGCGCGCCGAGCTTCCGGAGATGCCTGATTCGCGCCGCCGCCGCTATATCCAGGATTGGGGTTTGCCGATCTACGACGCGGACCTGATCAGCGCCGGCAAGGAGATGGCTGATTTCTTCGAGGCCGCGGTCGCGCAATACGGCGAGGCAAAGACCGTCAGCAATTGGCTCATGGGTGAGCTGGCCCGTCTCATGAACGCCAACCGGGTGGAGTTTACCGATCTCCGTCTGACACCCGCGCATCTGGTCGGCCTCTTGCGTCTGATCGACAACGGAACGATCAGCGGCAAGATCGCCAAGGCCGTCTTCGAAGAGATGTTCGCCACGGGCGCGCGGGCGGAAGAGGTCGTAAAGAATCGCGGTCTGCTGCAGATAAGTGACCGCGACGAACTTGACCGGCTCGCCGCGGAGGCCATTAGCGCCAACCCTTCATCCGTGCAGGACTTCTTGGCTGGCAAGGACAAAGCCTTGGGATTCCTCGTCGGCCAGGTCATGAAAGCCACGGGTGGGCGGGCCAATCCCAGCCTAATCAACCAAGTGCTCCGGGAAAAGCTGGAGAAGTGCAGGTCGTAGGCAATAGGCAAAAGGCAAAAGGCAAAAGGCAAAATAAAAAGCCCCGGCGAAGGACGGCAATGTAGGGGCGCAACCGCGATGCGCTCCGGCAAAGGAAAGACAATGGGGCGTGGGGCACATGGCTGCGCCCACGAATTATGTCCACAATGGCGTCAGGTTTTTGGACCCGGCGCCATATATATTTTCTAGGATTAACTTTGGCGGGGGGGCTTTGAGATGAAATCATACAGGATTAAACGCATCGGGGCGGGTTCGGTATTCAAGTTCAACGTATGCGTGGGTTTCGTGGTCGGTCTCATCGCCAGCGCGGCTCTGTTGATCGTGGGTTATACCGTCAAGGATCTCGGGATCGAGCTCGGCACGTTTACGAACGCCCTTGGCGCGGGCGCGGGAGTCGTGGGGGCCGTTCTGATGAGCGTATTCTACGGACTGATAGTGGGAACCGCCGGCGCGGTGATTGCATTGCTCTACAACTTTTTCGCGGCGGCTGTCGGGGGGATCGTCATCAAACTTGACGACGGCGAGTGATACATTTTCATAACAAAAAAATGACTAATTATAAAGGAGCGCGCAGGATGACGCTCCTTTTACTGTATAATGGCGCAATCACCCGGTACACCAGGATTGTACCAACCGAAACTTGAAGGATTTCACTGCGTGGTGTTGAATTACTTACATTTAGCGCATTCCGTGCAACGCCACCGGCTACGCGGGTAGACCGGGATTCGTCCGGCAATAGGTTTCACCCCAGAATCGCCCCCTTTTCCGACGGCAAGCGGTCAGGTCCGACTATGTTGCGCGGCACGATTATTGCCGACATGGGTTCGCGTCCGGCAAGAACACGCGGACGTCGCGAGAAGGGAAGTGAGAACACACTCTCTTCTGGACCGATGCTCCCAACTATCATCGAGGAGGTCTAGCGCATGAAGAGATCCCTGGTCGTTTTCGTTATGCTCGCCTTGGTGGCCGCGCTCTTCTCCACGGCCATGGCGGCGCCGAGGAGAGGTGGTACGGTCGTGATCGGGCTCTTCGGCGATAACGAGACCCTAAACCCGATTCTTTCCGAAAGTAATTCCGAGCGCGAAGTCTTGCAGGCCGTGTTCAGTTCCTTGTATCGCACGGACCAGGATACGGACTTCGTGCCGGATCTACTCACCAAGATGCCGACCAAGAAAGGGCTGACTTACTACTACGAACTCCGGAAGGGCGTCAAATTCTCCGACGGCCACGAACTTGATTCCCAGGACGTCAAGTTCACCTGGGAGTGCCACATGAATCCCAAGATTCCCGTGCCTACCCGCAGCGGTTTTGATGAAATCAAGTCGTTCGACATCCCGACCATCACCTACAAGGGCAAGGACGGCAAGACGTACAAGACCTACGACAAGTATCATTTCAGCATAACCCTGAAGAAGGTCTACGCTAGATACGATCTCCTCTGGGCTGATAAGGCAATCGTGCCCAAGCACATCCTGGAAAAGGAAATCGCCGAGAACAAGGCCAAGAACGCCCCCAACCACATGGAGAAAGGCGGCAAGTTCTCGCGCAATCCGATCGGCAGCGGCCCGTTCATACTCAAGGAATGGGTGGCGGACAACTACATCATGGTCGCCCGGAACCCCAACTACTTCCGCGCTGGTCAGCCGTATCTGGATAAGATTATCTGGAAGATTATCCCCGACAGCAATGCCATGCTGAACCAGCTCAAGACGGGGGAGATCGACGTCTACCGCGGTATCCAGGCCAACCGGTACAACGAGGCCGTCAGGATCCCCGGCATCAAGGTCTTCAAGATCCCGGCGTACATCTATAATCATATCGAGCTCAACATGAACGACCCGAACGACCTCTCCAAGCCGCACCCGATTCTGGCCGACAAACGCGTCCGGCAGGCTTTGGACTACGCGTACCCGCGGGAGATGATTGTGGAGACGGTACTGGAGAACGTCGGCTATCCGGCATATTCCAACCTGCCCCCGATTTCCTGGGCTTATAACAAAAACGTGGCCAAACCGCACTACGATCCGGAAAAGGCCAAGAAACTCCTGGACGAGGCCGGTTGGGTCATGGGTAACGACGGTTATCGTTACAAGAACGGCCGGAAGCTGCAGTTGACCTTCCACACCAACGCCGGCAACAAGACCCGCGAGCAGGTCGGGGTAATCTGCCAGGAGGAGTGGAAGAAGATCGGTGTGGATCTCGTACCCAAATTCATCGACTTTGCCACGCTGACCGGCGACATCATGGACAACCGGAAGTTCGACTGCCTCATGATCGCTTGGATCTCCGACGCGGATCCCGATTCCAAGTCGCTCTGGCACTCCAGCCAGATCCCGAGCAAGGAAAATCAGGAAGGCCAGAACTACGTGGGCTACAGGAATCCCGAGATGGATAAGTTGATGGAGGACGGCCTGGCCACGGATAACATCGAGGCGCGGAAGAAGATCTACCATCGCATGCAGGAGATCCTGGCCGAGGACGTGCCCTATATCTTCGTGAATTTCTACGTCGACGTGGACGGCATCAAGGAAGGGCTGGAGAACTTCAGGTCCAACCCGACCACCGCCACGTTCATGTGGAACTGCTACGAGTGGTATTGGTCGCGCTAGCCGGAACCCCCTTTGCGTGAATGGCGGTGAGCGGGACCGTTCCGGTTCCGCTCACCCTGACTTCTCGGATGGATGACTTGGGGCTTGCGTGGTTATCCGCGCGTGCCGGGAGGTCCTTGACGTGGCCAAGTTCGTTCTACGCCGGCTCATACAGGCGATTCCACTGCTCATCCTGCTCTCATTCCTTACCTATATCATCATGCTCCTGGCGCCGGGTGACGCCGCGTCGCTCTATGCAGAGAACCCCCGTATCACCGCCGCCGATCGGGCCAGGATCGTCAGCAGCCTGGGCCTCGATCGGCCCTGGTACGAGCAATACGGGCGCTGGGCCTGGGGCATGGTTACCGGCAATTGGGGCCGTTCCTTTACCTCCGGGCGGCCTGTCCTCGAAGAGATCTACGATCGGCTCTGGGCCACGCTGCAACTCATGATGCTTTCGTTCCTCATCTCGTTCTGCTTGGCCGTGCCGCTCGGCATCATCTCGGCCATCAAACGGTATTCCTTCCTTGATTGGTTCGTCACCACCGGCTCCCTTTTCGGCGTCTCCATCCCCACCTTTTGGTTCGGCCTCATGGCGCAGATGGTCTTCGCCGTCTATCTCCGCTGGCTTCCCTCAGGCGGACAGTTCACGATCGGGATGGGCTTCAATTTGCTCGATCGGTTGCGATACATCCTCATGCCCGCCTTTGTGCTGGGTCTGGTCAGCATCGCCGGCTGGAGCCGGTATGTACGCTCCTCCATGCTCGACGTGCTCGGTCAGGACTATATCCGAACGGCCCGGGCAAAGGGTTTGACCGAGAAGACCGTGATCTTCAAACACGCCCTCAAGAACGCGCTCATTCCCGTGGTGACCATCATGGGGCTGGAATTGCCGGCCTTTTTCGGCGGCGCGGTCATCACCGAAAGCATCTTCGCCTGGCCGGGAATGGGGCGCCTTTTGTTCACCGCCGTCATGGCGCGTAATTATCCGATCGTCATGGGCATTGTTATGATCACCGCCGTGCTGGTGATCGCCGGCAATCTCCTGGCCGATATCACCTATGCCTTCCT
>JBLNCE010000108.1:0-11595 GCA_050260415.1 Bacteroidota bacterium | reverse complement strand
ACCCGCTCGGGCGCCTATATGTGTTTGCCGAGATATTTCCCGTTAACATTTAAAAATGTTGATGGGGGGCGGGGCGTTAGCGGCGCTCCGCCGGAACGATCGCGTACACCTGGGCGGCCATCGCCTTGTTCTTGCGGCATTCCTCCAGGTGCTTCTTGCCGTAACGAGCGATAGACGATTTGCCGATTTTGTGCCCTTTGGCCGCGAGCATGGCTTCGATGTCGCGGTAGTAGACGCCGTCTTCGATGGCCCGATCCGCCATGGCGCGCAGATCTGCGGGGAGTTGCTCCACCGCATAGTGCTTTCGTAGTATTCTCCCAGCCGGTTCCTCTGGGGGTGGGAGAAGTAACTGCAGCCCACGGTGCGATGGCGGCGCGGCGTCCAGCTTGGCCTCGATGGTAGCTAGACGCTTGTTAAGGCCATCAAGGAGCTGAAGTACTTGCTCCTCGTTGAAGATGCGTCCAGTCCTGAGAGATTCCATAACGTTCCAAACGAAGTCCATGAACTCATTGGCCTTTGGCTGGCGGCTCCAACGGCAGATCTCGTAGACGCCTTTGGTGGTGTAGATGGTCACCTCGCGCTCGACCTGGCGGCCACCTTCAACCCGTATCAATTTGAGACCCCTTGAGAAACGATCCAACCGATCACGGTGCCGAGAGTGGATGGTCTTGATTGACTCCTCCGGATTCTCGTACTCAAGCGCTAAACCAATTTGCTCGCGGGTCATCCAGATGTCGTCATCGCCGCGATAGAAGTCGCAGGTCACGCCGCTGAAGGGCTCGCTCTTGGCTAATGAAAGGTTCACTATATCACCTCCTTTCCGCATCGGGATAGACTTTAGTCTATATGATTGCGTCTAACACAGACATTGTAACTCAATGGAAACCGCTTGTCAATATAAGGGGAGGGTAGAACATGCCCGAGACAATTGGCCAGCGTATATGCTGGTTACGTCAAGAGATTCTTGGGCTCACACAAGAAGAGTTTGCTTCACGATTACATGTTTCGCGAAACCATATATCGACTGTGGAAACAGAAAAAGCAAACCCATCGGAATCTCTGCTCGCCTTGATCGCCTGTGTCTTCTGCGTTTCATTCGACTGGTTGACCACTGGCGAACCTCCGATGCACGACCCGGCCAACCGGGCGGCGTATTTCCTGCGGGCAATAGGGCCGGCGGCGGCGCGCATGGAAGACCTGACCACGCCGGCCAAGCGGATTAGGTACCTGCGGGCGGGATATGGCCTGACGCGGAAGGATTTCGCCAGGCAGATGCATAAGGAAGAAGAATACATCGCGAGGCTGGAAAGCGGCAAGGTGGAAATGACGGAAGAGGACGCGAAGCTCTTCCATCACGCGGTCAAGGCCAACGCGGAATGGCTGCTGAAAGGGGAAGGGCTCCCCCTCGACGAAGAGGGGATAAACTGGATCGCCGGGCAGCTCGTGGGGGCGATGAAGGGGGCGGCGCCGGGATTCCCGGTCGCGCTGGAAACAGTATTAGATAAATACAATGTTGAGCAAGCAATGGCAATATGTCGGCGAAAATATGGAGATATTCTTATCAGACATACGCTAGGAGAGATTGAAGCCGGAGAAATCGATCAAAACCTGAATGAGATATTGCAAGGGATAGTGCTTTTCTGGGGAAATTCATCACCTGAACTGAAAACATGGTTTAAGGTCCAGTTCAATATGACTTTCCCTATGATTGAGGAACTTAAAAAAAGTCTGACAGAATCGAGCGCAACTAAGTTGGCTTGACTGGAATTACAAATCCTGGATAATCAATTTAGCTTTAGGTTTGCTTTTGTCGAACGCGCATTTGCCATCTTTCTCGCGGCATCTTATGTAACCTGTGTGATTCGCTGAAACGCAGTGTTCATCAGGGTTTGAATATGATTTCGGCGACCATCTTTCTCACCATCTTTCTTTCGGCGGAAATTGGAAATTTCACAGGCGGTTTTACGACATCTCAAATGGTCGTCGAAAGCGGATCAAATGACTTTATCAGGGATCGAGACGCGGCGAGCGAGATGGAAACAAAACAGGGCGCGGCGAGCCGATCCGGGAAGGTCATTTGCATTTTGGCACAGAGCCGAACAGGTGTTTCTTGATCGGAAAAACCCCCGTCCCGACTGGTCTCGAAGGTGCCCTGCCGGTCCCGGAGGTTTTCTTAATTCAGATGTCGCCGTACACCATGACCGGAGCGGATCTCCCGATGAAAGGCTGGGTGGCCGGCATTCTCGGGCTGGCCTTCGGCCTCGTGGGCATCGAGGAACTCCACGGCTACCAGCGATTTGCCTTCGGCTCATCCGAACTCCTGGGTGGCCTGCCTTTCATCCCGATGATGATCGGCTTTTTCGGTATCCCGCAGGTGGTCGAGGCCCTCACCAGCGAGCAGGACGTCCTCGTGGCCAAGCTGGACAAGACCAAGACGGACTTCACCAAGGTCTTCCGGAATCTCTGGACCTCCCTGCGTGCGGGCCTGATCGGCGTCGGCATCGGCATCATTCCTGGCGTCGGCGAGGACGTCGCCTCCTGGGTCTCCTACGGTGTGGCCAAGAGAACGAGCAAGCATCCGGAGGAATATGGCAAGGGCTCCTATGAGGGTCTCATCGCCGCCGAGACAGCGGACAATGCCTGCATTGGCGGGGCGATGATCCCACTGCTCTCGCTCGGTATCCCCGGCAGCCCTCCGGCCGCCGTTCTGTTGGGGGCCTTCCTGATCCACGGCATCCGGCCTGGCCCCATGCTGACCTTCGAGTTTCCCGCCTTTATCTATCAGGTGGTAGCCTGGCTGGTCGTGGCGACCGCGATCATGTGGGCGCTGAGCATGCTGATCGCCAAGCCGATGGGCAAGATCCTTCAGATCAAGAACGCCATCATCATGCCGATCGTGGCCGTGCTATGCGCGGTCGGGGCTTACTCCCTCGATCTCCGTTTTCTGGATCTGATCCTGGTTTTCGCCACGGGTCTCCTCGGCCTGGTCTTCCGGGCGGGCAAATACCCCCCGGCCCCGTTGGTCTTGGGGCTCATCCTCGGCCCGATGGTCGACGCCAGTTTTCGCCGGGCGCTCCAGGCCTCGCACGGGGATCCGTCCATCTTCGTGACCCGCCCCGTGAGCCTGGTCCTGGTCCTGGCGACGGTGATGTTAATCCTGGCCCAACTCGGTGTCTTCGGCAAGTTGAAGCGGGCCCTTTTCAAAGTGAAACGCGCGGAAACGTAAGGCAAAGGCAGGCAAGGGGCACAAAGTAAGAGGCTGGCGGAATGATCGATTCCTGCCGTGGAAGACAGATAGCCGCATAGCTGTGGCATTCGCCATAACCGTGAAAGCAGGTTATTGCGCTCAGCCTCGTGCCTACTTCTTCCTCAAGGAGATGGCCATGGCAACCCAGACAATTCTAAGGGAGACGCAGGATCGGATCGCGATCCTGACCCTCAACCGCCCGGAGGCGGGGAACAAACTCAATATACAATGCATGGACGCGCTGGCCGATGCCCTTAGGGAGGCCGAGGCCGATCCCGGGTGCGGCGCGGTAATCCTCACGGCCCGTGGCGAAGTCTTCTGCGGCGGCGGTGAACTGGGTGATTACCGGGGAAAAAGCGCCATGGAAATCCGCCGTTTCGGCGGGAGCTTCATTAAGTTGCACACCACCATTGTCAGGCTGGTCAAGCCCGTCATCGCCGCCGTGCAGGGGGACGCCCTGGGCGGCGGCATGAGCCTGGTGGAGGCCTGCGACCTGGCGGTCGCCTCGGAGGATGCATCCTTCGGCGTGCCCGAGATCAAGTCCGGGTTGGCGCCGATGATGGCTTTGACCGGCGTGCGGCGGCTCCGCGCCCGCAAGGGTTGCCTGGAGATGGCGCTCCTGGGGGAATCCGTGAGCGCCGCGCGCGCCCAGGAGATAGGTCTCATCAACTGGGTCTGCCCGCAGAGCGAGGTCCTGGATCTGGCGCGCGCGATCGCGGGCCGTCTGGCCGCGAACAACCCTACGGCCTTGGCGCTCTGTAAAAAGCTTTACGCCCAGGCCGACGCCCTGCCCTATGAAAGGCAATTGGACGCGGGTCTTGACACCCTCGTCGCCCTGCTGAAATCGGAAGACGCCGCGGAAGCCCTGACGGCGCGTGAGGAAAAGCGGCCCCCGGCCTGGCGGGGGAGATAAGATCTGCGGTCTTAATGAGAGATCGGGTAAGAGGAACCGAAAAAAAGGACTGCCGTGTGAGAGGGCGATCGAGGTGTATTCCCTGGCGAACAAGATTGTCCTGGTCACCGGGGCAAGTTCAGGGATCGGCCGGGCCTGCGCCGGACAATGCGCGGCGCAAGGCGCGGATCCGATGCTCTGCGCGCGCCGGCTGGATCGCCTGCGCGATCTGGCGGAGGCACACCGCCGCGATTACGGCGTCCGTGTCAATAATGCCGGCGTCAGCCTGCATCTGGACAAAGTTCAGACGGCGCAGATCAGCGACTGGGACAAGATGATCGAGCAGGAAATAACCATCAGGAGGGAACCGAAGTGCGCCGGATAATCGTGGCCGTGGCCCCCGTCGCCCTGGCGCCGGAACCGAAGATTAAAAACCCCCTGTCCCCCGAGGAAGTATCCCAAGAGGTAATCGCGTGCGCACGGGCGGGCGCCGGCATGGTCCACCTCCACGTGCGGGACGAAGAGGGCCGGCCGACCGAGGATCTCACCGGCTTTACCCGGACCCTGGATCTGATCGCGAAGGACTCCGATATCATCATCCAGGGCTCGACCGGCGGGGTCTCGGAACTGACCCTGGCACAGCGGTGCGTCTCGCTGAACGATCCCCGGGTCGAGGTGGGGAGCCTGAACATGGGTTCCGCCAACTTCGACGACGGGGTGTACATCAACACCCTCCCGGACATCCGGTACTGGGCCAAGCGGATGCGGGAGACCGGCGTCCGGCCCGAACTGGAGATCTTCGAGGCCGGTATGATCAACAACGTCATGATCCTGGCCGGGGAAGGGCATCTCGCCCCGCCGTTCAATTTCGCCTTCTGCCTCGGCTTCCATGGAGCACTGCCGCCGAGCGCCTACCATCTGCAATATCTCAGCGGGATGATCCCCCCCGGTTCGACCTGGGGCCTGATCCACCACGGCATGAACGATCTTTCCCTGCTGGCCGCCGCGGCGGGTATGGGCGCGACCTTTGTCAGAGTCGGTTACGAAGACGGCATTTACCTGGCGCCGGGCCGGGTGGCCAAGTCCAACGTGGAACTCGTGGAAAGAACGGTGGCGCTGATCGAGACCATGGGGCTGGCGGTGGCGACACCGGCCGAGGCCAGGCAAATGCTGGGGCTGTTGCGATAGCGCCGCTCGTCGCTGGTCGCGCGCCGCGCGGGGAACGGGCTTATGCCGGAATGTGGCGGTTATCAGGAGGTACCATGTTAACCAGAGAAGAATACACACGTGCACAAGAGAGGGCGGCGCAGTCGATCAAGCGCGCCGGCATCAGGATTACGCCAGCCGAGGAAGAGGCCATCCAGGTGGCTGATTTCGGCTTGAGCGACTTGGCCAGGGAAGGCGCGCAGATCCTGACCTTCTTTGCCACGGACAGGGTGAGCGCCAAGGTTATCGCCCTCTTTCCCGAACAGACCCTGCCCGAGCACTGGCACCCGTCCGTGGGGGACGACCCGGGCAAGGAAGAAACGATCCGGGTCGTGGACGGGACGGTTTATTTGAATATCCCGGGTGAGGAAACGGTTGACCGGGGACGCATTCCCCAAGGTAAAGAGGCGTATTACACCGTCAGGCACGAGTCGGTACTCCGGCCGGGAGACCAGATCACATTGGCGCCGGGCGTCAAGCACTGGCTCCGGGCGGGAAGCGACGGGGCGGTCATGTATTCCTTTTCCACCTGCGTGCGGGATATCCTGGATTTGTTCACGGACCCGGGGGTCGTGAGGACGACCAAGATCGTCGATTGATGCTTGGGAGGATATCGGGGCCGGTATCGGGGTCGAAGGTTTGAGCTCGATTCCGATGGCGATTCCGATCCGACCCCGATAAGAGCCGCTCAGCACTTGAGGTTGGAGGTAGCGACATGCCGCGCATCTTTGTCACCCGCAGGCTGCCGGGGACGGCGCTCGACGCGCTCAAGGCGGACTACGTATTGGCGGTCAACGAAGAGGACCGGGTCCTTACCAGAGAGGAACTCCTAGACGGTGTAAGAGGTGCCGACGGCCTACTTTGCTTATTGACCGACACCATCGACGCGGCCGTCATGGAGGCTGCCGGCCCGGAACTCAAGGTCATCAGCAACTACGCGGTGGGTTTTAATAACATCGACGTGACGGAGGCCACCCGGCGCCGCATCATGGTCACCAACACCCCCGGCGTGCTGACCGAGGCCACGGCGGATATGGCATGGACGTTGCTGTTTGCCGCCGCAAGGCGGGTTGTCGAGGGCGATCGTTTGACCAGATCGGGGGGCTTCACGGGTTGGAGTCCGACCATGCTGCTCGGGATGGATATCCGCCGCAAGACGTTGGGCCTCGTCGGCCTTGGCCGCATCGGCGAAGCGATGGTCAAGCCCGCCCGCGGCTTCGAGATGAATGTCGTCTATTTCGACATCACCCGGCGAAGCCCGGCGGCCGAAGCCGAGCTCGGCGTGACTTACCTCCCCTTGCCCGAACTTCTGGCCAAGTCTGATTTTGTCTCCATTCATGTCCCCCTTCTCCCGGAGACCAGGCATCTGATCGACGAAGCCGCCCTGCGCGCGATGAAAAATACGGCGGTCCTTATAAATACGTCGCGCGGTCCGGTCGTCGATGAGCGGGCACTGGTCAAAGCCCTGCAAGAGGGCTGGATCGCGGGCGCGGGACTCGATGTCTACGAGGACGAACCCGCCCTGGCCCCAGGCCTGGCCGCATGCGAACGGGCCGTGCTGGCGCCCCATATCGCCAGCGCCACCTTGGAAACGCGGAGCAAGATGGCGGTCATGGCCGTGGACAATCTCCTGGCCGGACTCGAGGGGAGGAGGCCGGCGAATCTGGTCAATCATGAAATCTTGATGATCAGGTAAAGCGCCTCCGCTCCTCCGTTACCCCGGGCACGCAGGGGAGACGGAGCATGCCCGGAAGCCGCGCCCGCTCATCCATGCCAACTCAGAAGGACGGAGACGCAAAAAATGAATTCTCGAGAAAGAGTATTACTGGCACTTAATCATCAAGAACCGGACAGAGTTCCGATTGATCTGGCATCAACCACTGTTACCAGCATAACTTTTGCCGCTTACGATAATCTCCAAGCGTACTTGGGAATAAAAGACGTTCACCCGAGGGTCTCCCATCTCCATCAGGGCATTGTCTATCCGAACGAGATGATCTTAGGGCACTATCAGGCGGATTTTCGCACCGTCGCCATGAAGGAGTCGCCACGGGGGTTCGTGGCCAAGGAGTTGCCTGATGGCAGTTTCTATGACGAGTATGGTATCCTTTGGAAGAAAGGCATCTACGACTATTGTCCGGTCGCCGCGCCATTGATTGACTGTACGGCCTCTGACTTGGCCAATTTGTCGACCTGGCCCGATCTATACGACAAAGAGCGGGTGAACGGTTTACGCGAAGAGGCGAAAGCTCTCTATGAAAACACGGATTTTGCCATCGTCGCGGACATCATCGAACGCGGGCCGTTCGAATTAGCCGTCAAACTCCGCGGCTATGAACAATTCCTGACCGATCTGTACCTTGACCCCCACTTTGCGACGGCATTGCTGGATAAGATCACCGAAACCAGCCTCGCTTTATGGGATCAGTATCTTGACGCGGTTGGGGATTATGTGCAGGTGGTCTGTCAAGGCGATGATCTTGGCATGCAAACCAGCCTCATCATCTCCCCGGAGATGTACCGCCGCTTCATAAAACCATGTCACCGCCGCATCTATGATTTCATTCATGCCAAGACCAAGGCCAAGGTGTTCATGCATTCTTGCGGGGCAATCTACGATATCATCCCCGATCTAATTGAAGTCGGGGTGGATATCCTAAATCCCCTGCAACGAAATGCGGCCAAGATGGATATCGTCAGATTGAAGGAGGAGTTCGGCCGGGAGTTATGTTTTTGGGGCGGCGGGATCGATGTGCAACAGGTCCTTCCAAATGCAAGTCTGGATGCGATTGAGACGGAAATCAAACGGACACTTGAGATTTTGGCGCCCGGCGGGGGTTATGTCTTTGCGCCCACGCACAATATTCAGCCGGATATTACGCCCGAGCGCCTGGACAAACTCTATCGAGCCGCGCTCGATCACGGCCGCTACCCGGTTTAGGCTTCATATCCCCCGAGGGCGACTGATGGTCCTGGACCTGCGCGGCCACTCAAGGTGTAACCCATGGCTGCGGCCGCCAACGCCGGGGATTCTCTCAGGGGCAAGGACAGAGAAAACCAGGACGGCTTTCCTCTGTCCTTATTGATTTTTCCTAATACAATCGGGATGGTCATTTTTCGAAATCCGGGTTAATGGGGATTTACGGCTCTCCCGGCAGGATTCTCCCCCGGTGTGTAGAACAAACAGCTAGATCGGCGGTAATTGGGGTCGCGAGGTTTTGTTCGCCACAAGCCTTTCCCTACCTCCCCCGCCCCGGCCTTTCCCCGGCGGTGGAGCCGATCAACCCAAACAAGGAGTGAAATGCATGACCAACGAAGAACGTAGCGCCCTGGCGGAGCGGGCACGGCATATCCGCGGTCATATCATCCGCATGCTGGCCAGCGCCGGGTCGGGGCATCCGGGCGGATCCCTGTCCGCGGCGGATATCCTCTCCGTCCTGTATTTCAAACGCATGCGCATCGATCCGAAGAATCCGAACCGCCCGGACCGCGATCGGTTCGTCCTCTCCAAGGGTCACGCCGCGCCGGTGCTCTACGGCACGCTGGCGGAGGCTGGCTTCTTCCCCGCGGAGCAGGTCATGACCTTACGTCAGTTCGGCAGCATCCTGCAGGGGCACCCCGATATGCGCAAATGCCCGGGCGTGGAGATGTCCACGGGTTCCCTGGGACAGGGGCTCTCGGTGGCCAACGGCATGGCGATCGCGGCCAAGCTCGACCAGAAGGATTACCGTGTCTACGTCCTGCTCGGCGACGGCGAGATCGAGGAGGGCCAGGTCTGGGAGGCCGCCATGACCTCGGTCCATTACAAGCTGGACAACCTCACCGCCTTCCTGGACTATAACCATCTGCAGATCGACGGCAAGATCGAGGACGTCAAGTCGAATACCGACCCGGCCGGCAGGTTCAAGGCCTTCGGGTGGCATGTCATCGAGATCGACGGGCACGATCTTGACGGGATCGACCAGGCCATCACCGAGGCTCAGGCCACGAAGGACAAGCCGACGATGATTATCGCCCATACGATAAAGGGCAAGGGCGTCTCCTTCATGGAAAACCAGGCCGGCTGGCACGGAGCCGCGCCCAAGCAGGAAGACGCGCAAAAAGCCCTGGCGGAATTGGGGTTTTGAGAGCGGGCAAGAGGCAAGAGGCAAGAGGCATGAGGTATGAGGCAAGAGCAAACAACGATATGTAGGGGCGCAGCGGCGATGCGCCCGCCGGATGCGTAAACACCACATATTTCATCATGCGATAAACGGCTCCTTCACATAAAACGGAGGGGCATAGGGGGCTAGATTATGGCAGACAAGGTCGCCACCAGGGACGCCTACGGCAAAGCCCTGGTCGAGCTGGGCAAGAGAAATCCCAATGTGGTCGTGCTCGACGCCGACCTCTCCAAATCCACCAAGACGGCCGGCTTCGCCAAGGAATTCCCCGGGCGGTTCATCCAGATGGGCATCGCCGAGGCGGACATGGCGGCCACGGCCGCCGGTCTCGCCACCTGCGGCAAGATCCCGTTCTTCAGCAGTTTCGCCGTCTTTGCTTCCGGTCGCTGCTTTGAACAGATCCGCAACTCCATCGGCTACCCGCATCTGAACGTGAAGATCGCCGCCACGCACGCCGGCATCACGGTGGGCGAGGATGGCGGCTCGCACCAGGCCATCGAGGATCTGGCGCTCATGCGCTCGATCCCGGGCATGACGGTCATCGCGCCCGCCGACGCGGCCGATGCCGAAGCGGCGGTATACGCGGCCGCGGAGTATGAGGGCCCCGTCTACTTGAGATTCGGCCGCGAGCCGATGCCCGTGATCTTCCCGCCCGACCGCAAATTCATCATCGGCAAGGCGGACCGTCTGCGCGAAGGCCGGGATGTCGCCATCATCGCCAACGGCGTCATGACCCCCATCGCCCTGCAGGCCGCCGAACAATTGGCGGCGGCCGGCAAACAGGTGCGCGTAATCAATATTTCGACGCTCAAGCCGATCGACGAGGCGGAGATTACGGCGGCCGCCAAGGAGACCGGGGCCATCGTCACGGCGGAGGAGCATACGGTGATCGGCGGCCTCGGCAGCGCCGTGGCGGAAGTGGTGGTCAAACACCACCCGGTGCCCATGGAATGCCTCGGCCTGCAGGATCGCTTCGGCCAGTCCGGATCGCCGGCGGCGCTCATGCGCGAATACGGGCTGACGGTCGAGGATATCGTGAAAGCCGTGGAGAAGGTTTTGGCGAGGAAGAAGTAGGTTTTAAGTACTAAGTACTAAGGACTAAGGACTAAGTACGAAACAGGACCTTTGGGGAGCCTTATCGGCATGGAAACCGCCGATATCGGGCTTGCTGTTGGAAGCGGAGGGAAAAGCCCGATCCTGATGCGGACCTCACCCGGCGCGTTTAGTACTTCGTACTTCGTACTTTGCATCGCATTTGGTACATTGCCTTGAATCGGAGGGGTTTGTGTGAAGCGCATCGGCTTTATGACCGGCGGCGGCGACTGCGCCGGGATCAACGCTTTCCTGGCCGCCTGCATCAAACGCGGCAGCGAGGGTTACGGCCTGGAGTTCGTGGGCATCAAGCGGGCCTTTGAAGGAGCCTGCGCCGACCGGATCGAGGATTTTCTCCTGCCGCTCACGGCCGCGGACGCGGTCGGGCTGGAGAAGGAACCCAGCACCATCCTTGAATCCTCGCGGTTGTTCCCCTGGAGCGAGGCGAACAAAGCGGCCGGTCTGCCCGACAAGCTCTTGGCCAACCTGAAGAAGGCCGGCATCGACGCCATCCTGGCCACGGGCGGCAACGATACCATCAAGTCCACCATGCATCTGTCGGCCATGGGCATCCCGGCCATCGCCGCACCGAAAAGTATCGACAACGACGTCTCGGGTACCGACACCATGCTCGGCTTCAAGTCCGCCGTGGCCTTCGGCGCCCAGGCCGTGCGCAGCACGGTCGAGTCGGCCAAGACCCACCGGCGCATTTCCATTGTGGAGATCATGGGCCGCGAGGCGGGGTGGCTCGCCTTGGAGATCGGCCTTGGCGGCGGCGCCGACGTGATCCTGATCCCGGAGAAGCCGCTCGATCTTGGGCGGGTCTGCGCGCGCATCGCCGAGATCAACAAGCGCAAAGGTTACGCCAATATCGTGGCGGCCGAGGGTGCCCGGCTCCTGCCATCGGATCCCGTTCTGCAGGCGATCCGGGAAAAAGATCCGGTGGTCAAGGCCCTGACCGAGGAGGACCTCGGCAAGGATGCCCACGGCAACCC
>JBLNCE010000107.1:0-2770 GCA_050260415.1 Bacteroidota bacterium | reverse complement strand
CCCCTCACCCTGCGGGAAGTGGCGCAGGCGGTGGGCCTGCACGAATCAACCGTCAGCCGCGCCCTGGCAGGCAAGTATGTTGACACGCCCCACGGGCTTTTCAGTTTCAGCGCTCTGTTCGGACCGGGCCTCGGCACGGCGGACGGCGGAGCCGCCTCGCCCGGACGGGTCAAGCGCCTGATCGGCGAGAGGATCGCCCACGAAAGCGCGGCCGCTCCCCTGAGCGACCAGGAGCTGGCCTCGGCCCTGCAAAAAGAAGGTATCGCCGTCTCGCGGCGCACCGTGGCCAAGTACCGGGAGGAGATGAGGATCCCCGCCTCGGGAAAGAGGCGGAGGTATTAAAAGACGGAGACGGTGTTCCAGGCTGGTTCCGTTGATCCCTGCTCTTGGCTCGATCTTGTTTGTTGATACAATCATACCAACAGAGGGAAACAAACCGATTTGACCCGGTAATTCTCCCGGCGCACTTCTCTGCGGCTCAGCGCCTCTGCGGGATAATGAGCTTTTTTACGGCTCTTTTAGAAAAAGCGATGCGATAAACCTCCGGAAGCTTTGATGAGGGGGCCAGCGGCCGTCAATACGCGATGCCTAGTACGTAATGGTTGTTTGCCCCCGGCGATCCGTCATTATATATCCAGGCGTCGGTGGTAACATCCGTTCTGCCAGTCATTCCGTATGTATAACTGGTCCAACCACCGGTATTAGCAGTATCATACGTCCCATCGGCCTTCGAACCGGACCACCACCCATAAGGGCCGGTCCAGCCGAACGCTTCGTTGAGGGTCAGATCGATCGTGCCGTCCAATAGATCAGCCCAGTTGTCGGCGATCACCTTCGTCGTATCCGTTGCGCTGACAATGGGGATATTGGTTGGAAAACCATAGTTGGCCGGCATATTGGCGATGCAGTCCGCCGCACTGATGGAGATAAAGGCGTGGCAGATCTTACCCGCCATGACGAGCGGCCTGTTGGCTGCGGCGATGGCGTCGGCCCCGGTACGGGCGTCGGGATAGGCGCCTTTCAGACTGCTACTATGCTCGATGGTGGGGTAGAGGTAGATCCGGCCGGGCACCGGCACGGCGGAGGCCACGTGAACCTTGAGCCAGCCGTCGCCAATGCCTGATTCGTCCTCCCAAGCTCCGTTGATGAACTTGCCGAAATGCAGCGACGCATCCACCTTGTAATGGGCGAACCATTCGTAATGGGCATTGTTGAGGACTTCCTGCGTCAGTACGATAGCGTATTGTGAACCGGCCTCCAGTCCGTCATAAAGGAGTCCGGTCTCCACCACCGTAAAATCCTCTCCTGCAGGAATCCAGCCGGAAGGGATCAGGCTATACGCCAGAGGATCGCCGTCAGGTTTGCCTGAGGCGTCGGTCTCGTATAATTCGGCCCGTACCGCTGAATAGGTTCCGCTGCCTATCTTGCGGATCTTCACCTCAATGGAGGTCACAACCGGATAGGATGTGGCGATGAAGGTTTGCCATCTCTTGATTTCGAGGTGGGCGGCCGGTCCGTCACCGAAACCGTAACCGGTACCTGTGTCATGGGAAAGATCGATCACCGACGTGGTAAACGGTTTTGGGCCGCCGCCGCAACCGGCCAGGATCACCGCCAAAGACAGCATGAAAAACACGAGTCCTTTCCGCATCGATCCTACCTCCTGTTTTTGCCATATGGCTCTGTAGGTTCTAGAAAGTAATCTTCCGGATGGTACTGTTAACTAGCTCGACCACATAAAGGTTGCCTCCGGCCGGTCGATGACGTCCTTATCCTTCCGTGGCGGCGCAAGCTTGGCAGAGAGCAGTTCCATCTCTCGAATTCGCCCCTAAAGGCAGACTGCATCTTTGGCTTGGGTATAAATTCAGCGGCTGATCCAAAATCCCTCCAGCTCTATGTTGAGTTTATGTTGAGAGGCAGTGATTAAAATATGGTTGTGTTTCAGCGATCCGCTGACCAATGCCCCGGTCGGGGCGTGGCCGGAGGAATTCGGGATACGCAGACGGGTCCGGGACGGTGCCAGGTTCAGCGGCCCTTGACCGGCCCGGCCAACTGGAAGATCGCCTGCCCGGCCTTTGTAATAGCGATGGCCGCGGTCGGCGTGGCGAGCTATTACTTGCTCAAGCGGTTGGATAAGTAGTGATTACAGCTCATAGTGAGCGGAGTCTGAAGCCCGCGATCAGTGACCCGGTGGATAAGTCAAACGCCGCACGTGAAAGCCTCCATGAGGAAAGGGCGGCGTTGGCACGGAACGATCATCGGAAAAGAGGGATACCGATGGGAGACGCTGCGGATAGTCTCATGCCCGGGCCGCCTCGTACATCGCCAGGATGTTTTGGAGCGGCACGTCGGATTGCAGCTGGTGGCAGGGCGCCATGATATACCCTCCCCCGCGGCCCAGCGTCTCGCGGAGCAGGAACACCTCCCGGCGCACATCCTCGACCGTGCCGTGGGGGAGCGTGTGCTGGGTATTCACGCCGCCGTGGAAAGCCAAGGAGCGGCCGAATTCCTCCTTGAGCCGCGCCGGTTCCATGCCGCATGCGGAGGTCTGCACGGGATCCAGCACCTCGATGCCCAGTTCGATCAGCTCCGGGATCAGGTCGTGAACCGCGCCGCAGCAGTGAAACAGAACCTTGGCGCCGAAGGCGCGGGCCATCTCAACAAGCCGCCGCGTGGGTTCCCTGAAGAACTCCCGCCACATGGCGAGGCTCATGAGCAATCCCCGCTGGGTGGCGTAGTCGTCGGCGATGTGCAAAAAGTCGATCCGCCC
>JBLNCE010000106.1:0-18924 GCA_050260415.1 Bacteroidota bacterium | reverse complement strand
CCTGGGATGCCACGTACGCCCACGACCCGGACAACTGGTGGGCGGTCAATCCGTCAACGTCCGGTCAGAAGAGCGGCTGCATCGTCGACGACGCGTCGCGCTCCGCGTATCCTTACCCGCAGTTCGATACCACCGCCATCCAGTATTGCTGGGAGACGATGGGCGGCTGGATGCTGACCGCGCGCCTCCTCTACCACGCGGGCTACACCGACATCTACGAGCGCGGCGACCAGGGGCTGCTTCGCTGCGCCACGTTCATGAAGGATGTTGCCGGCGGCTACCCGCCGCCATACCAAGGCATGGATGTCCCCATCATACAGGTCAACAAGGCCTATGGGGTCAACTACGGCCCGTTGTTCCCCGATGGGAACGGCGGCCTGGGGCGCCAGTTCGCCTTCGCCGATTGGCTGAGTCCCCGGTAACCTCACTCACTGTCACGGTGATTGCGCCACAAATCAAGCATCATGGCAAACACGTCCATCAACGGTTCGTCCCGATGGTTCCCCGGCGCACAGCCTATTGGAAAGGAGGCGAGAAGCATCTTGTCAAGCATGACCCTTCCGACGATGAAGCCTTTCGTCCCGTTTCTGGGAGCATCGCCATAATGGTCATCTGGTACGATCGCCCTCGTCCTCAGAGATATCACTGTAACAAAAGGGGGTAAACGAAGAGCATGAAACGGTTGACACCTTACACCCTGGTCGTGGCTTTGGCCGCCCTCCTGGCGGTTTCCGCGCCCGCTTCGGCGACCATGGTCGCGGATATGAATCCGATGGTGGCGGGGGTCACGTCCACCAGCGTCTTCGTGCTGGTGGAGTGCGATTCCACCGCCACGGTGACGGTGCAGTACGGCACGAGCCCGGGATCATACACCAATTCGGCCACGACGACACGCTATAACACGCTGAGCACACCGAACGGCAACAGGTACATGCACAAAGTCAAGCTGACCAGTCTCACGGCCAATACGAGATACTTTTACCGGGCCTACCAGAACGCGGGGGCATATTCGGCCGAATCCTCGTTCTGGACCGCCTGCAACCCGGGGACGAGCTTCCGTTTTGCCTTTATGGCCGACAACCGCGACAATGCCGCGAGATGGAACACCCTGGCGGGGGTCCTGGCGACTTACAACCCGCGCATGATCATCTGCGCCGGCGATACAGCCGAGCCAGGCGCCTATACCGCCTGGAAGAGCGAGTTTTTCACGGCCAACGCCAAGGCGCTCTTCGCCACGTGCCCGTACACCAACGCCACCGGCAACCACGAGGATTGGAACGAGACCGCCGAGTTCTTCAACGAAGCACCGAACAATTCCTCGGGACATCAGAGTTATTTCTCCTTTGATTACGGTGATATACACTTTGTGTGCATGAATACCTCCGACAATGCGGTTGTGCCGTGGTATGTAGGTTCCGCCCAGGCCAACTGGGTGGCGGCGGACCTCGCCGCATCCAACAAGCCCTGGAAGATCGTCTACACTCACGTGCCGGCATACAGCGGCGGCGGCAGCCATATGGAAAACCCCAATATGATCAATCTGACCAACCAGGTCTTCGAGCCGAACGGCGTGGACTTCGTGATCGGCGGCCACGACCACATCTTCCAGGTCAATTATGTGGACGGCCTCTATCACATTGTCGCGGGCTCCGCGGGGATGCTCGCCGGCGTACTTGGTATCAAACCCTATTCGCTATACTCCTCCATCGATGACAACATCGGCATGATCTTCGACGCGACGCCGACGTCCATTCGCATGAGGGGCATCACCAAGACCGGTAACGTAGTTTTCGACCATACAGTCACATCAGGGCCTCAGCCCACGCCCTCGGCTTCGCCTACACCGCCGCCGGGGACGCCGACACCCACGCCCACCGCAACTCCGACACCCACGCCGTTACCGTCCCCGGACGGATCCAACCTGGCGCTGAACAAGCCGGTGACCTGCTCGAAGGAACAGGTGGGCAACGAGTCTTCCCATGCGGTTGATGGTGATCTGGTGACCCGCTGGTCGGCCGATATCTATCCCCAGTGGATGCAGGTGGATCTCGGCGCGACATACAACATCAACCGGACCGAGGTCTGTCCGCTCAGCGACCGCGCTTACCAATACAAGGTGGAGGTCTCCACCAACGGCACCAGTTATACGCAGGTCGTCAATCGGCTCGGCAACTCCGAGGGCGGTCCGGTACTCGTCGACACCTTCGCCCCGATCGATGCCCGGTACGTCAAGCTGACCGTCACCGGCGCCTCCGGTTACACGGGCGTCTGGATCAGCATCAACGAATTCCGGGTCTATGGATCGGGCGGCGGCACAACGCCGACGCCGAGCCCAACACCCACCCCGACCCCGACGCCTACCCCGACGCCGACACCAACGGCGACACCGACATCAACGCCAACGCCCACCCCGGGAGGGGGCAGCACGTTCAATCTCAGTCCCGCGGCCGACTCATTCGTCAGCGGCGCGGCCCCCGATGCCAACAACGGCACATCCACCAATATCCTGGTCAAAGGCGCGGAGACTGCCTCATACATCAGGGAGGGCTATCTAAAGTTCAACCTCGACGGCGTTACGGGCGGCAGCGTCACCAGCGCCATCCTGAAACTTTACTGCACGTCCATCGAGGGCACGCCGGCCTCCGTGGACGCATACACCTGCACGGGCGATTCCTGGACCGAGACCGGCATCACCTATAACAACAAGCCGGCCAAGGGGACGCTCGTCACGAGCGTGAACATCCCCGCGGCCGCCGCCTGGTACTCATTCGACGTGACGAACTTCGTGAACAGCCAATATGCCGGCGATAAGATCGTGACCATCGTTCTGGCGCAAGGCGCGACGGTCAAGAAGAACGTCTATTTCAACAGCAAGGAAGCCGCCTCCAATGATCCGATCCTCGAAGTAATCACGCAATAGCTCCAGTAAGCCCTGAAGAGGGGGGCGGTCCGGGATGCGCACTTGGGAAGCAATCCCGGATCGCTCCTTCCCTAAACCCGGATTTCGAATTCGATCCAAAAAAGATCATGGGGATTGCGATCTTCAGCGTCGCCACGATTGGTGAAAGCCACTTACCCCCCAGCCCTTCGGCTACTTACAGCCCATATTAATAATGAAGGAGATTACCGGGGGGTCCGACGAAGATTACTACTATGCACGTCCGAAGCCTGCGAAAAACCCGCCAAGAGCAAGGGGGGCTATAGCCGATGTCCGCCGCCGAGCCCATCCCGTCCGCCCGCCGGCCCGGCATCTTTGCCGGGATCACGCGCAATGTCGTTCTAGTCGGTCTCGTTTCCTTCTTCACCGATGCGGCCAGCGAGATGATCTTCCCGCTCATGCCCGTCTTTCTTTCCCTGGCCAGCGTGGGCGGGGGTGTCTCGGTCGCCTTGATCGTCGGTGTCTTGGAGGGCCTGGCCGAGACAACCTCGGCTTTACTCAAATTATGGGCGGGTGCGCTGACCGATCGGATCCAGCGCAAGAAACCGTTCGTCCTGATCGGCTACGGCATCTCCAGCGTGGTGCGCCCCCTGACGGGCCTGGCGGCCGCCTGGTGGCATCCGGTCGCAATCCGTTTGGCCGACCGGATCGGCAAAGGCGTCCGCTCCGCGCCGCGCGACGTCCTGATCGCCGAGTCCACGCCGGCGGAATACCGGGGCAAGGCGTTCGGCTTCCACCGGAGCATGGACCATCTAGGGGCGGTGGCCGGTCCCTTGCTCGCGGTCTTCCTCCTCTTCGTGCTTGAGAAGCCGGGACTTGGCGAAGCCGGGAAAGAGGCCTTGCTAAGGACAATCTTCCTTATCTCCGCCGTCCCGGGGCTGATCTGCCTGGCCATAATCCTCTTTTGCTTGCGTGACGCGCACGCCGCGCGGGAGGGAAGGCCTTTCCGGCCGGCTTGGCGCGTTTTTAGCGCGGAATATCGGTTATACCTGGCCAGTCTCCTGCTCTTTACCCTCGGCAACTCCACGGATATGTTCTTAGTCCTGCGCGCCGCCGAGGTGATCAGGGCCGAGACCGCCGCGTTCGCCAGGGGCACCATGGCTTTGGCCATGGTACCCTTGCTCTGGGCGTTCTTCCACGCTTTCAAGACGCTGACCGTCGCGCCGCTGGGGTCACTCAGCGACCGGGTCGGCCGCCGCAGCCTCATCCGGCTGGGCTGGGGCATCTATGCCCTTGTCTACCTGGGATTCGGGCTCATGAACCGCGCCTGGCAGGCCTGGCCGCTCTTCGCGCTCTACGCCCTCTACTACGGTTTTACCGAGGGAAGCGAGAAGGCGCTGGTGGTGGATCTGGCACCCGCGGGCCTGCGCGGTACCGCGGTCGGCATGTACCACTTCACGATCGGCCTCGCTTCCCTGCCGGCCAGCATCCTCTTCGGCCTGGTCTACGCTAAACTCGGCGCGATGACGGCTTTCGGGTACGCCGCCGTACTCGCCGTCCTGGCCACGATCTTGCTGCATGTCAGGGTGAGTGGCCGGCTCAGACCCACCGCGCCAAGTCCTCGGCCTCATATTCCTTGACTCTTGCCCGCCATTCGGCCCCCGGCGGATTGCTCCGGTATGGGATGAAGCTCATGATATCGGCTCCCTATACGAGTCTTGCCGCATTAATTCGACCTTGGGCGTCGAAAAGGCGGCGGGATTCCTCGTAGTCCGAGAAGAATTCGTCCAGCGTCATTTGGCGTTCTCCGCGATCCGCACCTTTACCAGCTTTTGTACCAAGGCCGCCGGCAGAGGTTTATCCGCCTGGAAGCGGATGGTACCCTTGCTGGTGTCGTAGGCTTTTAGTTCGTCCCGGCTCCTTCAGGCTCCCGTCCTCTTTGTACACGTTGGCCACCCGTGTGAGCAGGCCCAGCCCGCTCCATCCCCGGGCAAAGGTATCCGGGTGCAGCGGCTCGTTGAAGCTGTACATCAAGCCCATGGCCCTCATCCGTACCGTGGGATCGGGATCGAGCACCTCATCGGCCAAGACCGCCAGCTCCACCCGGCCGGCGAAAAGCCGCCAGCAGCTCCCGGGGAGCAGCGCCGGATGCCATCGGTTAGCCGCAGCATCAGGCGATCGGTGCGCATCCGGATCAGAGACATCTGGTCCTTCACAAGCGCGTCGATGATGAAGGCATGCCTATTGATGAACGCGGCGAAGAGAACGCCGCCGGGGCGCAGCACGCGCATGGCTTCCCGCACGCCTTCTTCGAGCAGGTGGTAGAGCGGCCCCATCAGCAGCACGGGTCGAACGATGCCTCGCCGAACTCCTATCCAGCACCGCGGCGGGATGCGGTTCACCGGGCCGGTACCTGAGGAATTCCGGCTATTCAAGAGACTGCTGACGGCGATCTTTTACCGCAAGTTCAGGCCAAGGTATTTCTTGATATGTTTGGCTAGGGCGTCGTCAATCTCGGCATGTCTGGGGACGGGCTGTTTCAGACCGGTGGCGGGGTTGAAGTAGATATCGTGTCGGGCGCCATGACGGGTTAGTATGCATCCTTGATTGGTAAGTTGTCTGACCAGGTCTTCTCGCTTCATAAGGAAATCTCTTTGGTTTGGTAATTCCCCGGTACGTCATCCATGACCATCAATTTGTAGGCATCTTTTAGGTTTGACTCTAATTCTTCCACCGTCTCTCCCTGGGTCATAATCTCCGGGTATTCCATTAATTTGCCCAGCCAGAATTGCTCACCCTTCCAATAGATCATCGTCAGACGCTTTTCCATCTATCTTCATCCCTTCGGCAAAATCCTTGGGAAAAGCCAGACCCTCTCCCACATTATTATCTTACACCCGAGCGAAGTTGATGTCCACATACCCCGTTTGAAGAATACAGGCCTATTTGCAGTCTCGGCGAGTCAAAGCCAAAAGCACGCAAAGCCTCCACCATACGCTCGGCGTTGGCCTCGCTGGCGGCAATCCGGATGTTCAGATCTTGCGTGGCGCGTGGATAACCGCGGTATCCCCATCGCTTCAATGCACGCGTCCGACCCTCATTTCATCCCGAATAACTCCTCCTTGAGATCCAGGTAGTAGAGGTAGTCGTCCGGATGGACATTGGGCGGGCACCGGTGGTCGCAGAAAGGAATATACCCCCCGCGCCGGACCAAGGGGATCAGCGACTCGAGATAGGCCTTGATGGCCGGACGTCCCTGGCCGAGCTGGATTTTGTCCACGCCGCCCATGATGCGCAGCTCTTGGCCATAGGCATTCAATAGCTCCGCGGGGTGGGCGCAGCCGTTGACTTCATAGGGAAAGAGACAGTTGATGCCCCCCTCGAGAAAATGGGGCAGGAGTGGCCGCACGTCGCCGTCGCAATCCGTGTACCAGATGTCGATGCCGGCGGCGCGCAGCTTGGCCTTGATCCGCTTGTACCGGGGCAGCACGACATCGCGAAAGAAAGGGACCGAGACGATGGGGCCGTTCTTGAAACAGATGTCCTCCCAACCGCAGGCGTAATCAAAGTCGATCTCCCCGAGCACCTGATCGAGGAAGTCCTCCACGAGCACGCAGGCGGTTTCCACCATATCCTCGACCATGGCCGGATAGTCGTAGCAGGCGTAAGCCAAGCCCTCGAAGGTCAGCAGATCCCGGATCTTGCCGATCATCGAGCCGCAGCTCACGCCCACCGGGTAGTCCCGCTCCGGGGGATGCTGCTTCTTGAGGGCCTCCACATCCACCCGGCGGCCCGGGTCGTCCCGGCGGAACCGCTCGTCGCGGCATTTTTCCCAGTCCCGGGGCGTAACGATCGTCGGCTTGACGAAATGCGGGATCGTACCATGGCCATCCTTCGGCACCTCGGCGAGCAGCCCGTCCTTGTTCATCCTGATGACCGTGCCGCCCTTGTCCTCCACGATTGTCTCGGGGAAGGGCGGATTCATCCAGACCGGGCCTTTCACCATTTTGATCCGGTCAAAATTGAAGAAGATCTCGGCCTCCTGGTTATTCGTCACGCCGTTCTCCTTAAAAAGCGGCCATTCCGTGAAGTTTTCGTCCCAGTAACCGAACTCCATGTTGAAACAACGGTCGACCGGCCGGTAGTGCATCTGGTTATTGAACCTCTCCCGGTCGGACATGGCGCTCTTCCATTTGGGCCGGCAAGGCACGACGGGCATTATGAGTTCCACCCCTTCTCTCGATGTGAAAAGCCTCATGGCGTCATAATCGACAACGATCGGATCGGTGCCCATCGATAGTTGGCGCCCTTCTCTCGCGACAACTGCAATTGTTTCTTCCATTATTCGTGACGGCGGTTGGCTCAAGCAGGCACCAGGTGGCCAGTTCAAGGCAACCTCCGCCATGGCGGACGACAGATCCGGCCAAGCGGAGGGAGCATGTGCAAGTGCCTCCACCAAGATACGAGCGGCCTCGTGCCGTTGGGAATCGTCCGCTGCGCCAAGGTTTATGAGGCGCCACATCGATTGGGCGTCCTCCTCCGTGCACGTACTCGTTCACGTTCGCGTGCACGGTTTACCATCCTCCGCCGTTCCGGGAGGGCTCCCCCACGTTATTCAGGAGCCGCTTGGGCGCCCGGCCGGGGATGAGCCTGGTCCCGTCCGTAAACCCCTCTTCCCGGCCCGCGAGTTCCTTGATGAGCAGCCCGCGGAGCCGTTGCACGTCTCCTTGCCGGGAGGCGCAGGCAATCAGGTTGCGGCACTCATGGGGATCCTCGGCCAGGTCGAAGAATTGCTCGCGTCCATCCCCGGAAAACCAGATGTATTTCTCCTTCCCCGTGGTGATGTAGTGGTTGGCCTCCAGGTCGTTGGCGTGTTCCCCGTGGATATACTCCCGCCAGCCGGCGCCCTCCCCCCTGACGAAGGGTAGGAGGCTCAGGCCGTCGACCGTGGGCGGGATCGCCACCCCGGCGGCTTCCAGGATGGTGGGCATGAGATCCCGGAGTTCCACGGGAGCATCGACGGTGGCGCCCGCGGTAAAGGCGCCACCCCGGGCCGGCTTCACCAGAAGGGGGATCCTTGCGGAACCTTCGTAGGGCAGGGCTTTGCGGAAAAGATTGTGGTCGCCTAGCATCTCACCGTGATCCGACGTGAACACGATCATGGTGTCGTCTCTGACCTCGTATTCGCCCAGGTACTCCATTAACCGCCCGATCTGATGGTCAATGTGGGTGATATGGGCGTAATAGGCCGCCCGCGCCCGGTGAAGCTGGCGTTCGCCGATGATCCCGGCCCGGCTGTCGACCGCCATGGCCGGACTCTCTCCATCCGCCCAGTCTCCACACGGCACCGCGGGGAAGTCCTGGCCGATATACTGGTCGAAATAGACCTGCGGCGGATCCAGGGGCGCGTGCGGGCGCACGTATGAGAGCCACATGAAGAACGGTTTCGTGGGGTCCCGCCGCCGCAGAAAATCGATCGCCTGGGTGGTCGCCCAGGTGGTGGGGTGGAGTTCCTCCCGGTACGGCCACGGCCGGGCTACCCAGGAGTTGGCGTTCAGCCCGTGCAGGATGAGATCCGCGTCGTTGCCGATCCGTTCCCGCAGCCAGATCAGGTAGTCGTCCGCCAGGTCGTAGTTCTTTCTGGCCTTACGCTCGCAATGCAGGTAACCGTCGTGCAACACGACGTGATGGAACCCGCAGAGATTCCGGGCGGGGTAGAAATGCATCTTGCCGATCCCTTGCGTGTGATAGCCCGCGCGCGCCAGTTCGCCGGGGAGCGTATACGGGTAGTCGAAGGGGACCTCGTCCTTGTAGCCGACCCTCCCGTGGCGGCGTTGGCTCATGCCGGTAAGGATGCCAGCCCGCGCGGGGATGCAGCTGGGACAAGCCGTATAGGCTCGGGTGAAACGGATGCCCTCGTTGGCAAGCTGATCCAGATGGGGTGTTTCCACGCTCGGGTGTCCGTAACACCCCAGGCTGTCACCCCGCAGTTGATCGCAGGTGATTAGCAAGATATTCGGTCGCTCCGGCATGATTGTTTCCGTCCCCTTTCGGTGTAACTCTAAGGGCGAAATGAAAAAACCGTTTTTCTCATGGTTCGAAGATGGAGCCTCTCCCTTTATTTCCCCTTCTCCAGGACAGGATGGCGCCAAAGTCGCACTCTACAGGAGGTGAAAAAGTACGAACCCGCGCGCGGGGGAGGCGAAGAAACACGCATTCTTCGGGTTTCCGCGGGGTCGGAATCGGTATCGCGATCGAAATCGATACCGCTATACTCGATCTCCTCGAAAAAACCTTCGACCCCGATGCCGATACCGACCCCGATCTCAGCCTTTTTCACCTAAATCAGCGCTTATGGGACCGAGGGGGAAAAGGCCTTTATCGATTCTGCGATGATGAGGTTTTTCACAGCTCTTTTGAAAGCGATGTGAACTATCCCATATCCCGCGCAGAGGTGCAGAGGAAGCACAAACCGCCATCCCAGTTCGTGCCGGTTTAAGTAGCCGCGTAGTCTATTCGTCCCTTGGCCTGATGGATCCTGCCATACATCGATAACAGGACGTTACGGTAGCCATGCCTTCAGCGCAAACTTTTGCGTGCCTCGGGTGCGTCCGTTCGCCGGAACCGGTCCCTCTCCATTCACGTCAAACTAGACAGGAAAGGCAGGGATCCACCATGCGGCGAAGCGTCGTGATGCTATTGTCTCTTCTATTCGTTTTCACCGCGGCCACCCCCGTCTTGGCGGGCGGCTTCATCCTCCCGGACCGTCCTGAGATTTCCCTGATGCAGTCCTACCGGGTGGACTTCCACGACGTCGCGATCGACATCGCCGACGGCGTGGCCGCGGTACAGGTCGACCAGGCTTTCACCAACCTTACCGACCGTCCCCTGGAAGTCTCCTACCTCTTCCCCGTGCCCGAGGGCGCGGTCGTGGACCAATTCAGCCTCGTCATGGACGGCGAAGAACTCCAAGCGAAGCTTTATGACCGCGACGAGGCCCGGCGGCTGTACGAGCAGATCGTGAGGCAACGCCGGGATCCCGCCCTGTTGGAATACGCCGGGCGCGGGCTCTTTCGCACCAGTGTCTTTCCGATCCCGGCCCGCGGGACGCGGCGCGTCAAGCTCCGCTACCGCCAGGTGGTCGAGATGCGGAATGACCTCTGCCACCTCGTCTACCCCCTGGCGACCGAGCGATATTCGGCGCGGCCGCTCGAACGCGTGGCCGTCACCCTGATGCTCTCCTCGCCGCGCACCATCAACAACGTTTACTCGCCGACGCATGCCCTCGCCATCCTGGCGCGCACCGACCATCGGATCGTGGCGCGCTATGCCGAAACGGGCGTCGTCCCGCGCGCGGATCTATCCGTTTTCTATCAGCTCTCTACGGACAGGGACTTCGAGGCCACGGTCCTTACATATCGCCCTGAGACCGGTGAGGACGGGTATTTCCTCCTGCTCGCCTCGCCACGGGCGGAGTTGCCCAAGAGCGCCGTGCAGCCAAAGACGATCCTCTTCGTCCTCGACCGTTCGGGCAGCATGTCCGGCGATAAACTGCGCCAGGCCAAGGAAGCCTTGCGCACGATCCTGCCCAACCTGGGCCGCGAGGATCGCTTCAACCTGATCGTTTACAACGACCAGGTCGAGGCATTTCGTCCGGCGCCCGTGGCCGCGGACCCGGCGGAGGTCGGTAAAGCCCTGGCGCTCGTCGACGCGCTCGCCGCCATCGGCGGCACGGATATCGAGGCGGCGCTTGGCGAAGCCCTCCGGCAGATGGCTCCGGACGAAAAACGGGGGCGTTACGTCATCTTCCTCACCGACGGACAGCCCACGGCGGGCGAGATCCGCCCGGACGCGATCCGTACCCGCGCCAAGGCGGCCAACGCGGAGGCCCAGGCGCGCCTCTTCGTCTTCGGGGTGGGTTATGACGTCAACACCGTGCTCCTGGACGGACTCGCGACCGACAACCGCGGCCTGGCGGGTTACGTCCGGCCCGGGGAGGATCTCGAGGCCGCGGTGGCCAATCTCTATCGGCAGATCCAGCACCCGGTCCTGACGGATCTCTCGCTCACCTGCGACGGCGCCGCGCTGCGCGACTGTTTTCCGCGCGAGCTGCCCGACCTCTTCCATGGACAGCAGCTCATCGTCAGCGGACGCTACCGGGGAGGGTCCGGGCGCGCGACGCTGATCCTGACCGGGCTGGCCGGCGGCAGGAAACAGTCCTATCAATACACGGTCGAATTCCCGGCCGCGGAAAAACGGCTGGAACATGCCTTCATCGCCCGGCTCTGGGCCGCCCGCAAGGTGGGCTACCTGCTGGATCAGCTGCGCCAGATGGGCGCCGGGACACCGGGAGGCAAGGAACTGATCGACGAGGTCATCCGGCTGGCCAAAGCGTTCGGCATCGCCACCGAGTATACTTCCTTCCTTGTGCTCGAGGACGCGCCCGCCGCCTCCATGAGACTGCAGGAAGCCGCGGCGGCGCCCGCATCCGGCGGCGGCGCCGTGGGCAATGCCCTCGCCAATAAGGCTCTCCAAGCGGCTCCCTCCGTCCAGAACAACGCCGACCAGGAATGGACGGGCGGCCGCGTGAAAAACCTCGGAGACAAGACCTTCTACCTGCGCGACGGCGTCTGGGTTGACGCCGCGTATGAGACGGGAGAGGCAACCGTCAAGATCGAGGCTTTCACCGAGGCATACTTTGACCTCGCGAAGCGCTTGGGCGCCAGGGCGCTCTATCTCTCCTTTGCCGAGCGCGTGATCGTGGTCTGGGAGGGAAAGGCGTACCGGATCGAACCGGGGAAATAGGGAACGCCCTCACCCCTTTCCCCTCCCCCGCGATCGCGGGGGAGGGGAATCGAAGGGGAGAGGGTCTTCTTCGAACAGAGGGAAAACCGGGGTTGCACACTTTAGAGGCTTAGCCGTCGGCCGCGATGGCTTGATCCTGCGCCCAAAACCTAAACACAATCGTGCAAAAAAAGTCAACCCGCGTCCAGGACGGGGCGCTTTCGTCCTTCTCCCGCCAAGGCCTTCACGATCTCCAAGCTCGCCAGATAGCTATCCTTGACATCCCGTACCGCCGCCCAGCGCGAGGGATAGAATTCGATGTTATAGACCCCCTGGTAATCCACGGCTTTGAGCGCACTGAGGTACGTTCCGAGCGGAAGGCGCCGTTCCGTCAACGGCCAGTGCGTCTGCCCGTCCGCAGCTAGGTCGTGCAGGTGCGTGTGGATAATGTTCCGCACAAATTCGGGCGGGGCTTGCGGCGATAACTTGCCCCGGTCGACGTTCCATTGGGTATGCCCGACATCCCAGCAGAACCCGAGATCTTCCCACCCGACCCGCTCCCGGACCTCCAGCAAGTCCTCGTAGGAAGTGCTGGGATCGACGCGGCCCTGATTTCTGGTGACCTCCACCGCGACCCGTAAGTTTATGCGCTCCTGTGCCAGAGCCGATGTGAGACGCCGTAGAAAGCTGATGTTTCGTTCCTTGAATACCGCCGGGTCATCTTCGGCGGTCCCTCGATAGCTGTGCAGCACCATCAAGGCGCGCGCTTGTTTCTGGCCGAGAAGGCCCGCGAGCGCTGCAAGCGGAGGAAAGAGCGCCGTAAAGCCGCCTTCCACCGTCAGATCGGGCAGATACCCGTGCAAGGTCAAGCCCAGCCCGGCGTCGAACACCCGCGCGCCCGCCTGGCGGATCTCCCCGGGATCGGCCTCGGTATTAATCCGGCCGAGTTCGATCGAGGCCACGCCGCGCCGGCGCAGCAGCTCAAGGCAGGTGGCGGGCGGGCCGAAGGTTTCCACCAGGATATGTTCGTCCTGACTCTCGGGCGTGCCCGACAGATAGCGATAGGGAAAGGAAAAGCCAACCTTCATTGCGGGTCTCCTTTCGTGTTGCGTTCTTGCTTGATGTCGATGATTCTCCATCTTCCTTTTCCCCCCTGCCTCTCGACAATAAAAGGGCATAAATCATTCTTGACAAAGTCAAGTAAATGGTTGATAATGTCAAGTATAACCGCTTATCGCCAAAGGAGGATAATCATGGCTTTAACGGATCTCGCCTCGCACGCGGCGGCTGTACGCCGCTTCAACCGGTTTTACACGAAACAGATCGGCCTGCTCACGGAGAAGCTGCTGGAGAGTCCCTTCTCCCTTACCGAAGCGCGGGTGATCTATGAACTCGCCCAGCATGAGGAGACCACCGCGGCCGAACTCGGCCGCGAATTGGCCTTGGACCCCGGCTATCTCAGCCGGATCCTCGGTGATTTCATCAAGCGCGGCCTGATCGCCAAGCAGCCGTCCGCCACCGACCGGCGGCGGAGCCTCCTGGCCTTGACCGCCAAAGGCCAAGCTGCCTTCGCCGGACTCAACGCCGCCTCGCACCGGGAAATCGAGACCATGCTCCGTGCTCTGCCGGCGCATAAGCAATCTCAGCTAATCCAAGCCATGGGAGCGATCGAGACGATCCTCGGTGGCCGGCCCGAGAATGGAGTTCCTTATCTTCTCCGTCCACCCCGCCCCGGCGATCTGGGTTGGATCGTTCAGCGCCACGGGGCGCTCTATGCCCGGGAATACGGTTGGGACGAAAAGTTCGAGGCCCTGGTGGCGGGCATCGTCGCGGAGTATGTCCAGAACCACGACCCCAAACGGGAGCGCTGCTGGATCGCGGAACGGGACGGCGAGAACGTCGGCTCGGTCATGCTGGTCAAGAAAACGGAGACCATGGCCAAGCTGCGCCTGCTCCTCGTGGAGCCGCAGGCACGAGGCCTGGGGATCGGCGCCCGGCTGGTCGACGAATGCGTGCGCTTTGCCCGGCAGGCTGGTTACACCGGGATCACGCTCTGGACGAACAGCATCCTGCTGGCGGCCCGGCGCATCTATGAAAAGGCGGGCTTTCGGCTGGTCAAGTCGGAGCCCAGCCGCGAATACGGGCAGGATCTTGTCTGGGAGACGTGGGAGAAGGAGCTGGAGTGACGCCGGATTCCGCGATTTGGCCGCATCGCGGGCGATTCCATGTTTTGTCCTCATCCCATCAATGGTATACTCCAAGTAAGAATATCCTGCAAGGTGGTGGAGCGCCTCGGGATCGACTTCCCCCGCATACTTACCCCCACTTCCGCCAAGCATAACTTTGGCAACTCCCGCCCGTAATCCCTCCCAGAGGAGATCAGCCGTGCACGAAGACCCGTCCGCCGAACCCCTGCGCGAAACGGCCCAGGCCAGCCTGGACCTCTTGGGCGACCTCCTCGGGCACCCGGCCGATCTGATCGAGGAGACTTATGGGCCCGAAGGCCATGCCGGCGTGGCTTTCATCGCCGGCCTGACAAACCAAGCGGACCTCAAGGCTCACCTCCTGCAGCCCCTCATCGCTCTCCTGGGGCGCGGGTTTCGCTCCCTGCCCGAGCTGGCCGGGATGCTGCCGGGGACGGATCCGAAGCGGCACGAGGACATGGGAGCGGTGATCGACGCGCTCCTCGACGGTCGCGCGGTGCTCTTCGTCTCGGGCACCGGTGTGGCGCTCAGCTTCGCCGCTCAAGGCTGGGCAAAGCACGAGCCGAAGGAACCCCAGACCGAGCGGGTCATCCGCGGGCCGCGCGAAGGATTCACCGAGACCCTGGACGATAATATCGCCATGGTCCGGCGCTGGGTCAAAGACTACCGTCTCCGCGCGGACCGCCTCCTGATCGGGCGGCGCACCAAGACCAGCGTGACCGTGATGTACCTGCGGGATGTGGCCCAGCCGCGCCTGATCGCGGAGGTCTTCCGCCGGCTTGCCGTCATCGACATCGACGGGGTCCTGGAGAGCGGTTACCTCGAGCAGCTCATAAAAGACCGCCGGGCAAGCATCTTTCCCCTGACCCAGGCCACGGAGCGCACGGACAAGACGGCGGCGGCCGTGCTCGAGGGACGCGTGGCCATCCTCGTCGACAAGAGCCCCTATGCGATCCTCGTGCCGGCCACGGTCAACGAACTCTACCAGAGCCCCGAGGATTACTACTTCGACTTCTGGCTGGGCGGCTTTCTCCGCCTGATCCGCCTCTTGGGCAACAACCTGGCCGTGACCCTGCCCGGGCTCTACGTGGCGCTGGCGGCGGTCAACCCGGAATTGCTCCCGGCCAAGTTCGTCCTCGCCCTCGCCAGCGCGCGGACACGCATCCCGATCCCGCTCGTGGCCGAGATCATCCTGCTCGAACTGGCGGTGGAGTTCTTCCGCGAGGCGGGCCTGCCCTCCCCGGGATGATCGGCGAGACGCTCGGCATCGTCGCCGGCGTCGTCCTGGGGTTCACCGCCGTGCAGGGCGGTCTCGTCTCCCCGGCCACCATGGTCGTAGTGGCCATCACGGCCGTGGCCTCCTTTACCGGACCAAACTATTCGGTCGGCATCGCCTGGCGTTTGCTGAAGTATGTGTTCCTCGTCGCCGCGGGCTTCTTCGGCCTCTACGGCATGATCATCGCCGGCATGCTGATCCTGACTCACGCCGCGGACGTCAAGTCCTTCGGCGTCTCCTACCTGGCGCCCTGGAGCCCCCCGCAATGGCGCGAACTCACCGACGCGCCGGTGCGGGCGCCTTTCTGGGCCCGCTGGTACAGGCCCAGGACCTACCGCCCCCAGGACAGGCAGCGATCCGGAGGCACGAAAAGTGAGGATGAGGGTAATGAGTAAGGAAAAGACGGTCCTCAGCCCCTGGCTCTTCCTGCCGCTCCTCATCCTCCCGCCCCTCAGCTACGGGCTGCTCAATCTGCCCTTTTACGCGGCGCAGTCCATGGGGGCCAAAGGTTATCTGGGAGTGCCGGTGGCGGCGATCATGAGCCTGCCGGGCTTGGCGGCCATCTTTCTCCTGGCGCGGCTCTTTCCGGGCCAGAGCATCATCCAATACGGCCAGACCATCCTCGGCCCCATCTTCGGCCGGATCATGGGCCTGCTCTACCTGGGCTTCAATCTGGTCCTGCTGGCCGTCTTCACACGGGATCAGATCGACATGGCTATTTCCTACCTCCTGGATCGCTCGCCGCTCTCCGTCGTGGTGCTCACCCTCCTCTTGGCCACCGCCTACCTTGCCTCCCGCGGGTTGGAGACGATCGCCCGGCTCGCCTCCTTTGTCATGCTGCCGGCGCTCGCGCTCATGGCGGCCATTCTGGCCACGGGCTTTCAGAATATATCCCTCACTCACGTACAACCCATCGCGGGCGGCGTTTTCGAGTACCTGCAGGGCGGCTATTCCTCATTCTACATCTTCTACCCGGCGGGCTTGGCCGCCATCCTGACGCCGTTTCTCAAGCCGCTGCCCACCTATCCCCGCGTGGCCGGCGGGACGATCCTGTTTCTCACCTTGATCTTCCTCCTCTTCTCCTTCGGAGCGATCGGCGTCTTCAGCCACGAACACATCCAGCGCTATACCTGGCCCGTGCTCTCGTTCGTCCGCGTAATCGACTTTCCGTACTTCCTGTTCGACCAAGCGGGACTACTGCTGCTCATCGACTGGGTGGCGTTGATCTTCATCACCACCGGCTTTCTCCAGTACGCCATCGCGCTGGGGTGCACCGGGGTCCTCGGTGTGCTTGACTACAAGACCTTCGTCTGGCTCCTCCTCCCGGCCACCTTCGTCTTGGTGATGCTGCCGGAGGACGTGACCCGCACAAAGATGCTCTTTGACGTGCTGCGCAAGATCGGTTTTCTCTTTTACTACGTCTACCCCATCGCGCTCTGGTTGGCGGCGGTCATCTCCCGCCGGAGGAGGAAAACCGTTGAAACTTAAGGTCCGGATCGTGGTCTTTGTCCTCCTGGCGAACCTGGCTAGCGGCTGCTGGGATACGGAGGACATCGAACGCCGCGCCATGATCGAGGCTATTGGACTGGATGCCGCCGAGGGGAACCGGGTGAGAGTCACGCTCGAACTGCCCGCCCTGGAGGCCGTGCTCGCCCCGGCCGCCGGCGGCGGCGATACCGGCAAGACCACCCACACCATCACCGCCGAGGGCGACAGTGTCTTCGGCGCGATCCCGGGCTTGCAGGCCAAGAGCATGAAAGGGCTCTTCGCGGGCCAGATCAAGGGGATCGTCATCGGCGCCGAGTTGGCCCGGCGGGGCCTGACCGGCCACCTGGATATGCTCGATCGTCACCCGAAGATCCCGCCGCAAGCCGCGGTTTTTCTCACCAAAGGCGAGGCGCGCGAGATCCTCGCCACGGCCACCGCCCTGGAGCCCAATCCAGCCTTGGAGGTCAGCCTTCTGTCCACGCTCCTGGCCGACCAAGTATTTCCCGTCAAGCTCTGGCGGTTCATGCACGACCTCGATACGGGCCGGGAAGAGCCGGAAGAGGCCTTCCTGCCCATCATCGCCTATGACGCCCGGGAGCGGAGCGACATCCTTCGGGGCTTGGGCGTCTTTCACGGCGACCGCCTGGTGGGTGAACTCTCGGGAAATGAGGCACGGATGTTCGGCCTGCTCACCGCCAGGATGGGCAGCGCCACCGTGCAGGTACCGGTACGAGGCATGGGACTGACCACCTATCACCGCGTAAAGTCCCGGGTGAAGAATAGCGTCCACGTCGAGGACGGCCGGCCCGCTTTCCTGATCGAGGTTCATGCGCACGGGTTCCTGATCGAGATGACCAAGCCGCGGATCCCGCTCGATAACCGGACCGACCGCGCGATCGAAAAAACCGTCGCCCGCGCCCTCCAAGGTGAGATGATGAAGGTGGTCCATAAACTGCAGAGCCTGAACTCGGATATCCTGGGCCTCGGGGAATTGCTCCGGGCCAAGCAGCCGCGGATCTGGGAACGCCTTGACTGGAACGAGGCGTTCCCGCAGGTCCCCGTGCAGATCGAGGTGCAGTTCGAGATGGGGCGGACGGGGGCGCACCGATAGTTTACGCGACGCCCAGCCTCCTGAGCAGTTCGACCCCCTTCCGGAGCGCGGCGGCATCCGCCTGCGTGACCTCCAGAACGCGTAGCACCCGTTTCCCGAGGTAGGGCAGGAGTTCGGTATAGTCGATCTCCCCCTGGCCCGGGGCGCGATGGTCGTCAAGGCCGATAATGTCGTGCAGGTGGCAGCCGGCCAGTTTCGCGCCGTACCGTCTGAGATACTCGCCGGCGTCGTGCCCGAGGAGCTTGGACTCGTAGTAGGCATGGCCGATATCATGCCAGTAACCCAGGGGCGCGTCCGGGAACTCCTCGAAGTATGGCGCGAACTCGTCCAATCCCGGCAGCTCGTCCGGATAGACCCGGGTCTCCAGGGCGACGGTAACGCCCTTGGCCGCGGCATGCGCGCACACTTCCCCGAGACTCGCCAGTGACGGCGTGAGATGTGGCCGGAGGCCGGCTGCGCGCTCCTTGCGAAATACCCCGACCAGTTCCTGATAACGCGCATCACCCGGTCCCAGTTCGAGATAGGCGTCGCGCAACCGTTCCCGCCAAGCCGGGTCGAGCGCCGTGATGGCCCCGAGGTGCACGACCACGGCCAAGGCGCCGAGTTCGGCCGCGATGTCGATGGTGACCTTGGTCCGCCGGACCGCCTCCTCCCTCTCCCCGGGGTCGAGCGCGGTCAGAAGACAGGTGCCCGGGGGCGGCTTGGGGCAGAAGCAGTGCACGCTGGTGATCCGTACTCTGCCGGATACGACACGGCGGCGGATCTCGGGCAGCATCTCCTCCCGGATCCCCCGGCTGAGTTCCACCCGGGAAAAACCCAATCCTTCGATCTCGTCGAGCGCTTGCGCCATGGGCAACCGCTTGATGTTCCATGCGGTGGATAATGCCGGCAAACGAGATTCCCCCTTCCAAGCGTGTCCTGGTTCTCATCATAACTTGCGGCGGCCGGCAGTGCAAGGATATAACCACCACGACACCGCCGCTAATTACTAGCACTACTTTGTCAGATCTAGCCGAGAAGCAGTGTCGTATAAGCTTTCTTATGACAAACCGTTCTAGTTGTTTTCCGGGTCTGCGCCGGGTGCGCCGGTGCGGCCTGATGGGCTGCGCATCTCGTCGTTGTCGGCCGTTTTCGTGCTCGACGGACGCGAGTACGTCTGCGCGCGAAAACGTCCTTCCGCCTA
>JBLNCE010000105.1:0-4269 GCA_050260415.1 Bacteroidota bacterium | reverse complement strand
TGCGGACAACGCCGTATGCGCCGGTGGTTACCAGTCTACCTCGGGAAAAGCCCGCCATTAATTGGATGACCGCGGCCCCCCAAAGGATTAGCCCAAGAAGAAGCAATAAATATCCCACGGGTTTGACAAAACTGATACTCTTGGGCAGTGCCGCGATTTGAGGCAGATACGTATGGACGAATATGGCCGCAAGCAAAGACGGCAGCATAAAAAGGATGATTCTCCCGCCCTGTCCGACGATGTTCATTCCGTTTCGCTTTCTCAAGATATTCATCATAATTGATCTCCTTCTTATAGATCCATTATCCGCGACTACCCTTGCTCTTCGTCATCGTCGCTTGGATTGTGTCGAAGAGACTGCCGGCCGCCTTCTTCAGCACACCCAGGCGAGTGGGATAGAAGTAGTCGGAGGTGAACCAGCCCTTGTCTCTGTAGTACCTGTAGTCATAACTGTTCTCATCGAGCTCCAGCTGCATACTGGTTCGCGCCATCCTAAAGCCCATGAGCATGACCAGCGATGGCACCGGATATGCCGGCTTCAGCATTCTTTCATAGAACCGCCTACTCTGCTTGGCGAGAGCTCTGTCCATCTTCCGTTTTTCCTTCATCGTCATCGGCTCAAAAGCCGTGAAACAACTGCCTTTGACGGTGTTGAAGCCCAGGCAGTTGGCGATGAAATCAAGATACTTCCCTATTTTCCCGCCGCCAAAGATGCCCTGGGCGACGATGCTGGTAAAGGTCTTCCCGAAAAAGTACGGGCGATGGCCGAAAAAGCCGAGCCGGTCGAGGAAGATCTTCATGATGGCGGAGACCTGGAACATGTAATTCGGGGTGGCGAAGACGACTCCATCAGACGCCATCATCTTCTCGATTAGCGCGTCCCGATCATCCTTCAGGGGACAGGATTCCTCGCCCTTAGCGAAACACAGCTTGCAGCCCCGGCAAGTCCCGAGACTATAATCGCTGAGGACGACAATCTCGCATTCTACGTCGCCAAGCGCCTGCAGGTGGTCCAGGAATTTGCGGGCGGCGTCGTAAGTGTGCTTCTTGCGGGCGCTGCCGACGAACGCGGTAACTCTTTTCATGTGATGACCTCCAAAACCTCTTTGAGGATGTTTTTTCGCCCGAATAGGGTGGTTATTTCTTGACCTGCTTCACCGCGACCAGAGTAATCCCCATGTCCCTGATCCGGCTGAGCATCGCGTGCAGCTCGGCCTGGTCGCGCAAGGGGCCGGCAATCAGCGTTTCGCCATTGGGAAGGAGCTTTAGGTCCAGTCCCTCGAAGCATTCAGCCCGGCGGGCATCCAGGTGGCCCTGGACGATGATCTCGTAATAATCCATTTTTGCACCAGCCTCACTAATTGACGAGTTCATAGGCTTTTGGTCGGGTGGCTTTTCCCGAGGGGAGCGCCCTGGACGGGAATCGCAAGGGAGGATGGGAGACAAGAAAACGGCAAGACAAGGAATACTCTATCTGGCCGGTGCGTCCGAGACCGCCCTGGCCAACCGGTCGATCTTCGTCTCCGAAAGCCTGGCATAGCCCTCCTTGATCCCCTTGACCAAGCGCAAAACGAGCTTGGTCATGAAGTCCAATTTGTCCCAGTAAAGCTCGCCCCCGAAGGCTTCTCGCGCGACGGCGCGCCTGGATAGCTCTTCCGGAAACGCCGCGGCAAACTGTTTCTCCATCAGGTCAGCATCCTGTTCCCCCGCGCAGACGAACAAAGCCAGTCTCTTGCCCGTCAAGGCTTCACGATTCTGCCGCATATAGGCGGACAATGCCCCGTGCATCTTTCCAACGTAGATGGGGCCGCCCAGGATGACCGTGTCGAATGAAGACAGGTTGGGGGCCTTCTCTTTGGCCACATTCACCGTCGTGATGCCCGCCGGGATCTTTGATTGAAGCAGCTTTACCGCCTTTTCGGTGCAACCATACTTGGTGGCGTAGATGATGATCCCTTTCATCCAAAATCATCCTTTCGTTTCGATCCATCTGGCCTGAAAACACGCGGCTCGTCGCTGGTCGCTCGTCGCTCGTGGACCGGACTTGGGCCCGTGGACCGGCATTATCATCTCGTGCTGACCCGACGAAGTCGGGGTGAGGGGCTGATTATGCATTTGACTTATCTCCGACCCGGGGTTGAAATCCTGGGCTGGTTTTATGTGCGGCCTAAAACCCCTGCGGGGGATCGGTGGTGTGTTGGGCAAAGAACATTTCCGAATCCCCGCAGAGATTTGCGAACTGGTTCCGATAGCCCAGGAATTCAAAGAATCATGGTCGAAACGGCGCGGGGCCCTACTTTGTGTTGACGCTCACGTTACCGGCACCGCTGCCCAGCGTGAGCTCGACCTTCCTGGCGGCCCCGTCGTAATCGGGCGACTGGTATGTCTTGGCGTCGATCTTGCCAAACCGTGAGTCCACGAGCACCTTGCCCAGCCCGCTGGTGGCGTGAATCCTGGCGGCGACGCCGTCCGGTATATGGACTGCCACATTACCCGCGCCCGATTTGACCGTCACGCTCAGGTTCGTCGCGGTATCGGGCAGGACCACGTCCATATTGCCGCCCCCGGTGTCGGCGGAGACGCGGGTGAGAGTTAGGCCGGCCAGGTCAAGCAGAACGTTGCCGCCGTCGCTATGAGCCGTGATCTCAGACGGAATCGCGGGATTGAGGAGGATCTGCCACTCGTAAGCTCCGCCGCGGCAGGCATCCCAGGGGAAACGGAACCCGGGCTTTCCGGCGCCGCCCAGGCCCAGCGTGAGGAGGGTCCGGCCGTTGTCCGCTTTAAGAGTGCGGGTGGGTAGCTGGCCTTCAAAGTATTGCAGTTGGCCGCCTACCAGCACTTGTTCGCCGCCGGCGAGCCGGCCGATGGTCAGGTGGCCGGGGCCCGCGTTGATCTCGATCCGCGCCGTCTGCGCGCCGTTCAGGGGCTCCGATAGGTTCTCGGTCAGGAGCTTGTTGCTCCGGGAGTTCTTCCCGTGGATCGAGCCGGCCACGGCGCCAAACAACAGGATGCCAACGATTACCGAGGCAATAAGCCAACCGTTCATCTTCCTTCTCCCTCTTTCTCTGTCCAGGATATTGTCCTTTTTCATGGGAATCTTGCCCTCTCTCGTACTGTTTTTTGTTTTATTTGCACTGCAAGCTAGGTTTCGTGCTCCTTTTTCCCGTTTCGCCTCCTTTGGCGGCATCGAAAAACACGGTACATTCTGGCCGATGCAGATTCGCTGGACTATCCCCAACGTTTCTTGTGCCGTCATGCTGATCTTAGCGCAGGGCAAGAGCGGCGGGACCACCCGGAAGGGTGGGGCGGGGGGTGGTTTTGGGGGAACGCAAGGGACCAGGAATGGCCCCAATACTGGATGGACCGTTCCATCCATGGAGACGGCAGTGCTGCTCTTCCTGTCGAGGAGATTCAAGGCAAAGGCGATGAACCTTTTCACAGTGTGCTGCACTGGTTGCGGCATGTTATGCCAAAAGACGCCGCGGCGGCCACGATCGTCTACGCCGCGAAGACCTGCCGGCTCGCCCCCGCGGCGTACACGACCGACCGCCATCGTTTCCTGTCTCTGATCGATGGGAATCCCGGCGGGAATCAAGCGCCGCCGGAAGACACCGCCGCATTGGAGGAAGCGCTGGCCCTCTACCGGGGCGAATACCTGAGTGAACTGGATTATCCCTGGGTGGTCCAGGAGCGGGAGCATCTGGGCCGGCTATACCTGGAGGCCGCCATTCGCCTGGCCCGGCTCTATCTCCAAAACCGGCAAGAGATAAAAACCGTCAGAGTCTTAGCGCCGCTGGCCGAGAAAAACCCCTTGCGCGAAGAGATCGCCGGCTTATTGATGTCCGCCTACGCCGGATTGGGCGATCGGCCGGCGGTCGTCGCTCTCTATCAACAACTCAAACTCAACCTCGATAGAGAACTGGGGTTGGAGCCGGCGCCGGAGATAACGCGCCTCTATTATCAGCTCTGCGGATCCCGCGCAAGCGATACGGCATAGGCGGCGGCGGACGGGGATCCAGGCGGCGGGGGCGTATTTGCATGCACTCCCGCCCGTGCTTTGGTCAATATCTTATCTATTCTGACGAGGTTTCTTGCACGGCACCAGCCGATCGATCCGTGCCATATAATCTTCATATTCCTTGCCAAAGGCCTTGGTGAGCTGCTTCTCCTCTTTGCCGATGAAAATCATCACACCGACATACAAAAAAGCCGATGCGACAAAATAGACCCAGGTTAACGTCATCAGGGCTACGGCGGGAAGGATGAAGA
>JBLNCE010000104.1:0-49623 GCA_050260415.1 Bacteroidota bacterium | reverse complement strand
TGAAAAGTAATGTAAACATGTATCTGGAAAGCGGCGCGATCGTCCAGGGTACCGACAACCCGGCCGATTTCCCGTCGATCACGGATAAAGGCCGCAGTTACACCGGGGCGCTCGTGCAATTTCTGAACTTGAAGAACGCAAAGATAACCGGACGAGGCGTTCTGGCCCAATCGGGCACAGCCCAGCGCGGCAAGACCGACGATCACATCCGGGTATGCAACATGATTGGCTGCGATAATTGCGGGGTTTATGACGTCATAATCAGAGACTCAGGCGGTTGGAACTTTCGGCTAGTCAGGTGCGCCAATATTCTGATGAAGGATTTCAAGATCGTTAACGATTGGAAACTCTCCAATCAAGACGGCGTTGATCCGGATTCCTCAGTGGATATAGTGGTGGACGGCGTCTTCATGTATACATCCGATGACGCGATCGCCGTCAAAGGTGATGAGGGGCTTTGCCACAGGGTCACTGTCAAGAATTGCGTATTTTGGACGATAAAATCCGCCCTAAAAATAGGCTCGGATCCGCAAAACGGCGCCTCGGATATTACTTTCGAAAACAATGACGTGGTGCATGCCGATCGGTGTCTGGCGTTATATGTCAAGACCGGCTTTATTGACGGCGTGAATTATATAAACAACCGCTCCGAGGACATCGGCGGCGACGCGAACAAGATGCTCATCATCTTCCAGGTCAACGCCACCGGCGCTTCCGCCGTGCCATATATCAGGAACGTCAAGGTCTACAACTACACGGCTTATAAATTCAGCCCCAACAATTCCACCATCACCGGCTACGACGCCAACCATCGCGTTACCGACGTCGAATTCCGGGATCTGGTAATCGAAGGCAAGTTGTGTTTGAGCGCCGCGGATGCCAGGATTCTTACCAACAGGCACACCGGCAATATTACGTTTACGACCACGAGCGCCGTTCCTCCCGCCACCCCGGCGCCGACGCCCACTCCGATCAAGACGGCGACGCCGATCGCGACACCGGTGGCGACGGGGACCGCCGCGCCGGCCGGCCGGCCTATATTGTTCAGCGATGGTTTCGAGGATGGAGACGCGTCCGGTTGGACCACGGCCGGCGGAACCTGGTCGGTGACGACCGATGGGTCACATGTCTACCTGCAGGAAGACATGGCTATCGGCAACGCGCAGTCCAGCGCCGGCGACATCTGGACCGATCAGGTGGTGGAGGCCAAGGTTAAAGTCTTGAGTTTCAACGGGGCGGACCGGCTGGCCGGGATCTTCGCGCGTTATATGGACGCAAACAACTACTATCGGCTGGCCCTGCGCAGCAGCAACAAGATTCAGATTAGGAGATGCATGGGTGGAAAGAGCACCGATCTGGCCGCCGCGGAGTTTACGGTCGAGACCGGGACCTGGTACACCTTGAAACTGGAAGTAATCGGAAAAACCATCAACGGTTACGTCAACGGCGTCCTGCTGGTTACCGCTACTGATGACGCGCTGGTATCGGGGAAAGCGGCGGTCGGGACCTACTATACCAGTGCCGAGTTCGACGAGATGGTGGTTACGGCGGGTAATAAGAAGTAGGGGTGGATACCCAGACCAATCAAAAGAAGGTCATCGCTTTTCTGTTGTTTTTTATGTTTTCCAGCGCAACTACGTTGTGAGCAAGATATACGGCGCGGCGCTCAGCGCGGACGGCGGTTCGTATTTAGTGACCTGCAACGGGGAGTTGATAGATTTGGATCTCGTCCACCATTTCCCCGTGTTTGCCCCCTGTATCTATTCCGGCTTGTTCTATGGGCTATTGGCAGCCGTTTACGCCGGCGCCTCGCCGGCAGCCTGTCCGTCGTCGTTTTCGCAATCCAACCAGTTCGTGGCGTATCCTGGTCCCCCAGGCGAGGCCCGGAGCCAATCCTATTCTTTGACGGTAAACGGGCAACCGGTGTTTGTAACGAAGTTCAAAGATATCAGCTACGCCCATTTTGCCTTTTCCGGCACGGCCGAGGTCGTCGTGAGGGCCGGTGCGTCCATCGTCAACTTTTCCATCAGCCCTAAAAGCCGTGGGATCCAAGCCGTCAAGAGTGGGAGTGACCTTTCTTTTGCGCTCCGGCAGCCGGAGAAGCTAATCGTGACGATCGATAAACTAGAAAAGCTCTTCATCTTCGCCGATCCGCCCGAGGTCGATCCGCCGCGCCCCAGGCAAGCCGGCGTGATCGACATCCGGGATTACGGAGTGGACCAAACAGGCGCGACGGTGGATACCGCCAAGATCCAGAAGGCGATCGACGTCACGGCGTCGCAGAACGGCGGCACGGGCGGCGTCTTGTATTTCCCGGCCGGCAAGTATCTGACCGGGACGATCGAGATGCGAAGCAACGTTACCGTTTATCTGGCACCGGGCGCGCTGCTGCAAGGCTCGTCGAATCCCGCCGATTACCCGGTCGACCCCGGTTTCAGCGAATCGGGCATCAATGGCGAAACCATGACTTTCAGCCGGTTAATCTACTTCGATCATGTCGTCAAGGCCAGGATCATCGGGCGCGGCACGATCGACGGCAACGGCAAGACCGTCCGGCGCGCCGGCCGCGCCGCGAATCTGATCCGCATGAAGCAGAGCAGCGATATTGCGATCGAGGATGTCGTATTGAGGGACTCCGCCGCCTGGAACCTCCATCCGCTTTATTGCGATAACGTCGCTATCAGGAATATCAAGATGATGAACGATCTCACCAACCCCAATACCGACGGGGTCGATCCCGATTCATCCCATCACGTGACCATCGATGGATGCTTTTTCTATTGCAGCGACGACTGCATCGCCAACAAGACCACCAATAACAGCAATTTGCTGCGGGACTGCGAGGATATTACGGTCAGGGACTGCGTCTTTTGGACCATCAAGACCGCCCAGAAGATCGGCACGGAGACCAAGGGCTGGTATATGAGAAGGATCCGCTTTGAGAACAACGACGTGGTGCACGCCGATCGGGCTTATTACCTCACCATTCAGGACGGCGCCATCGCCGAGGACAATTCCTGCGCCGACATCCGGACTGAAGTCATCGGCGGCGACAGCCAGCAGCGCATCTTCCTGATGGAGATCAAGAAGCGGGGCGGCAGCGGGCTGATCCGGGGGATTACGTTCACCAACTGGTCTTCCGAGGATTTCAGCCCGAATAACTCGGCTTTGTTAGGTTTGGATTCCGAGCACCAGATTTCGAATGTCGCTTTTGTCAACCTGGTGATCGCCGGGCAAAAGCGCGCCGGCTTGAATGAGGCCAGAATTTGCGCTAATAACTATGTTAATAATGTGACTTTCAAGTGACCAGATGGCCATTTACCACGGCTGCGGCTACACCTTTTCTCCCGTACAATTGAAAATGCCAATAGAAAACGGGAGTCGACCGTGAATCGCTGAACAAATGAAAGCGAATGACCGACAAGCCACAAGGTAACTTCGCATCAATCGAGAGTGCAAGTATAAGACGTTCGGACTAGTCTTCGCTCTTACAAAATGGGCCGATCGCACCATTTGTTTTCCAGCCCTCCTGGCTTAGGATGGAGTTGGATCCCGCACGGGCTTTATGCCACGCCCTAAACCTCATGCCCCTGGAAGCCTGTGGGGGTAGTTACAAAATTCATGCTTACCAGGGCGATCATCGCCGATGTCCTCGTGGATAAGTATCTCGATCTCTTGCACACGGGTTGGACGGTTACGGAAGACGAGATCAAGCGGGACGTCGCCGGTTTGCTCGGAGAGAATTTCTGGACGTTCCTGTAACCGAGATTTCGAAAGTGAAAGACGAACATGAGGCTACCTGCCGTTTTACCGCGGTGGTGCATTCGCGTTAAGGCGGCAGCTTGCAAGGGTACTTTCGAAATCCGGGTTGATCATAGAACGTGATGGGAAGGAGATGACGGGAAGTGCGTAAAAAGACGATTGCCCCGGTAGTATTGGCGCTGGCTATCGTGCTCTTGGCCGTCAATGGTTACGACGCCGATGTCGCTGCGAAAAAGATCGTGGTTGAAATCGAGGATTTCGCGATCACGGACGGCAAGATCGTTGAACACCCGGAGGCGAGCAACGGCAAGGCGGTCCAACCCCTGACTTTGGATTTCACCGCGAAAAAGACGGTCAAGATCGATCGGGCCGGCGAATACCAGATCACGCTCTTCGAAAACGCCGTGGACGGCGCTTCGGACGCCCTTACTCTTCAGGCTGGATCCGGCGCGGATGCCAGGGTCTATCCTGATGCCAGCAATTATGGTAAATTCGCGCCGTGCAAGAAATTCGCGCGGTTCGAGCTGAAGGAGCCGGGCGACGTGACCATCCAACTGTTCACCACGAACGAAATGGGCATGCTCTTGGATCGGATCGAGATCGAGCTGGTGAATTAACCAAAGTCCACTAAACGGCTGATAGTACATTCGTACTAGTCGGCCGATAGGACGTTCGGCCTATCTTGTCCCAGGGCAAAATGAGTCTATCGGGTCATTTGTTTTCGACGTGCACCAGGTTAGGATGGAATTGGACCAAATATGAAAGGGGTAATGGAAATGAGGAAAAGACCGATCATCATAATCTGTCTGATGCTCGCGATCGTTCTCCTGGCGGTCACCGGCTATGGCAAGACGCCGCCGACCAAGATTACCATCATGTTGAGCATGTTCGCGCCGGAGCCGGTCAGAGCCGATCATCCAGTCCTCAGAAAAATCGAAGAGTATACCAACACCGACCTTGATTTACTCTGGGTTCCCGACAAGTCGATCGGCGATAAGGGCAGCGTTATGCTGGCCGCAAATTCCCTGCCCATGGTGGCCCAAATCGGCACGGCTTTCAAAGCCAATTACCTCGCGGCATTTAGGGCGGGCGCTTTTTGGGAGATCGGTCCCTATCTGAAATCCTTTAAGAACTTGAGAAAGGCCGATGCCGGCCTGTTGCAGAGGGTCTCGGTCGACGGCAAGCTCTACGGTCTGCCGAAGGAAAGACAGGTTGCGAGAATAGGCGTGACCTACCGCAAGGATTGGGCGGACAAACTGGGATTCACCAAACCGCCCAAGACGCTTGACGAGTTCTACAAGATGGCGAAGGCTTTCACCCTTAACGACCCCGATGGAAATGGGCTAAACGATACGATCGGCCTCTCCGATCAATCTTCCGCGTCCGGTTTCAGAGCCATGACCGCTTGGTTTGGCGCGTCGGCCACCTATGGGTACAGGAATGGCAAGATTGTCGCCTATATGATGGAGCAAGAGTACCTTGACGCCATGACCTTCGCCCGTAAGCTCTACGCCGAGGGTTTGGTCAACAAGGATTTCATCTCGGTCAAGAGCAAAGCGGACAACCTGCTCGGGGGTAAGGCCGGCATGATCATCGGCGCCATGGATGACGCGGTTAGAAACCAGGAACTGATCAGACAGGTCAATCCTCAGGCGGAATTGGATGTCTTCTCCCTGATTGACGCCGGCAAGGGCATCCATGTCTGGCCGGAGAACCCCGGTTTCAAAGGCGTTTTCGCCTTCCCCAAGAACGCTGTGAAGAACGTGACGCAGCTAAAGGCCATCTTAGGTTTCTTTGATAAGTTAAATGACAAAGCGATGAACGATCTCATCGAGTACGGGATCAAGGGCGTCAGTTACGACATCATCGACGGCAAGGCCGTGTATGATGAGGAAAAAGCGGAAAAGAACGGCATCAAGCGCGCTGAACTGGACGATCTCAGCCAGCTCAGGACGTTCAGGTTTTCCATCAATCCTGTCACGCCTCCTCAGAGAACACCTTTGCAGGAAAGTATCTTTAAGATGATCGATACCAACTTGAAGTACGTCGTTTTCGACGCCTCTGATGGTTTGACCTCGGCAACCTTGGACATGAGAGGATCGGAATTGAACAAGATGAGGGACGATGCCCAGGCCAAGTATATCATGGGCTTGATCGATTTGGACGCCTTCAAGGCCGAGATCGAGAAGTGGAGAAAGGCGGGCGGCGACAAGGTTCTGGAAGAACTAACCGCCTCCTATAAAGCGGTGCACAAGATAAAGTAGGTTACGGACACCGGTACCGGCGAGGGATGGGGACGCATCCCTCGCCGGCTATTGAAAGCGTATTTGAACGAGAGTAGACCCGCTCCCTGGTTCCTTTTGTCCCGGCGCCATGATTTTGCTCAAGCGAGTGCAAAGTCATGGCGTTAAAGAGAGGTACGCCCAAACAGGGGGCGCGTTGCGAAGATAGGGGAGATGACCAATGGCAGCCCCAACGCCAGACCGGATTGAATACGGCGTAAAGACGGAAAGCCGGCTGCAAAAGACGATCAAGAGCATTAAAAAAGATCGTTGGCTTTATTTATTAATCTTACCCGGAGTAGTTTATTATCTCATTTTCCGGTACGGTCCGATGTGGGGCGTGCTGATCGCGTTCAAGGATTACAACGGTTTCCTTGGCTTCTGGAAAAGTCCCTGGGTTGGTTTCGTGCATTTTCAGAGGCTGTTCACCGAACCCACTTTTTGGATGCTGTTGCGCAATACCATCATGCTGGCTCTGTATAACCTAGTCTTGTACTTTCCGGTTCCGATCATCATGGCATTGATGCTGAATGAGATAGTGAGCGTCAGATACAGGCGCGCCGTGCAGACTTTCATCTACATCCCCCACTTTGTCTCCTGGGTCGTCGCGGTCGGTATCTTTTATATCCTCTTTACACCAGAAGGGGGTCTGGTCAACGAGGTCATTAAAAGGATGGGCGGCGGTACAATAAACCTGCTCTGGAGTGAGCGGGCGCTCAGGCCTTTTTATACAGCCCAGGTCATCTGGAAAGAGGCCGGCTGGGGCACGATCATCTTCCTGGCGGCCCTGGCGGGGATCGACACGGAGATGTACGAAGCCGCCTCCATCGACGGCGCCAGCCGCTGGCAAAGAATGCTTTATATCACTCTGCCCGCCATCCGCAGCACGATCGTGATCTTGTTCATCCTGCGTCTGGGCAATTTTCTTGATACGGGTTTCGAGCACATCTTTAACCTGCGTAATGCCTTAAATCGCGGCGCGGCCGAAGTGTTCGACACCTATGTTTACGATAACGGCATCATCAACGGTTTTTACAGCTTTAGCACCGCCATCGGGCTGTTCAAATCCGCGGTGGGGTTGATCATGGTTTATTTCGCCAATAAAGTGGCCAAACGGATCGGTGAGGAAGGGATTTTCTGATCGAGTCCGGGGCAAAGGGGTCGAGAGTTATGTCCGCTCGCAAGATGAATACACCGTTAGGTAAAGCGTTTGATGTATTTAACTATACGTTTTTGGGTTTCTTCGCCCTGATCACCTTTTTCCCGTTCTTGTACATCTTCATCTCTTCTTTCACCTCGACGGCGGAGATCCTTCAAAAAGGATTCGTTTTCATTCCGGAGCATCCCACCTTCGACGCTTACCGGTATATCTTTACCACCAGCGTCTTTATTCGCAGCCTATTGGTCTCCGTCTTTATCACGGTCGTGGGCACGGCGGTAAATATCATCCTGACCAGCATGATGGCCTACGGGTTATCCCACGAACACATCATCGGCCGCAAGACGCTCATGTTCATGGTCGTCTTCACCATGCTCTTCAGCGGCGGCATGATCCCCAACTATCTGCTGGTCAAGAACCTGGGTCTGATCAATTCCTTCGCCGCGCTGATTCTGCCCGGGGCGATCAGCGCCTTTAATATGATCATCATGAAAAACTTCTTTCAACAGATCCCGAAAGAGTTGGCCGAATCAGCCAGAATCGACGGCGCCAACGATTTGATCATCCTCTGGAAGGTCATCCTGCCGGTTTCCCTCCCCGCCCTCGCCACGTTCTCCCTGTTTTACGCCGTGGGGCATTGGAACACGTTCATGTCGGCCATGCTCTACCTAAACGATCCGAAGAAATGGCCCATCCAGGTGCTCCTGCGCAGTATCGTGCTTCTTTCTGAAACCGGGGTCGGTGAAGGGGAACAACAAGTTTACATCCCGCCGGTGACGATCAAAATGGCGGTAATCGTCGTCGCCACCCTGCCGATCATGATGGTCTACCCGTTCCTACAAAAGCATTTCGTCAAGGGCATGATGGTCGGATCGATCAAGGGTTGACAAGCCCCTCTACCCCTAATTCCCCTCCGACGTGAGCATGTGGGAAGGGGATGCATTTGAAGCAAGAGGATGATACGCTGATGAATCGCTTTCTGGCATTTGGGGGTATTTGCACGGCTGCATTGCTGGCGATGACATTTGCCGGATCCTTGCGGGCCGCGAGTCCGGCTGATGGCGTCATTGCCTATCCCCGTTGTCCCGGGGATGACGTCAATAAGGATTATCCCTCCGTGACCGTGAACGGAATGCCCGTGGATACGGTAATGACCGGGATGAACGTCGGCTACGCGCATTTTGCCTTTTCCGGCACGGCGACCGTGGAGATTACGGCCAGGGAGGCCGTCGGGGCGTTCGATCTCAGTCCGCACCGGTACGGGATCAAGGCCGACAAGAGCGGGAACAAGCTGACCTTTACGCTGAGCGAGCCGCGGAAGCTGCATTTGAAGGTCAACAACCTCACGCGTTTCTTCATCTTCGCCGACGGCCCGGAAGTAAATCCGCCGCGGCCGGGCCAACCGGGCGTTTATAGCCTGCTTGGTTACGGCGTGATCAGTTCACCCGGCGAGCCACAGACAGCAAAGGTCCAAAAGGCTATCGATGACGTGGCCGCAAAAGGCGGTACGCTCTATGTTCCGGCGGGGATCTATCGTACCGGCGAACTCAGGATGAAAAGCAACCTGACTTTATACCTGGCGCCCGGAGCGATGTTAAAAGGCGTGGATACTTTGGCCGAGTTTCCAGCGGGTGAACTGGGCACACAGTACATCCATCTTCTCGATTGCGAAAATGTAAAAATTAAGGGCCGCGGCGTGATCGACGCCAACGGCAAGGCCTTGCGTTTGGCCAATCTTGGGGTATCCGGGGCCCGGACGAAGCTCGTCCGGGCCTACCGAGCCAAGGACTGTACGGTCGATGACGTCATCTTGCGCAATTCCGGCACGTGGTCCGTGCACCTGGTCAATTCGAGCCTTCTCCGATTCACAAACTACAAGCTGATCTCCGCCACCATCATGGACGGCAAGTTTCCCGAGGAACCGAACACCGACGGATTCGATCCGGACGATTCGTCCCATATCCTCATCGAGAACGGGTTCATCAGCACCAACGATGACGCCGTCGCGGTGAAGCTCCACAACGGCACCCACCAGGATATGGACGGCATTGTCTTCAGGGGCAACGTGATCTGGACCTGCAAGTCAGCGTTGAAGATCGGCACGGAGGTCAATCCGGGCCACAAGATGACCGATATCGTCTTTGAGAACAACGATATTGTTCATGCCGACCGGGGGATCGTCGTCTATTGTTACCGGGGCGCCACCATCGAGGGCCCGAAGTGGATCGGTAACTATTTCGAGTATATCGGCGACGATGGCAAACAGCAAAACATCGTCTTGGAGATCAAGGACGATAAGCAACTCGGTCTCGGCTACGTCAACAACGCCACGATCAAGGATTGCACGTTCGAGAAATTCAGCCCCGGGATCTCCGAGTTGACCGGCGGCGATGGGACGCATCTTATCCGCGGAGTCACCCTGGAGAACTTGATGATCGCCGGGCAGAAACGGATGAGCCTATCTGAGGCGAAGATCATCACCAACGGGTATGTCGCCGATATCGTCTTCAAGTGAGAATCGTAGGTTGGAGCGTTAATAGATCCTTGAATCCGTGATTTCGTTAGACCACCAGACATAACACGAGAGCTTGCGACAGTGTTTTGCCTGGTCTGAATCGGTTATCACGGATTCAGGAGATCACCATTATCATAATGGAGGCAGAATGATTTGTCACAAAAGAAAAGGTATGCTCAAGTAGGCATAGGCGGCAGGGCGCATTTCTATTACATGGCGCTGTCCGGGGAGTATAATTCGACAGCTGAATTGGTTGGCTTTTGTGATGTGAATCAAACACGCATGGACTATGCCAATAAGGTATTGCAGGAGACATACGGCCACAAACCTGTGCCGACTTATAAGACCGAGGAATTCGATCGGATGATCGAACGCGAGCGGCCGGATACGGTCATCGTGACCTCGATCGACCGGACGCATCACAGATACATCATCAGAGCCATGGAGCTCGGCTGCGATGTGATTACGGAGAAGCCCATGACCGTGGACGAGGTCAAGACCCAGGCCATCCTGGACGCCGTCAAAAAGGAAGGGCGTAACCTGAGAGTTACCTTTAATTACCGCTACGCGCCTCATAATACCAAGATCAGAGAATTGATTATGGATGGCGTCATCGGCGACGTCTTTTCCGTACATTTCGAATGGCTGCTCAATACCAGCCACGGCGCTGATTATTTCCGGCGCTGGCATCGCGACAAGCGCAATAGCGGCGGACTGCTCGTGCACAAAGCGACCCACCATTTCGACCTGGTCAATTTCTGGCTGGGTACCCAGCCTAACACCGTCTTCGCCATGGGCGATCTCAATTTCTACGGGCGCGAGAATGCGGAGAAGCGGGGCATCACCAAGTTCTATTCCCGGGCATATGGCAGCGTCCATGCCAAAGATGATCCTTTTGCCCTGCACCTGGAGGAGAGGGAGAAACATAAGGCCATGTACCTCGATGCCGAATGGGAAGACGGATACTATCGCGATCAGAGCGTCTTTGGCGACGGGATCAGCATCGAGGATACCATGGGCGTGATGGTCAGATACAGGAATAATGCCATTCTTACCTATTCACTCAATGCCTATATGCCGTGGGAGGGTTACCGGGTGGCTTTTAACGGCAGCAAGGGGCGGCTCCAGGCTTCGATCGTGGAGAAGGCCTACGTCAATGCGGGCGGTCAGGCCTCGCAGGAGGGAGCCGTTAAACAGAAGATCATCACGGTCTTCCCCATGTTCGGCGAGCCCTATGATGTACCGCTCGATGAAGCCGAGGGCGGCCATGGCGGCGGTGATCCGATTCTCCTGAACGATCTGTTCGGTGAACCCGTGCCCGATCGGTTCAACAGAGCAGCCTCGCATATCGACGGCGCCATGTCCATCCTGACGGGCATCGCGGCGAATAAGTCCATCGCCACTGGTCTGCCGGTGCGGATCGATGGTCTGGTAAATTTCTAGAAGACGTGTGAAAGCCGTTTTCTCATGGTCGAAGATGTACCTCTCCCCTTCGCTCCCCTCCTCTACCTCGCTGCAAAGGAGCGACGGTCTGCAAGCCCGTCCATGGGGGCCTGCCCCTCCGAAGCCAAGGCGTAGGAGGGAGGGGAAAGGGGTGAGGGCCCAAAGAAAAATCCGAAGAACAATCTCCCGTCAAGACGCCGAGAACGGCCAGAAGGGCGCAAAGAGGAGATCGGCGATGGGCGTGGGACGGTTATGGAAGGATCAAGTTTTTCGTTACAAAGACAATCACAGCGGTCGCTGGGTGACCAAGCTTACGGACTACAAAGGGCATTCCAACCATCTTTATTTTACCAATCCATGCTGGCTCAATAATAATACCTCCTTTATCTTTACCTCCGACCGGGAGAACGCTTCGAACCTCTTTCGTTATGATTTACCGGCCAATACCATTACGCAGCTTACGGACCTCGAAGGTGAGGAACGTCCGGAGGGATATTACTCGGCGGTCAATAATGCCCATTATTTCTGGTACGGTAAGGTCCTTTACGAGTTGCCCCTGGCGACTCTGGAACTCCGTCCAGTCTACGAGGCCGGCGACGATTTCGTGCCCCGGAATACGCTTTCGGTGACCGCGGACGGTAAATACGTCTGTACCCTGCTCCAGCTGGCCGACGACGTCAAGCCGACCGGTGACGCGGCGATCGGGTTCGCCTATTCGCGCTTTGTGGAGCTATTTGAACGGAAACCCATGAGCCGCGTGGTCAGGATCGGGATCGCCACGGGCAAACTGGAAGTCATGCACGAGGATCGTCACCATATGGGGCATGTCAATGCCAGCCCCGTATTGCCCAATGTCCTCACCTTTTGCCATGAAGGCCCTTGGATACGGGTGGATCAGCGTATCTGGGGGCTGGATATCGAAACCGGTAAGGTCTGGAAGATCCGCCTCCAGGACGAGCATCTGGCCATCGGTCACGAGTATTGGCTTGCCGACGGCGTGACCATCGGTTACCACGGCCGCCAGCGTGCGGATCAAGGGCGGCAGTTCTACGGTTACACGAAATGGGATAATACCGAACGCTTCGAATTCGATTTTCCTTTTCATTGCACCCATTTCGCCAGCAACGATCGGGATTTGTTCGTCGGGGACGGGACGGCGCACTTCCCGCATCCCGTCTACGGCCGCTACGCCAAGCCCTTCATCATGCTCTTCAAGCGCGAGGGGGATCGCTTTGTCGGGCCGAGGATACTCGCCTACCATAGGAGCACTTTCAACAACCAACACGCTCACCCGCATCCCCGGTTCACACCTGACGGCAAGTATGTAATGTACAGCTCGGATCTTACAGGGTATGCCAATATCTATCTGGTGGAGGTCGGTGATTTCCACGACCTGCCGGTCTTGAGCACCAATGACGCGCCCTAGAAGAGCTGCGAAAAACCCCGGAGAACCTCACCCCCCGGCCCCTCTCCGTTCGGCTGAGCTCACGGACGAAGCCCGCGGGGAGAGGGGAGCCATCGGGTCTAAACCCCCGTCGTCTGTCCCTCTCCCCGGGCGACCATGACTTTGTTCAAGAATCTCATCTTGATGCTGAAATCAGGGTCCAAAGTCATGGCGCCAGAGAGGGAGGCATGGATGCCGGGTGAGGTCCAGTTCAGGGAATCGGGGCTTTTTTAGAGCCATCCCCGATGAACGCGGGGAACCGGATTATGTCCCCATCATCCTGCCGGGCGCGCCGGTTCGGAAAGGGATAGCCATCCGCGTTTCAATCTGCGTGAATAGTTTTACGATTCCGAGAAGATGTTGGTCGAGGCGCTCTGGGAGTTGATTGGCAAGGCCAGAAGCGCAGGGGATGGCCAATTATGTCTACGGGCCAACCTGGGGCCGGATTCATCGCGACCCTCTTCGGCGTAAAGGAAGTCGTCTTCGAGGAACAGATGCCTTGAGACTAGGGGGTAGACATGTTATATCAGGAGCCGGACTGCATTCTTCGCTATCCGCGAAACCCGATTATCACCCCGAGAGACATTCCCTATCCGTGCGATCGCGTCTATAATCCAGCCGCTTGCAAGGCCGGCGATGAGTATCTGCTCATGCTGAGAGTCGACGACAAAAAGGGACGAAGACAATGTTTGGGGCTGGCCAAAAGCGATGACGGCATCAATTTCAAGGTTGAGCCGGAACCGGTCTTCACTCCTTCTCCCGAAGAATTCAATAATGTGAACGATCCCCGTCTCACCTTCATTGATGGCTGGTATTACCTGACCTATTGTTCCGATCCCACCGGAGAAAGGCTGCGCGAGGAAGGAATCTACCTTTGCCTTGCCCGGACCAAAGACTTTAAGCATTGGGAGAGGATCTACCGCTCGGAGCCGGACAACCGTAATGCGGTGATATTTCCGGAGAAGATTAACGGTCTCTACGCCAGGCTTGACAGGCCGTTTCGCCGGGCTTACCGCAAAGAGCATGGCTACGATATTTGGATCTCGTATTCCCCGGATATGGAGTTCTGGGGCCGGCACCGGCTGGTTCTCTCCCACTACGATGTCGAATGGGGCGGTCATAAGATCGGCCCCGGCGCGCCGCCGATCAAAACGGAGCAAGGATGGTTGGTCATCTTTCACGGCGCGGAGATCGTCACGCCTGACTCATACTGGCTTCCCTGGGCGGCGGGAGGGACCACCAAGGTTTACCGGGCCGGCGTGATGCTGTTGGATCTGAACGATCCATCCAAGATCATCGGCCGGCGGAAAGAGCCGCTCCTGGAGATCAAAATGCCTTACGAAAGAGATACCGGCTACCGGCCGAACGTGATCTTCCCGACCGGGGTCATCGTGGAACCAAATGGTGAGGTAAAGATTTATTACGGTGCCTCCGATACGGCGATTTGTCTGGCAACCGCCAAAGTTAACGATCTGGTGGCGCTCTGTGTTTGACCCGTTGAACTCGCCATCACCTTTGGCCCCACCCCTTTTCCCTCGGCGGGAAGGGGGAAGGCCTGAGTCTCACGTTGGAGGTGGTGCGGAAAAAGAGTATGAAGACATATAGAAAGGAGGTATTCTATAAAATTAATAAATTTTTCATATTAACCCGTGAATTTAGATTAGAAACGGAGGGATATTTCCATGATAAGGGCAAATCGTATAATTAATCTCCTGCTCCTGATCGCAATAAGCCTATGTATTACTATCTTTTTGGGATCGATGGTAGTGCAGGCCGACAGCTTGGTACTATATACAAACACACCGGGCGCCGTCACGAGCTCAACCTATAGTTTAACGGTTAACGGCCAGCCGGTCTTTGTCGAAAAATTCAAGGACATCAGCTATGCCCGCTTTGCCTTTTCGGGGACGGCCAATATCGTCGTTACGGCCAGTCAAACTATAAACACGTTCAGAATAAGTCCGCTGAGCTATAATATCAGCGGCACGAAAAGTGGCAAAGACTTATCCTTCTCAATTTCCCAATCCCGTAAACTCATCATTTACATAAACAGCCTCGAGAAGCTATTCATCTTTGCCGATCCGCTCGAAGTCAACCCCCCGCAGCTTGGCCAGCCCGGTGTGGTTAATTTGATGGATTACGTTACCGATAACACCGGCGGCTCCGATCAAACTTCCAAGTTTCAACAGGCCATCGATGCTACTTCCGCTTTGAATGGTGGATCGGGCGGTATTCTCTATGTGCCCAACGGCAAATACGCTGTCAAAGAGCTTTTCATGAAAAGCAACGTCAGCATGTATTTGCAGAGCGGTGCGCTGGTCCAGGGAAGTCCCCATGTGGCTGATTACCCCAACCTGTCAGTGGATGGACACTCCTATACAGGCTGCCTTGTTTTCTTCAGCCATATCAACAATGCCAAGATATACGGCCGGGGCACTCTGGCCCAGAACGGGACGGCGCAACGCGCGGAAGACTATTCTCAACACAAGAGAGTAAGCAACCTGATAGCCTGCAACAATTGCGGAGTTTACGACGTGATCGTCAGGGACTCTGGCGGTTTCAATTTCAGGATCATCAGATGCACCAACATCACGATGAAAGACTTTAAGATCATCAATGACTGGGTACTATCCAACCAGGACGGTGTCGACCCGGATTCTTCGGACGGCGTGCTCGTGGACGGCGTATTCATGTATACGTCCGACGACGCCATCGCCATCAAGGCCGACGAAGACCTCTGCACAAACACAACAATCCAAAACTGCGTCTTATGGACGGTCAAGACGGCGTTGAAGGTCGGTTCGGATCCGGATCAAGGGGCGACGAACATCACATTCCAGAATAACGACGTTATCCACGCCGATCGCTGCATCGGCTGTTATGCCAATCTGGGTTGGATGGACGGCATCAATTATTTCAACAACCGGTCGGAGGACATCGGCGGCAACGACAAACAGATGTTGATCATCATGTCACAAGATGGCCCCGGCGCGCATAAGATTAGAAACATCAAGGTTTATGACTACACCGCCTATTTTTGGAGCCCCAATAATTCAAGAATCGATGGCTTTGACTCGAGCAGCAAGATAGAAAACGTGGAATTCAAGAACCTGATTATCGAGGGACAACTGAAAATGAGCGCGGCGGACGCACACATCGACCTGATCAACACGAGCAATATCACATTTACTTCCGGTGGTACGACGCCGACACCGACACCCACGCAGACGCCGGGTGGCGCGTTAATCACGAACCTGTCGGTCAACGACAGCACGAACGCAGCCGACTGGTCGATCCAGTCCAACATCCAGACCGGCAGCACGTTCTATGGCGACCGCGCATACACCGTCTCCAGCCTGCCGTCGGAACTTACGGGGCAGGCCTGGATCCGAACCGCCAACGACTCCAAGTCGTACGGCAGCGATCCCCTCGCCACCTTCACGCTAACCGCGCCGGCGACCGTGTACGTGGTTTACGACAACCGGATCTCGAGCCCGGCCTCCTGGCTGAGTAGCTGGACCAACACGGGATTGACGCTCGATCTCGACAACGGGAATGGATTTGTAATCTACAGCAAGTCTCACTCCGCCGGTACCGTGTCGTTGGGGCCCAACGGCCAGTCCAGCGGCGTCAACAACTACGGCGTGATCGCCAAGCCGTCAGGTCCGGTACCTTCGCCGACGCCAACGCCCACGCCGACCCCGACACCTACGCCGACCCCGACCCCAACGCCATCCGGGAGCAACCTGGCTTTGAACAAGCCGGTAACCTGCTCCAGCGAACAAGTGGGCTACGAAGCCACGCGCGCGGTGGACGGCGATCTGGCGATCAGATGGCAAGCAGACACCTATCCTGAATGGATCCAGGTGGATCTAGGCGCCACTTGCAGCGTCAGCAGCACCCAGGTCTGTCCATATCTGGACCGGGCGTACCAGTTCAAGGTGGAGGTCTCCACCAACGGCACGAGCTACACGCAGGTGGTTGACCGGCTGAACAACACCACCGGCGGCTCAGTCATCACCGACAGCTTCACCGCGACCAATGCCCGCTACGTCAAGTTGACGGTCACCGGGGCTTCCGGCTATACCGGCACCTGGACAAGCATCAACGAGTTTCGGGTCTTTGGCAGCGGAGGGGCGACGCCGACACCCACGCCGACTCCGACACTCACGCCGACGCCGACGCCCGCCGGCCTGATCAGCAATCTGGTGGTAAATGATTCCGCCAATGCAGTCGACTGGTCGATCCGGAGCAGCATCCAGACCGGTGACCAGCTTTTCGGGGACAGAACCTACCTGATCGCCACATTGCCATCCGCTTACGCCGGCTCAGACTGGATCAGGACCGCTAATGACTCTAGGGCCTATTCGGGGGATCCCGTGGCCACGTTCAGGGTCAATGCCGATGCCGACGTATACGTAGGTCACGATGACCGGATCACCACCAAACCGTCTTGGCTTTCCACCTGGACCGACACTGGGGATAACCTGGTGGATAATGAGGGTTCAGCCGCGACCTTCAGCTTGTTTAAGAAGACTTTCGTCGCAAGTACAACGGTGTCTTTGGGTCCGGACGGGGACACGAACAAGTGCATGTATACGGTAATCGTCAAGCCCGCCGCCGGTTCGGCCACGCCCACGCCTTCGCCTACGCCGACCACCCCGCCGCTCTTCAGCGACGATTTCCAGGATGGAAACGCGACGGGCTGGAGTGTCTCAGGCGGTATATGGTCGGTGGTGACCGACGGCACATATGTTTACCGGCAAGGCGACAACAGCATCGGCAATGCGATGTCTTACGCCGGGTCCACCGGTTGGACCAATACGGTTGTGCAGGCCGACATGAAGATCTTGAGCTTCAACGGCACCGACAGGTTGGCCGGTATCATGGCCCGTTTCCAGGATACGAACAACTATTACCGCCTTGCCTTGCGCAGCGGCAATACGGTCCAGATCAGAAAGTGCGTTGGCGGCACGAGTACCGACCTAGCATCAGCTACGTTTACAGTATCAACGGGGACCTGGTACACATTGAAGTTTGAAGTAATTGGCAGCACTCTAAACGGCTACGTTAATGGCAACCTGGTTGTTTCCACGACCGACACCTCCCTGGCGTCGGGAGAAGCGGCGCTTTGCACTTATTACGCGAGCGCCGAGTACGACAACGTCGTGGTAACACAATAGGGCCTACCCTTGAAGCGGTACAGCTGTAAGAGAGGTGCAATCCGTAATCGCCAGAACGTAATCGTAAAGTGAACCCGCCCGCCCGGTGCGGGGCGCCGGGCGGGCGGCCTAAGGCATTGGGGCCGGCACCGGCTGGTTCTCTCCCACTACGATGTCGAATGGGGCGGTCATAAGATCGGCCCCGGCACGCCGCCGATCAAAACGGAGCAAGGATGGCTGGTCATCTTTCACTGACGATCTGGCCGCGCTTTGTCTGTAACGACACGGGTAGTATGAACGCACTATTTCACTGGAACGATTACAGTATGAACGTACTATTTGACAGGAAACGATGACGTCGAAAATAGTCCGTCCAACCTATTGTTCCAATATGATCGCCGCGCTATGTTATATGTAGCAATAGGATAATCAGCTATTTTACCATTTATTGGCCGCACGTGTTTCTTCCCGGCCGGGCTATGGTGGAACTAGATCGTAAAGCCAAGATCCAATACGGTACCCCGATACGACGATTCGTCTGGCAATCACCAGAGTTGATGGCCGTTGGTATACCAGCTCAACCCCCTGGCCCCCTTCCCCGGGCGGGAAGGGAAGGCCTGAGTCCTAACCCAAATCGGAGGTGGTGTAGAAAGAGGAGTCTTAAGATATGGAAAAGAGGTGATTCATGAAATAGAACATTTACTCAAGGAGATGATAATTAACTCGATTATTCTAGGAGGTAAATGTGATGAAGAAAATGAGGGTCAGGCCGTTATTGGTGTTACTGACGGCCCTCGGCGTCTTCGTGGCAATCATCACGGTACAAGCGGCACCTCCCGTAACCTATGTCAATCAGTTCTACTCAAATACGGCCGCAGCGCCAAGCTTTACCGACCCTAATAACTATGGTAAAGCCGTAACCAGGGTGAGCAATCAGCTCAGGGTGCTGGTCAACGGCGTGGACATCCAAACCGTACAGTTTGCGGACACCAACTACGCGCGTTGCGCCGTTTCTCCAGGGTCAAATACGGTGACGGTGAATGTGCTCAACGGCGCCACATTAAGCTCCGGCAGCGTAAAAGTGAGCCCGATCGGGCACTACTCGAACCTTTCGGTCACCAACTCCAGCGTTACCTTCACTATCGATCAGCCGCGGAAGATCTTCATCGATTTCAACCACACGTCGCTCGACCAGTTGATGGTCTTCGCCGATCCGATCGAAGACTACACGCCCGACTTGAGCGATCCCTCGGTGATTAACGTGACTTCCTACGTGTCCGATATAACAGGCGCCACGGATGTCTCATCCCAATTCCAAAACGCCATCAACGCCGTGGCCGCGTTGAACGGGGGACAAGGCGGCATCCTTTACGTACCGAACGGTATCTACCTGCTCGGAACGACAATCTTCATCAAGAGTAATGTCACCATCTATCTCGCCGACGGAGCATTGCTGCAGGCGAAATTCGACGGTTCATACTCCGTTAACGGCCACAATATATTTCTCGGCTTCGGCAATTCCACTAGTTCCGGTTCGGCCAACGCCAAGCTGATCGGACGCGGCACGATCGACTGCAACGGGTACTATTCGCGCAGGGCTTCCGGCGGGGCGACGAAAATACACACCATCGAATGCCTAAACGGCTCCAGCAATATTACGGTAAAAGACGTATACATCAGGAATGGCGCCAGTTGGACGGTGCATGTGGTGGGAACCAATGGCTTTTACGGCATCAATTACAAAATGATCAACGATTTGCGGAAAGTAAGCGGTAGCTCGTTGGTATACAAGCGAAATCGCACCTCCTACACGGGCATCGGCACCGGGGACGCCGATATCGCCATATCCAACACCGACGGCTCGGATCCCGATGCTTCGAGCAACGTATATATCGACGGCATTTTCGAGCATACCTTCGACGACGCTCATGCCATCAAGATCACGGGAGATAATACTAATTCATCCAATCTGTACATCAGGAACGGCGTATACTGGTGCATGAAGTCCGCCCTGAAGATCGGCACCGAGGTCTATGGTTCATCAACCAGGCCCACGATATCCAACGTGTTCTATGAAGACAACTACGTCATCCATTCCGACCGTTGTTTGGCCGTATACGTTAGAGGCACAACCAGTTCCGACGCGGGTGTCGCCAATAACGTCTACTACCGCAACAACAAGAGCGAATATATCGCAAAATACACGGGCGACAAGAAAGTGCACTTAATTCTGACCAACAACTATGACGCCAGACCACCAGGAAATATCAGAACTGTAAAGGTGATCGACTATGTCGCGCTGGATCCGTCGTATACGACCGCGTCGAGCATTGCGGGAATGTCAGGCAACTCGTTGACCGGGCCGTTCCAATTCTACAACTGGCCGGGCAATATATCCCAGCCGTCCGTTCAATACGCGCCCAATCCGACATACTACGGTCTTTACTCAAATCAGCCACCGGTGCTCGATCCTATTGGCACCAGGACTGGCGTCAGAAACCAGAACCTGTCGATCTCTCTGAGCGCCGCGGACCCGAACGGCGGCACCCTGACATTTTCGGCGGAAAGCCTGCCGACAGGCGCGACCCTGAACGGCACGGTCTTCAATTGGATTCCTTCAACTTCCGGGCTATACGGAGTACTCTTCAAGGTAAGCGACGGCGAGTTCATCGACTATGAATATGTAACGATAAATGTCACAAGCACCGGCGGAGGAGCTACGCCCACGCCCACTGTCATGCCGACGCCGATGCCCACCGCTACGCCGACGCCAGGTGTCACACCTACGCCAACGCCGGGTGGCGCGCTAATCACGAACCTGTCGGTCAACGACAGCACGAACGCGGCCGACTGGTCGGTTCGGTCCAACATCCAGGCCGGCGACCAGCTCTTCGGGGACAGGACCTTCCTGATCGCCACATTGCCGTCCGCTTACGCGGGCGCCGATTGGATCAGGACCGCCAACGACTCCAAGGCCTATACGTCGGATCCCGTGGCTACCTTCACCGTGACCGCCGACGCCGACGTATACGTGGGTCACGACGACAGGATTAGCCCCAAGCCGTCTTGGCTTTCCACCTGGACCGACACCGGGGACAACTTGGTGGATGATGAAGGTTCGGCCGTGACCTTCAGCCTGTTCAAGAAGACCTACACCGCGAGTTCAACGGTGTCCCTGGGTCCGGCCGGCGCTACGAACAAGTGTATGTATACGGTAATCGTCAAGCCCGCCGGCGGTTCGGCCACACCCACACCCACACCCACACCCATACCTACGCCCATACCTACGCCCACACCTACGCCGACCGGCCTGCCGCTCTTCAGCGATGATTTCGAGGACGGAAACGCGACGGGCTGGAGTGTTTCAGGCGGCACCTGGTCGGTGGTGACCGACGGGTCATATGTTTACCGGCAAGGTGACAACAGCGTGGGGAATGCGATGTCCTACGCCGGATCCACCGGTTGGACCGATCAGGTGGTGCAGGCCGATGTGAAGATCTTGAGCTTCAACGGTACCGACAGGCTGGCCGGCATCATGGCCCGCTTCCAAAACACGAGCAACTATTACCGCCTTGCCTTGCGCAGCGGCAATACGGTCCAGATCAGAAAGTGCGTCGGCGGCTCGAATACCGATCTTCAATCAGCCACGTTTGCGGTAGCAACGGGGACCTGGTACACATTGAAGTTTGAAGTAATCGGCAGCACTCTAAACGGCTACGTTAATGGCAACCTGGTCGTTTCCACGACCGACACCTCCCTGGCCTCGGGAGAAGCGGCAGTTTGTACTTATTATGCGAGTGCCGAGTACGACAACGTGGTGGTAACAGACTCGGCTTCGCCGCCACCGCCTACGCCGACTCCGACACCGACTCCGACTCCGACTCCGACTCCGACTCCAACGCCAACACCATCGGTATCGCCATCACCACCTCCGGGTGATGTGGCGGTGGCCGACGATTTTGAAACAGTATCAACCGACGGTTGGTCGCCGGATGCCGGAGTCTGGGAGTTGGTAATGGACGGTAGTCAGGTATACCAACAAACCAGCACCAGCGGGTATGCATATAGCCACAACACCATTATGTCATCAAACACTACCGATCAGACCGTGCAAATCCGCGTGAAACCGATCAGTATTGGCGCCAGTGGCTATGCGGCCGTTATGGCGCGGTTTGTCGATACCAGCAACTATTATCGTTTGAGTCTAAAGACCGGCAACGTAGTGGAAATAGCTAAAGTAGTTGGTGGAACCGCCACCTCCCTCAGCACCGCCACCTATACTGTGACCACTGGCAACTGGTATCTCGTAAGATTTGTCCTGGCCGGAACTTCCCTAACCGGTTATATCGATAGTACCCCAGTGGTAACAGCCACGGATTCCGCGTTAACCGCGGGAACGTGCGCGATCGGGGGCTATAATACCGTCGTCAGTTTTGATGATCTAATCGTAACTACCCCGGCAGGGTCGACGCCAACCCCTACACCGATACCGACGCCGACGCCAACGCCTACGCCGGGCGGCCCGCTAATCGCGAACCTGTCGGTCAACGACAGCGCGAACGCGGCCGACTGGTCGATCCAGTCCAACGTCCAGGTCGGCGACACGAATTTCGGTGACCGCACATACACCTGGACGTCCCTGCCGGCGGAAGTCTTGGGGCAGGTCTGGATCCGGACCGCCAACGACTCCAAGTCGTACACGGGCGACCCCGTAGCCACCTTCACGTTGACCGCGCCAGCGACCGTCTACGTGATTCACGACACCCGGGTCACCAGCGATCCATCCTGGTTGACGGGCAGCTGGACCCTGACCGGGATGACGGCGGCGGACAGCGGCGGAGGTTCATACGTGGTCTGGAGTAAGTCTTACGCCGCGGGCAGCGTGTCGATTGGGCCAAACGGCAAGACCAGCGGCTGCAACTTCTACTCCGTGATCGCCAAGCCGTCAGGTGCGCCATCCACGCCGACACCGACGCCGGCGCCGACGCCAACGCCGACGCCTTCGACCGATCCGAACGCGCCACGGAAAGAGCAGACCATCAATAGCGACTGGACCTTCATGTACTATTCCAGTTCCTCCGAGCAGACCGGCTGCGCCAGCCCGTCCTTTAATGATTCGGCTTGGCCGGCGGTCGCCATACCGCATACCTGGAGTACTTATGAGATCACCAGACAGATGCATCCATTTATCCGAAACGCCGCCCCCGGCGACTCGGCAACTTGGTGGAATGGTTGGGGCTGGTATCGGAAGCACTTAATCATTGACTCTTCACTCCAAGGTAAGAAGATCTTTATCGAATTCGACGGAGTGCAGAAATACGCCAAGGTATGGTTCAACGGCATTTACCTTGGCGACCATAAATTCGGCTATACCGGATTCTACTTCGACGTCACCAACCTGGTACAATTCGGTCAAGACAATCTGCTTGCCGTCGAGGTCAGTAACGCTCAAGATGGTACCGGCGCTTATGCCGGCATCCCGCCGATGTCCGCCGGAAATTTTGGCGTCTATGGCGGTATCTACCGTGATGTCCGAGTGGTAGTCAAAGACACCCTCTATATCCCATACCAAGGTTCATCACAACATGAGGGTGGTACCAAAGTAACTACTCCTACCGCTTCGGCTTCATCGGCCACGGTAAATGTCAAGACCTTCGTTAAGAACGAGCGGGGCTCGTCGGTCAGCTGTACTTTAACAACCAAAATCTTGGATGCCAGTGGCGCGGTCGTAAAGACCATGACCAATACCGCCAATATTGCCTCAGGCACCATCTATACCTTTGACCAGACCAGCTCGGCAATTTCCAACCCGCATCTCTGGTCGCCTGATACCCCGTATCTGTACAAGGTAATCAGCCAGATCAGCGACGGCACGAAGACGACCGACAACTACGAAAGCCCGTTAGGGATCCGCTGGTTCTCCTGGAACTATTCCGAAAATAACATAATCTTAAACGGGATAAACACACCATTCCACGGCGCGAACCGGCATCAAGACTACCCGTGGTTGGGTGACGCCGTCCCGAAATGGTTAATGACTCAAGAACATAATGATATCAAGTTCAATTTAGGCCATAACTTCCAACGGACGGCCCATTATCCGCAAGATCCGCTGATTTACGATCTGGCCGACAAAGACGGTCTCATTACTCTGGTAGAGTTCGGCAACATCAAGAATAAATCGTTTGATGCCGCGGTGCAACAACAGGTGGTCAAAGAAACGATCCGCCGTTTCCGGAACCATCCGTCGATCATGCTCTGGGGTATCGGCAATGAAACCGACCATCCGGCCGATCCGAAATGGTGTAAGGATGAAGATCCGACAAGGCTGACCTTCTCCAGAAACTGCACCAATATCCCAAATACTTCTTATCTGGATCTGACCGAGGCCAACCAAGGTCTGGAGCATGATCTCTGTTGCACAGTTCGGGGTTGGTACGACGCGGACGTCAGAGACTACTATGGTATCCCCGACGCGACTGACAACCAAGTCTGCAGTGACGAAGAACGGCAACATGATAATGTCATGAGTGATATCCTTACCAAGAGCTGTGCTTACTGGATGTATGCTGACGACGGCGCTGACCGGGAGTATGCCCAATCACCGTTGAAACACATCAACCCGAAAGGCTTCTTGGATCTGTACCGGATTCCGAAGTACCGCTACTATATCTTCCAAGCCAACTGGGGTCCCCAACCGATGGTATTTATCCATCCGCATTTCTTCCGCGGGCAAGCACCGTTCAATTACAGAGGAACCACCCAGACCTTCAAGGTGGATTCCAATTGTGATTCGGTGGAGATCTTCCTCAACGGTGTTTCTAAAGGTACGGCAACGCCGTCAGCTTCCAACTCGCATTGTGTGACCTTTAGCATCGCGATTCCATCATCTCCGACCACCGGCCAAACTTTGGAAGCCCGAGGCAAAATAAACGGGCAAGTGGTGGCGACCCACAGACTGGTGATGGCTGGACCGCCGGCCAGAATCGTGCTTACGGCCGAGAATCCCCAGAATTACGCCGATCGTTCTGGTCTAGCGATCATCAAAGCCGATATCGTGGATGCTGACGGCAACCATGTATATGGCGCCACCAATACGCTAAACTGGAGTGTTTCCGGACCTGGCAAGTTGGTAGGACCGCCGACCTATACCAGTCAAATCAGCGCCAATTCTTTGATGGACGGCACATACTATACTGATGCTCCGACCAAAAACATCGTCCGGGCCACTGCCCAGACAGGCACCATTACAGTTACGGTAAGTTCCCCCGGCTTGACGGCGGGTTCGATTACAATTGAATCAGTAGCTCCGCCCGCCAAACCGTTTATCGGCATTACCGAACCGGCTCTGTCTGATAGCGGTCGCGGCACAGTGCCTACTAATCCCTAATAAAGGAACCAATTGGCTCGACGATAGCTGGAAATGAGTTCAGAGCCGCCGTCTTGGCGGCTCTGAACCTAATCCAGATTGAAGGGTGAATGGCAATGGATAAGAGATTTGGTATACCTATGGCCGTTATTTTAATATCAACCATGTTAATGGCTGCTCAAGGACTAAGGGCCGAGACTCCGGGGGAGCTAATTTTCCATTCGGGATTTGAACCCAACAGTGTGGCTTCGCCTTCTACCGGCGCCGCCGATGATATCACAGGCGTGGATAACTCAGTGTCTCCCCCTAATGATTGGGTGAATAACCTGGAGAATAATAACTATATAAATGATTTCGGCATAAATTATGACGCAGCCAGCTCAAGCGACAGATACGCCCAGATTGTTACCGACCCGACTACGAGCGGGAACCACGTTTTAAAATATTGGGCCAGAAATGCCTCCAGCGGAGATCAATACACGCGGATTGAAAGTATTGCAAAGTTCAAGCCAAATGTGACTGAATTCTATTATAAATACCGGATGTATATCCATAGCGACATCCAAAAGCTGGAGGGTTATTCAGGTCAACTTTATTGGTTTGTCGTAGGAGAATTCTTCAATGATCCGGATTGGCTTAATATGCCATACCCTTTCAGGATTACCTTGAGTTTCTGGAAGGATGATACCGGGCCGCTTAGATGGCAGGTGTATGGCGCGGCGGGTTTAAACAACGGAGACTGGGAACCTGCTACTTGGGAGTATACGGGCGATCCTCTAATTTATAATACCTGGCTCACTTGCGAATTATATATCAAGGAAGGAAACGCTTCCAATGGCCGTTACTATTTTACAGTTACGCCCGAAGGTGGACAAAAAAGTATCGTATTCAATATAACCAATTGGACTTACAGCCCGTACAATACAGGCGCGACGGATGGATTTTACCACTCAGAGTTTTTTAAGATGTATACTGATAAAATTTTTGTTGACTATGTCAGGAATCATGGCGGAGTACTGCAGATTTATTGGGATGACATTGAGTTTTGGACCAAAATGTCCCCAACTGTTACCCCGACACCAACCCCGACACCGACCCCAACACCCGGAATCAACCTGGCCTTGAACAAGCCGGTAACCTGCTCCAGCGAACAAGTGGGCTACGAAGCCACGCGCGCGGTGGACGGCGATCTGGCAACCAGATGGCAAGCGGACACCTATCCTGAGTGGATCCAGGTGGATCTCGGCGCCACTTACAGCGTCAACCGTACCGAGGTCTGCCCGTACCTCGATCGCGCCTACCAGTACAAGGTGGAGGTCTCCACCAACGGCTCGAGCTACACGCAGGTGGTTGACCGGCTGAGCAACACCACCGGCGGCTCGGTCATCAGCGACAGCTTCACCGCGATCGATGCCCGCTACGTCAAGTTGACGGTCACCGGGGCTTCCGGCTATACCGGCACCTGGACAAGCATCAACGAGTTTCGGGTCTTTGGCAGCGGAGGGGCGACTCCGACACCCACGCCCACCACCACGTCTGGCGCGTTAATCACGAACCTGTCGGTCAACGACAGTCCGAACGCGGCCGACTGGTCGATCCAGCCCAACGTCCAGGTCGGCAGCACGAATTTCGGTGACCGCACATACACCTGGTCGTCCCTGCCGGCGGAACTCACGGGGCAGGCCTGGATCCGGACAGCCAACGACTCCAAGTCGTACACGAGCGATCCCGTAGCCACCTTCACGTTGACCGCGCCGGCGACCGTCTACGTGATTCACGACACCCGGGTCACCAGCGATCCATCCTGGTTGACGGGCAGCTGGACCCTGACCGGGATGACGGCGGCGGACAGCGGCGGATGTTCATACGTGGTCTGGAGCAAGTCTTGCGCCGCCGGATCCGTGTCGCTTGGGCCAAACGGCAAGACCAGCGGCTGCAACTTCTACTCCGTGATCGCCAAGCCGTCAGGCGCGACACCCACGCCGGCGCCGACTCCAGCTCCGACGCCAACTCCGACGCCAGCGCCAACACCGACCCCGACCCCGCCGCCCGCCGGTCTGATCGGCAATCTGGTGGTAAATGATTCCGCCAACGCGGCCGACTGGTCGGTACGGTCCAACATCCAGGCCGGCGACCAGCTTTTCGGGGACAGGACCTACCTGATCGCCACATTGCCATCCGCGTATGCGGGCGCCGGCTGGATCAGGACCGCCAACGACTCCAGGTCCTATGCGGGGAATCCCGTGGCTACGTTTACAGTGAACGCCGACGCCGACGTATACGTGGGCCACGATGACCGGATCACCCCCAAACCGTCTTGGCTTTCCACCTGGACCGACACCGGGGACAACCTGGTGGACAATGAGGGTTCATCCGTAACCTTCAGCCTGTACAAAAAGACTTACGCCGCAAGTGCCACGGTGTCCTTGGGTCCGAACGGCGCCACGAACAAGTGTATGTATACGGTAATCGTCAAGCCCGCCGGCGGTGCGCCCACGCCCACGCCGACGCCCGCGCCGACACCCACGCCGACACCCGCCCTTACGCCCACGCCCACACCTACGCCAGCCAACCCGCCGCTCTTCAGCGATGATTTCGAGGACGGAAACGCGACGGGCTGGAGTGTTTCAGGTGGCACCTGGTCGGTGGTGACCGACGGGTCATATGTTTACCGGCAAGGTGACAACAGCGTGGGGAATGCGATGTCCTATGCCGGGTCCACCGGTTGGACCGATCAGGTAGTGCAGGCCGACGTGAAGATCTTGAGCTTCAACGGCACCGACCGGCTGGCCGGCATCATGGCCCGCTTCCAGAATACGAGCAACTATTACCGCCTTGCCTTGCGCAGCAGCAATCAAATTCAGATCAGAAAGTGCGTCGGCGGCACGAGCACCGACCTTCAATCAGCCACGTTTACAGTAGCAACGGGGACCTGGTACACATTGAAGTTCGAAGTAATCGGGAGCACCCTAAACGGATATGTGGACGGCAACCTGGTCGTTTACGCGACCGACACCTCCTTGACGTCGGGAGAAGCGGCAGTCTGTACTTATTATGCGAGTGCCGAGTACGACAACGTGGCGGTAACGGAGCAATAGGACCTACCCCTGAAGCGGTGTGGCTGCAAGAGAGATGTGATCCGCCTCTCTTGCAGCCGGTCCGTTAGACCACAGCAAAATTACGAATGATTGGAGCCGATAACACATGATTAGCGCATATTGCCTTGGGTACCAGCATTTTACGGTCATCCCGCATCACATGAAGGAAGACTTCGCGGAAATGACGGATATGGGCTTCGACGCAGTGTGTTTATCCTTCAGTGAGAGTGAGATGAAGTATTCCCGGCGAGCGTTCGAGATCCAAGTCGACATGGCCAAGAAAGCCGGTTTGAAAGTGTTCGTCGTGCCGAGCAGGCTGGGTGGCAGATTCGCGGGCGCCCCGTTGGCGCCGAGCTTATGGCTGGCCGCCAATCCGGAATACGCCATTCAAAGCCGTTGGATGCCGGTGGCCTGTCTGGAAGCCGGCGAATTTCGAGCATGGATCAAAGATTTCATGAAAGAGCTTCTGACCAGTTACGATCTTGATGGCATCGTCTGGGATGAGCCCAAAGGCATGAAATTAATCAGTAATCATCCCGATACGATCGCGAAATACGGCCCCAATCCCACGGAAAGCAATATGATCGATAGTTTCGTGAATTTTCTGGAAGAATTAACTACATACTGCCAATCGCTAAAGCCCGGTATTATCCAGACTTTATTCGCGCAAAAAACAGATTCTGAGGAATTTACTCGTAAAGCGGCGCGGACCAAGAATATAGCGTATTTTGGCTATGACGGCAATCTGGCGCGCCAAAGCATCTTTCATGAAGAACCAAAGTGGCATAAGTACAGGATCGAATCCGTCTGGGAGCGTACTTGTCTGGAGTGCCAGGAAGCGGGCAAGAAAACGTTCGCGCTCGTGGAGAATATGCTCATGCCAAAAGCGGCGATTCAAGAATTCAAGGTCAATTTCGAGCGATACTTGCAAGACTACCACCCCGATCACCTTTCGATCTATTATTATGCGCATAATAATGAAGATCCCGAAGAAACGCACAAAGTTATCAAAATGGCCATGAGGAAATATCTGATGAAATAGCGTTTAGGGGGGATGAGGGAAATCGGACGTTCAGCAGGAATATCGCTAAAGAGTCAGAACTTTATATCATAAAAGATTTCCACCGCCTCAACCTGTCAAGGTGGGGAAAACAATGCGACTGGAACATCGTAGATGGATTCTCTTAACCGTCGCGGATGTGTTGACGCATCTGACAGCATGGTTTATTTCGATCCCCAAGATTTCCCTCTTGTCTGAGAAGGTATGGTCCGCCCAACTATGGGCCTCCCAACTCAATATACTCTTCGCTCTATCCTTGCTCCTCAGCATGGTCTGCCATTTCGGTAAGTGGTTGCCCGTGCTGTACGTCAGCTTCACAGCCCGCTTTATTCTCGTCATTCTCTTCTCAGGCATGCTGGCGGACAGGATGTTCGCCTATGCACCCTTATTCATGTTGTTTGTTCTCGAGGCCATCATCTATCTGCCTGCCATGGCGGCGGTTATCTTCTGTTTCATATCCGTGGCCGGCTGGGTTCAACTCCGCTTGGTGCATGGACCTGCCTTTGATTATCAGCCTCCGGGGCTGGAAATCGCGGAATTATTGCAGATGTCAAGCCAGTTGACGGTAGCCGCGACAGCCGGCTTGCTTCTACACAGACAGCAGCGCGCGCTCGACAGGGCCTTGTTAGAACGCGATCAGTTGGAACACGCCGTCGATAATCTTTCCGAGATGAACGTGAACCTACAGGAATACGCGGCCACCGCGGATGTCCAGGCTGTCGAGCGCGATCGAAACCGTCTTATGCGGGAGATGCATGACACGGTGGGCCATGCCTTGAGCAGCGTCATTATGATGCTTGAGGTGGCGAAACAGATGTCCGCGGCAGATCAAGAAGCTACCGTGAGACAGATAAACCTCACCACCGGTGTTGTACATGACTGTCTGCTCGAGGTGCGCCGCCTGATCAAGGGGCTCAAGCCGTCCCCGCTCGAACAGGAACGAGGTCTGGCTGCCATCAAAAAACTGGCCGAAACATGCATGCATAATACCGGTGTGGAGATCGTGGTCAGTTACGGGGACGTCCCATTATGCACTATCCCGCCGGAATTGGAGGTCGTGATGTACCGCATCGTCCAAGAGGGTTTGACGAACGCTTTACGCCATGGTTTTGCCCATAGGGTGGATATTTCGACCAGGCTTGAGAAGGGCGGCCTGAACGTTCGGGTAAGAGACGACGGCAGCGGGTGCCCCGCCTTGAGCGAGGGCAGCGGCCTAACCGGGTTGCGACAGCGGGTCGCCGAAGTGGGAGGCAAACTCCGGATCCAGACCGAGGCCGGGCAGGGGTTTCTCCTCGATGTCTGGCTGCCGTTGGAGGCTGATAGTCTTGAGTAGCATCCGCTTAATGATCGCCGATGACCAGCGCCTATTTCTCGAAAGCCTGCAGGCGGTGTTGAAAGCGCAAGCCCCCGATATCGAGGTGGTCGGAATCGCCCAGGACGGGAAGGGCGCTTTCGATCTTGCCTCCTCGCTCAGGCCGGACATCATCCTCATGGACGTACGTATGCCCGTGATGGACGGCGTGGAGAGCATGCGTCGCATCCGCGCCGTGCTGCCGGAGATCAAGGTTTTGATGCTGACCACCTTCGACGACGACGGATACGTGAGGGAAGCACTGCGTTTGGGCGCGGTCGGGTATCTGCTCAAGGACATGGCGATCGGGGAACTGATTAATGGTATCCGCACCGTCCATGAAGGCGGAGTTCTAATCGCTTCGAAGGTAGCGGCGTGTCTGGTCGCAAGTACAAGCACAAATGAACGCGCGGACCAGAAGGAGACCGCCGAAGTCATCGAGAGCCTCAGCGATAGGGAGAAGCAGGTCCTGATGCTTCTGGCCCAAGGACTCGATAACGCGCAAATCGGCCGTGCGCTTTTTATCAGCGAGTACACCGTCAAGAACCACATCAGCAGCATTTACAACAAGCTGGGGGTACACGACCGCGTTTGCGCCACCCGCCGTGCGATCCAGGGGGGCTTGGCCAACTAATCCGGATGTTCCCAAACCTTTCAATGTGTAAATACCGTTAGAATCGCGCGGGGAGCAGGTCCCCGAGGACATCGAACAGGCGCTTTCCTTGGCGCGCGACGGCCTTCAGGATATCCGCCTGGTATTGTCGGGGATCACGGCTTAGGGATGACGTTGGTGACAACGGTTTGGGGAATGTCGAGCGATTGGCGAAGGTCTTCGCCGAAGCGACGGCAATCAGGGTCACGCTAAGTTAAGGCGATGCGCCCCAGTATCCGGGGGAGGATCTTGAGGTGACCTTCTACCATGTCGTGCAGGAAGGTTGCTCAGCCGCCAAAAACCATCGCCAGATCGATAATCAGATCGGAGAAGATGCCGGTATGCACCTGGTCGCCGGCGGCATAAACCTCGGGCCGTCCGTACCGGCCGTCCTTTCCGGGCGCATAGATCTGCACTGTTTTATTGCCCGGGTCGACCAGCCAATACTCTCTGACTCCCACCCGCTCGTAGAGGTCCCGCTTGATCTTCATATCCTTGGCCGCCGTATGGGGGGAGATGATCTCCACGACCCAGTCCGGCGCGCCTTTGCAACCACGCTCATCCAGCTTCCGCAGGTCGCAGACCACCACCAGATCAGGTTGGACGGCTGTTTCAATCTGTTCGTCCTCTTCATCGCCCTTTGGTAGACGGACATCGAAGGGCGCGGCATAGACCTTGCAGGTTTTACCCGTAAGGTAGACGGCGATCTGCTTAAAAAGCTCCCCGGATACTTCTTGATGCGCTCTGTTCGGCCCGGGACTCATGTTGTAAGGAACCCCGTCGATCAGTTCCCACCGCTCGTCGTCGGGCCAACTAAGGTAGTCTCCGTAGGTAAACGTTTCTTTGGACGCCGCTTCGGGTTTGGCCTCTCGGGCCATGAACTTCATTACTTGTACACCTCCCTCAGTATACGCCTCGGCCCCTTCCCGGGCCAGCCCGGCGGCGGCCGGCGCCGTCTCGGCGCCCTCGTAGGCGATGAGCTTGGCCACATAGCGGCCGTTGCTGGTGATGACGATCTCCTCACGGGCGGAGAGCCTGAGGTATTTACCGAGGTTGTTCTTGAGATCGGTGGCGTTTACGATCAAGGAGCATCCCTCCTGGCGCCCGTTTTTAGCTGAATTAGCTAATTCTATTATAAGGGCGGGCGGTGGCGGGGTCAAGAAGACATTGCTTCACCTGTTTTGTCCCGTTCTCGCTCTATCTGGGCAAGACACCCTTGAGCGAAGCGCCCAGGCTTTTTATCTCGGCGGCGGTTTGGCTTATCGTGCTTGCCGGATTGGATTAAGCCGGGATCCCCGACGAAAACTCCCACACCCCCCTTGACACCCCCCCGGCGGCGGTGCTAGAATTACCATAACTTCATCCATCCACCAGGGCGATGACAGGGACCAGTAAGCTGTAGGCCGGTGAAGAGAGCCGCCGGATGGTGCGAGGCGGCCGACGCCAAAAGCTGAACTCTCCCCGAGCCGCCAGGCGAAAGGCAAGAGGCGCGCCGAAGTAGTCTGGACGGATTCCCGCCGTTAACAGGGAGCGGACTTCGGGCCGATGCGCCCCGAGTCCAGTGAGTGGCGCCCTTTAGGGGGCGCAAATTGAGTGGTACCGCGGATTAACCTCCGTCTCAGCGAGAGACGGGGGTTTTTTGTTTTCGCGGCCGGCCGCTGGTCTCTCGTGCTCGGAGACCGGGGATGTTCGGCTATCGGCAATAAGAAGCGAGCCCGCATCAGCAGCATAGGCAATCGTGTCGCTTGGTTTTTCTGGACGCCCTGTCCCTTGATTCGTACCACGAGCGATGAGCGACCAGCGACGAGCTGCGATATAAAAGGAGGAGTTCTTCATGCGCACCATCAGAATCTTCGACACGACCCTGCGGGACGGGGAGCAGTCAGCCGGGATCAACCTGAATGTCCAGGAAAAACTGGAGATCGCCCAGCAACTGGCCAGGCTCAAGGTGGATGTCATCGAGGCCGGGTTCGCGATCGTCTCACCGGGGGATTTTGCCGGGGTAAAAGCGATCGCCGAGAGCGTCAAAGGCGTCACCGTCTGCTCGCTGGCCCGCGCCGTGCCCGGCGATATCGAACGAGCCTGGGAAGCCCTGCAGGGCGCGGAACAGCCCCTGATTCACACCTTCATCGCCACCTCGGAGATTCACATGCAGCACAAACTGCGCAAGAAGCCGGATGAGGTCGTGGAGATGGCGGAGGCCGCCGTCAGGCTGGCCCGCAAGCTCTGCCCCGAGGTCGAGTTCTCGGCCGAGGACGCGACCCGGAGCGACTGGGATTTTCTCTGCCGCGTCTTTGCGGCCGCCATCAAGGCTGGCGCGACGGTCATCAACGTCCCGGACACGGTGGGCTATACGACGCCGACCGAATTCGCCCGGCTCCTGACCTATCTACGCGAACACACCCCGGGTCTTGAGCGGGCCGTACTTTCGGTCCATTGCCACAACGACTTGGGCTTGGCGGTGGCCAACTCACTGGCGGCGGTGGAGGCGGGCGCGGACCAGGTGGAGTGCACCATCAACGGCCTGGGTGAGCGGGCCGGCAACGCCGCGCTGGAGGAGGTCGTCATGGCGGTCAAGACCCGCGCGGAGCACTTCCAGGTCAATACCAGGGTGGCGACGGAGCAGATCTTCCGCACGAGCCAACTGGTCAGTACCATGACCGGCCGGCCGGTGCAGCATAACAAGGCCATCGTGGGCAGCAACGCGTTCTCGCACGAGGCCGGCATCCACCAGGACGGCGTGCTCAAGAACCGCTTGACCTACGAGATCATGACGCCGCAATCGATCGGCATCCCCGCCAACCGCCTCGTCCTGGGCAAGCACTCCGGCCGGCACGCCTTCCGGGTCCGGATCGAGGAACTGGGTTACTCTCTGACCGATGCGGAACTGCAAAAAGCATACGAACTCTTTCTCGAGGTCGCGGACAAGAAAAAGGACGTCACCGACGAGGACCTGGAAGCGCTCGTCCGCGGGGAACGGGCGATGGTGGAAGACCTCTTCGAATTGGATTACCTGCATGTCAGCAGTGGTATCACCACTATTCCCACGGCGACCGTCCGCATCCGTAAGCAAGGGGAACTCCTCGAGGAGGCGGCCTGCGGCGACGGTCCGGTGGATGCGGTCTACAAGGCCATCGATCGTATCATCCCCCTGTCCGTCAAACTCAAGGAGTACAGCATCAAAGCCGTCACCGGCGGCCAGGATGCCTTGGGCGAGGTCAGCATCAGGGTCGAAACGCAGAACGGGCGGGTGTTGTCCGGCCGGGGCCTCTCCACGGACGTCATCGAGGCCAGCGCCCGCGCGTATATGCACGCCTTGAACAAGGCCGCGCGGGAACAGGCGTGAAGACCAGTCGAACGTCAAAAAGTCTAAAGTCATAAAGTCACGAGTCATGCCGACTATCGTCGTGCATGCAAGAGATAGAGGCCGGATCGCTGCCAGGGGCGCATGGCTTGCGCGCCCCGACAAGTATAATGGCCAATCGTCCTGCAGCGAACCGCGGAAAGTTTTCGTTGTCCGGGGGGTGGTCTCCCGGTATACTGTTCTTGGGGTAACCCGTTTCATCGAACACACTTAGGAGGCTCCCATGATTTTCGCCGGTACGGGCTTTGGCTCCCTTGTCTGGCGCCGGATGGCCCGCTGGTCCTCGTCAGGACGGACCAAGCGTTATGCCACTCTTCCTTTGGCGCTGATGGTTACGGATAAGAATCGCGTGAAGGAGGAAAAAGCATGGGCATGACCATGACAGAAAAGATCCTTGCCGCCCACGGGGGATTGGCCGAGGTGGCCCCGGGCCAGCTAATCATGGCCCGGTTGGATCTGGCGATGGCCAACGATATCACGGCCCCCCTGGCCATCAGGGAGTTCCGGCGGATGGGCGTCGGCCGGGTTTACGACCCGGCGCGCATCGCGTTGGTACCCGATCATTTCACCCCCAACAAGGATATCAAATCGGCCGAACAAGCCAAGGAAGTGCGGGAGTTCGCCCGCGAGCACGGTATCGTTCACTATTTCGAGATCGGCGCGATGGGCATCGAGCATTGCCTGCTGCCGGAGAAGGGTCTCGTGGCCCCCGGCGAGGTCATCATCGGCGCCGACTCGCACACCTGTACCTACGGCGCGTTGGGCGCCTTCTCAACCGGCGTCGGCAGCACGGACCTGGCCGCGGCCATGGCCACCGGCGAGATCTGGCTCAAGGTCCCGGAGAGCATCAGGTTCATCTTTTACGGCCGGCTGCCCCGGTGGGTGGGGGGCAAGGACCTGATTCTCCACACCATCGGCCAGATCGGCGTCGACGGCGCGCGGTACGCGGCCATGGAATTCACCGGCGAGGCGATCGCGGCACTCTCCATGGACGGCCGTTTTACCATGGCCAACATGGCCATCGAGGCCGGCGGGAAGAACGGCATCTTTGCCGTGGATGAAAAGACCCGGGCTTATCTGGAAGGCCGTGTTGCACGGGATTACACGGCGCAAAGCAGCGACGCGGACGCCCGTTATGCCAAGGTATACGAGTGGGATATCAGCCGGCTCGAGCCGCAGGTGGCCTTCCCGCATCTGCCGGAAAAGGCCAAGGGAGTCTCGGCGGCGGCCGGCATCGCCATCGACCAGGTGGTCATCGGTTCCTGCACCAACGGACGGCTGGAGGATCTGCGCGAGGCAGCCCTCATCCTGCGGGGGCAGCGGGTTAATCCCAATATCAGGCTCATCGTGATCCCCGGCACGCAGGAGATCTACCGCCAGGCCATGCGGGAAGGGCTCTTCGAGGTCTTCCTCGACGCCGGCGCGGCCATCTCCACGCCGACCTGCGGGCCTTGCCTGGGCGGGCACATGGGTATCCTGGCCAAGGGCGAGCGGGCGGTGGCCACCACCAACCGCAACTTCGTCGGCCGCATGGGCCACCCCGAGAGCGAAGTATACCTGGCCGGGCCGGCCGTGGCGGCCGCCTCGGCGGTCAAAGGCCGCATCGCCCATCCCGAGGAGGTGTGCAAGGCATGTTGATCAAGGGTCGTGTCTGGAAATTCGGCGACGATGTCGATACGGATCTGATCATTCCCGCGCGGTATCTCAATACCTCGGACCCCAAGGAGTTGGCCGCGCACTGCATGGAGGACGCGGACCCCGGTTTTGCCGCCAAGGTGCGGCTGGGCGAGATCATCGCGGCGGGCAAGAACTTCGGCTGCGGCAGTTCCCGTGAGCACGCGCCCGTGGCCATCAAGGCCGCCGGCGTGGCCTGCGTCATCGCGCCCAGTTTCGCGCGGATCTTCTACCGCAATGCCATCAATATCGGCTTGCCCATTCTGGAATGTACGGAGACCGCGGAGATTGCCGAAGGTCATGAACTCGAGGTGGACCTGGAGGCCGGCCGGGTGCGCAATCTGACCACCGGCGCCGATTATGCCGCCGCGCCCTTCCCGCCCTTCATGCGGGAACTGATCGCCGCGGGCGGCCTGGTCAATTACGTGCGGAAGAAAGCCGGGATAAAAACTTAATTGAAGATAAAGTTAGAAGCGTTGTGAGAAAGCCGTTTTCGAGGATATCGAGTATAGTAGTATCGATTCCGATCGCGATACCGGTTCCGACCCCGAGGAAAGACCAGTTAAGCGCAGTAAGAAGACTAAAGTTAGCACTTATTGGGGGCCGAGGGAGAGAGCCTGCGTCGATTTCGCTAAAATGAGGTTTATCACGCCCCTCTTAGTGGCTAATAAGTTTAGAGGTGATGATCATCATAAGAAAACATATCGCCGTCCTCCCCGGAGACGGCATCGGCCGTGAAGTTGTACCACAGGCTGTTGCGGTCCTGCAAGAAGTGGCTAGACGGCAAGGACACGATTTTGCGTTCGTTGACGGTCTCATCGGTGAAGATGCCTACGATCGATTTGGGCACCCGCTCCCGCCTGAAACCCTGGACCTTTGCAGGCGCGCGGACGCGATTCTGCTCGGCGCGGTCGGTAGTCCGCGCCAGGATAAGCTCCCGCCGGAATTGCGGCCCGAGCGGGCGGCCCTTCTGCCGCTCCGTAAGGAACTCGCGCTCTATGCCAACCTGCGGCCGGTCAAGGCCTACCCCTCCCTGGCCCATGCGACCACGCTCCAACCCGGAGTCGTGGCGGGCGTGGACATCCTCGTCGTCAGGGAACTGACCGGGGGGCTCTATTTCGGTCCCAAGGAGCGCCGGCCCCTACCGGGCGGCGGCGTGGAGGTCACCGACACGCTCATCTATACGACCGGGGAGATCGAGCGCATCATCCGTTTTGCCTTTGCCGCCGCGCGGGCGCGGCGGGGAAACCTGACCTCCGTGGACAAGGCCAACGTGCTCGAGAGCTCGCGCGTCTGGCGGGAGACGGCGGAACGCCTGGCGGCAGAGTATCCGGATGTGAGGCTCACCCATATGTACGTGGACAACTGCGCCATGCAGCTCGTGAGGAACCCGGCCCAGTTCGACGTCATCGTGACGGAGAATATGTTCGGCGACATCCTCTCGGACGAGGCCTCGATGATCATCGGCTCGCTCGGCATGCTGGCCTCGGCGTCCCTGGGCGGCTCGGTCGCACTTTACGAGCCCGCGGGCGGCAGCGCGCCCGATATCGCCGGCCAGGGCACGGCCAACCCGCTGGCGGCCATTCTCTCCGCCGCGATGATGCTGCGCTACTCGTTTCAACTCGAGACGGAGGCGAAGATGATCGAGGCCGCGGTGGAGCGGGCTCTGCGGGACGGCTACCGCACGCGCGATCTGGCGGAGCCCGGCGCCAGGGTGGCGGGCACGGAGGAGATGGGGCGGGCGGTCAGGGAGAGGCTATAGAACTGAAGGATATAGGAGAAGGGGCTACGGCTATGAACTCACACTGGCCATGATCGACAGGCTGAGAAAAATGGGCAGGCTGCCGTCCGTGCAGATCGAGGAAGCCAACGCCGCCTCCATGAAGCTGGCCCTCAAGACGGGGTTCATACCGGACCGGCGCGTAAGCTGGTTTCAGACCGCCAAGGATTGAACCGCGGTTTCTAGCGCGGACGCGCAGCCGCATCACCGGTATCCGGATCCGGTCCGGCCGTCATCCCGTATCGCTTCGTCATGATCTCGTTCCTGAAGGGGACTCCCAGATTGAGAAAGTCATGCCGGAGCGCGGTAAGATCGTATGGCAGCTGTTTGAAGGCAAAATCAATCCGCCGGCCGTCGCCCTCGGCCAGGCAAAAATAGGCCGCCGACCCGGGCGTGCAACCCAGGGTGCCCGGATTGAGGTAGAGCCGATCCCGCCGCTCGAGGAAGACCCGGCGATGCGTATGGCCAAAGAGCACCAAATCCGGATTGACGTCCGAATGCGAGCGCGCCGTATCGAATGCCGGTTCTTCCCGGTAGTACGGGGCCCGCTCCCAAGGGCCATAGAGCAAGGCGTGTTCCATCAGGGTCGCGCGCCCGCACAAGTCCACGATTCTCGTCCGGGGCAGGCCGGCGATCGGGGCCAGAAGCTCCGGGCCCAGTTGTTGCCGGGTCCATTGGGTATGGCCGGGGAGGCCGTCGGCGAAGGCGCCCGCGGGCTCGTATGCCTGGAGCACATTATCCTCATGATTACCGGCGATATTGATAAACCGCGCGTCGGACAGGATGATCTCGGCCACTTGGCGGGGATGCGGGCCGAGCATGACGAAGTCCCCCAAGTTGAGTACATGCTCCACGCCGCCCAGGTCCGCCAGCAGGCGCAGGAACGCCCGCAAGGCGTATATGTTGGCGTGGATGTCGGAAACGATCGCGATTCTTCCCATTGATGCTGATGCCCTCCCGTGATGCTGAGCAGTAATTCGGAGAACCGAAGGACGATTCCTGCGTCATTGACTCCCAATGCTGACGCCGTTTGGATTCACCGAGGCGCCGGGCCGCGCCATCCCTATGCGGCGGCGAAATGAATCCGGCTTCTATTGGCAGGGCTCGCGTGGTATAATCATACTTGGTTTTTGCGCGTGAGTGCGACAAACCCAAATTTCGACTGCCGGAGCATAAATTCTCGTGGAAGACGCTGGGTCATACCACCATATGTGGTGCGTTAAACATGGAAGGAGTGTTCGTTCTTGGCAAACCTTGACGAAACAAGATCGTACCGCGAGATCGATCCCAAAGGCATGGGAGACCTCATCGAGGCATTCCCGGCGCAGGTTGAGGAAGCTTGGCGCCTCGGGCGCGAGGCGCAGGTACCCTCGGACTACGCGGCAGTCGACAATATTATCGTACAGGGGATGGGTGGTTCGGCCATCGGCGGCGATCTCCTCCGGGCGCTCTACGCGGAGGAGCTCAAGGTGCCGGTGATGGTGGTGCGTGATTACTCGGTCCCGCGATTCGCCGGCCCCAGGACCCTCTTCATCGCCTCCAGCTATTCCGGTAACACCGAGGAGACGCTGGCCGGCTATGGCGAAGCCAAGCGGCGCGGTTGTAAGATCCTGTGCCTGGCGAGTGGCGGCGAGATCGCGTCCCGCGCCAAGGCGGACGGGTTTCCGTTCATCGCCATCCCCTCGCTCGGCATCCAGCCGCGGGCGGCGCTGGGATATTCCTTCTTCCCGCTGCTCGCCGTCTGGAGCCGCCTGGGGATGATCCCCGACGTCGCGGGCGACGTGCAGGAGACATTGGCCGTCCTCCGCGCCGGGGTTGAGCGTCTCAGCCGGGCGGTCCCCGGCAACCCGGCCAAGTCCCTGGCCCAATGGCTGCACGGCCATTACCCGTTGATCTACGCCGCGGGCACCTGGCCCGGAGTGGTCGCCGCGCGCTGGAAAGGCCAGATCAATGAAAACGCCAAGAACCTGGCTTTTTGGAACGCCTTCCCCGAGTTGAACCATAACGAAACGGTCGGCTACGAAGCGCCGGCGGAACTCGTCAAGCGGATCAGGGTGGTCGTGCTGCGTACGGGCGACGAAAGCGTCCGGGTCGCCAAACGGATCGAGGTCACGCGGGAGATTATCGCGCGGGCCGGCGCGCAGACGAGAGAGATCGCGGGTGAGGGCCGGTCGGCTCTTGCCAGGATGTTCAGCCTGATCCAGCAAGGCGACTTCGCCAGCTACTACCTGGCCATCTTGAACGGCATCGACCCGACGCCGGTCAAAGCCATCGACCTCCTAAAAGGGGAACTGGCGAAGCTTTGAGAAGCAAGCGAGATTAGTATCAGGGATTCGGGCTTCTTCACATCTCTTTTAGAAGCGTTGTGAAAAACCTCACTATCGCCGAATCGATGCAAGCCCTCTCCCCTCGGTCCCCCATTCGGCTGACTTCGACGAGCTCAGTCGAGTCGAGCTCACGGCCGAAGCCTCTCCCCGAGTGCAGGAGAGGGGGAAGGAAGACGGGGAATTACTTAGTACTTCGTACTTTTAAGGGGGGTTTCCTCATGTCTGATCTCACCGTGGGCGTGGACCTCGGGGGAACCAAGATCGCCGCGGCGCTGGTCGGACCGGAGGACCGGATCCTGGCCGAGGACCGCCGGCCGACCGAGGCCGAACGTGGAGTGGAGACGGTGGTCGGTAAGATCGTCGAAGCGGTCAGGCAAGTGGCCGGCGGCGATCTGGGGCGTGTGACCGCCATTGGTCTCGGTGCCCCCGGTCCGCTCAATTGCCGGAAAGGTTTGGTTCATAAGGCCCCCAATCTGTCGGGCTGGGATAACGTGCCGATCGTCCGTCTGCTCGAGGACCGCCTAGGGATCCATACCGTCCTGGAGAATGACGCAAACGCGGCCGGATATGGGGAATGGGCGGCCGGCGCGGGTAAAGGGACGCGTGACATGATCTATTTGACGATCAGCACCGGCATCGGCGGCGGTCTGATCGTCGGCGGCCGGATCCACCACGGCCGGGACGATGGCGCCGGCGAAGTCGGGCACATGACGGTCGTGCCGGACGGTCCGCCATGTGGGTGCGGCCGGCGGGGCTGCTGGGAAACGCTCTGCTCCGGCACGGGGATTGCCGCCGCGATGGTTAGGAAACTGGCCGGGGGCGCCGAAAGCCGCGTCTTGGCCCTGGCCGGCGGGGATCCCAAGAACGTAACCTCTGCGCACGTGGCGCAGGCTGCCCGGGAAGGAGACCCGGCGGCCAGGGCCGTTTTCGACGAAGCCTTGTTCTATATGGCGCTCGGCCTGACGAACCTTATCCATCTCCTCAACCCCGAGATGGTTGTGATCGGGGGCGGCGTAGCCAAGCTCGGCGACCAGCTCTTCGTCCCGCTCCGGGAGATGGTCAAGAAGCGTGCTTATCCGGCACTGGTCGAGAACCTGCCGATTGTTCCCGCCGCGCTTGGCGACAGGGCGGGAGTGCTTGGCGCGGCCATGGTGGCAAGAATCAATGACTGAGTACAAATAGCAAAACACCCCATTGACATCCACGGGCGCTCGGTTTATGATTGACTTAAGATCTTTTCATAGTGTATAAAACCCTATGAATCGCCCAGGCTTATCGACCGTGCCGGCGTTTTATATGAACCCATCCCACACGGTTTCGCCGGCACGGCGACCAGTAAGGAGCACGCTTCATGGCAGGGTCAAGACGTTCGCTCTCCAGTACCAGGCTCATCCGGTCATTCAACGTCGTGTCGGTGCTGCAGACCTTATACAGGGAGGGTGCTTCTTCAAAAGCGGACATCGCCCGGATCACGAGCATGAGCCCTGCCACCGTAACCCGGATTATCACCGAGCTGACGGAGCAGGGCCTGGTCGGCGAGTACAAGATCGCGGAATCCACCGGCGGGCGTAAGCCGGTAGTGTTCAGGCTCAATGACGACAAGCTTTACGCTGTCGGCGTCCAGTTGGTGCGGAACCGCGTCGTTTTGGGGCTCTGCAACTTCAAAGGGAAGATACTCGCGAAAAGGTCATTTCGGCCTTATTCGTTCGAGCCGGACAACCTCGTCGCGGAACTCGCCAAGGAATTCGAACTTCTTTTAGGTATGAACAGAATCAACCGTGAACACATCATGGGTTGCGGGCTTGCCGTATCCGGGATTGTCAACGCGGATACGGGCAACGTGCTGCGCTCGGTGAACCTGGGGTGGCGCGAGGTGCCAATCGCGGAGGCGATCGAGAAAGCGCTGGGATTCCCGGTGGTGGTTGAGAATGACGCCAATGCCGCGGCCCTCGCTGAGCTGTGGTTCGGTTGCGCCAAGGAAGCGTCCGACTTCATGTACCTCAAGACCGATACGGGTGTCGGCGCCGGGATCGTGTGCGGCGGCAACCTGATGACCGGACCGCGCGGCATGATCGGCGAGATCGGCCATGTCCCGGTGATCGGGGACGGGCGGGATTGTGTGTGCGGCCAGCGCGGATGCCTCGAGACATATCTCTATGCCCAGGGTCTACTCAGGCGGTATGAGGCCGAGACCGGGGTCCATCTCGAACACGGGAAGGATTTCTTCACGCGTCTCGACGCCGGGGACCCGGTGGTCGAGGCCATGATAAAAGAGGCCATGCAGGCGATTGTCTTGGTGGTTTCGCATGCCGCCACCATGCTGGACCTCGATCTCGTGGTCGTCGGTGGTCTCTGGGGAGAACTTGGGGATCGATTCTATAACCCGATCGAGGATCGATGCAATCAGATCATCGATCGGAGCGGGCTCGCCAGGACGATCAAAGTGCGCGGCTCGGCCCTGGGCGAGGATTCCGACATCCTGGGCGCGGTCGGCATCGTGATCCACCGATGGTTCACGCCGACGATCTAAGATGTGAAAAACCCCGATTTGACGGCACTGGGGGAGCCATCGGGTTATGGGCCGATAAAAACGGTCGTTATTTACCCGACTTCTTTTCAGTCAGCACATAAGAAGCCGAAGGAGCGCGCTAATGAAATCAACGGTGGACTCACTCGTCGGGAAACTCTTTATCACGGGCTTACCCGGGCTTGCGGTGGACGCGGACTTTGCGTCGCACTACGATCGTTGCCCATGCGGGGGGTTCATCCTGTTCGGGCGCAACGCGCACGACCTGATGCAAGTACGAAAGCTGACCGGCGCGCTCGCCGATCTGGCCTTGGCGCGCGGCGCGGACTGGGGGCCGCCGCTCATCGCCGTCGATCAAGAAGGCGGTACCCTCTCCCCGCTCAAACGGATCGTCACCTCCCTGCCCGGCAACATGGGGCTCGCCGCCACGGGCGATCTCCGGACCGTCGCGCGGGCGGGTTATATTACCGGGCGCGACCTCTTGTCGCTCGGGATCACGATCAATTTCGCCCCGGTGCTCGATCTGGCCCTGGAACCGCTAAACCCGGCGGTCGGGACCCGCTCTTTCGGCGATGACCCGCACCGGGTAGCCGAGTATGGCGCGGCCTATGCCAAAGGACTCCTGGAGGCCGGAGTCCTTTTCGTGGCCAAACACTTCCCCGGACACGGAGGCGTCTCGGACGACTCGCACTTCTCGCTGCCGGAATGCTCGGCGTCCAAGGCCGATCTGCTGGCCAGGGACGTTATCCCGTTCATCGAGGCGATGAAGCTCCCCTGTGCCGCAATGATGATGGCCCACATCAAATTTACCAGCATGGACTCCCTTCGCCCCGCCTCGTTATCATATCCGTTGGTCACCGGTTTCCTCCGGGAGGAACTCGGCTTTGACGGCGTGGTGCTCACCGATTGTCTGGAAATGATCGGGGCGCAGGGAGCGGGCACGGTACCGGAAGCCGCGGTCATGGCGATCGAAGCCGGGTGCGATATTACCCTGGTCAGCCACACGCCGGCGCTTCAGGAAGCGGCTTATGCCGCGGTACGCGACGCGGTCCTGTCCGGCCGGATCAGCCTCGAAAGAGTGGAGCGATCGGTGGCGAGAATCAAGCGGTGGAAAAACGGACTCGCGGCGCATGTAACCTCTCGGGTGGAAACGGCCTTGGATCTATCCCTGGATGACTTGGGTGAACGCGTGGTCACCTTTGTCGGGGGGGATTCCTCGCGCCCTTGGCGGTTCGGACCCGGTGCGCTCGTGCTGGTGACCCCGGCCATGGAACGGATTACGGTGGCTGAGGACGCAATTGATGTCCGGCCGCTCGCACATGAGCTCGAGAGCCGCGGTGTTCGATGCGCGATGGTGTCCTGCGCCATGGATCCCGACGCGCGGGAGATTGGCGTCATCATGGAAGAAATAGAGGCTGCTTGGCGAGCCCTGACGGTAACGGACGTGGATGGTGGGGGAACTACCGCGGACGCCACACTTCATCCCGAATCCAGCCGGAGCGGCGACGGCAAACCGCGCGTGGCGCTGGTGGTCCGTAGCGGCGGCGGCGCCTCGGGGCAAGCGGCGCTCGCGGCCGCGATCGAAGCCAGATGGAATCTGCTCCTCATCAGCATCAGGGATCCGCGTGAGACGCGATTGGTGGAGGCAGGGCTTACACACAGGGCTCCGGCGGTTTTTACCTACAGCACCGAACGCGTTGTCCTTTCCGCCCTGGCGAGGGTACTGGCCGGCGAAGCCGGTCCCAAGGGGGTGATGCCCGTCAGGATCTAGAGTGGCAGCGGTTGCCAAGAGGTTAGTGGGACCATCACCGGTAACTTTATTGGCGATACGGTTAGGGTGGCACATTTTTGGAAAAGCGAGGAGGAGATCGCATGTCGTTCCGGAAGACAAAGATGCCCCTGGTCTTGGTCGCTATCTTGACGGTGTGTCTGCTTCTGTCCGTATTCGGCACCATTCAAGCGGAACAGGTCACACTCAAAGTCCTCAATTATCTCGATGCTTCGCAAGCCAGTTCGGAACGGGAGATCAAAGATATTTGGGAGGCTTTTGAGAAGGCCAATCCCGAGATCAAGATCGAACGCGAAGATCAGTTCAACGAGCCGTTCCATCAGCGGGTGGCGTCTCTGGTGGCCGCCGGCAATCTGCCGGACGTGATTTATATGTATCCCGGCGGAAGATCGGCCGCTCTGCATAAGAACCGTCTGGTCAAGGACCTCAGGCCGTTCCTGGGCGACACGGCCAAGGAGTTCCTGCCGGCGGCGCTCGTGAACCAGGCGGGCGGATATCTGGCCGAGATTCCGATCGGCCTGACTTCTTCCCATGCCCTCTACATCAACAACAAGATGCTCAGCGACCTGAAGCTTTCCGTGCCGAAGACATACGCGGAATTGAAGGCCCAGGTCAAGAAGCTGCAGGCCGCGGGCAAAGACACCGTGCTCATGGCCTTTCAGGACCAATGGGTGGGACAATCCTGCTTGTTCAGCATGATCGCGGGCCGGTTGTGCGGCGACAAGTTCTTTGACGACGTGCTTGCCGGGAAGGCAAAATTCACGGATAAACAGTTCGTGAGCGCCCTGCGCTTCTTCCAGCAGCTCTTCACCGACGGCGTCCTCAGCCGTAAGAACATGCTGACGCCGTACGGCACCGTGCCCGGCTTGTTCGCCGCGGGCAACGCGCCCTACTTGATTGACGGCGACTGGAGGGCGGGCGCCTTCATCGTCGATCCCACCACCAAGCAGGCGCTCATTCCAGTCTCGGAGCAGAAGAACTACACCATGACCATCTTCCCCGCCATCCCCGGTGAGATCAATCACGAGACGACCTCCGGCACGCCGGCTACGGGGTTCGGTATGAATGCCAAGATCCCGGCCGGTTCCGCCAAGGAGAAGGCCGCGTGGAAGCTCATCAGTTGGCTCGTCGGGCCGGAGGCGCAGAAGGTCCGCCTCGAGATCGGCGCGGCCTTCCCGTCGCGGATCGGCATCACCAGCGAGAAGCTGGAGCCCATTATGCAGACGCGCGCGGCTTTCTACAGCAAGTTCAAGTCGACGACGTACGTATTGGACAGCCTCTTGGATCCCCAGGTTTGTACCCCGATCAATGTCGGTCTCCAGGAACTCGGGCTTGGCACGACCACCCCGGAAAAGGTGGCCGCGAATACGCAGAAGGCTCTGGAAGCCTGGAGAGCCGCCCAGAAGAAGTAAGGCACCCTTTCCCCTTCGCCGCTCCCATGGGGGTTCCTTGATTTGGGCAAGGACCCCCCATGGAGGGGCCCGGGGTCAGGCCCCAAGGACACCGACGATAAATACGCGGTGTGAGCGTATGAGCGGGGGTATGGATTGTGAAGCGCAAAAAATGGTGGACCGAGGAGTCGCGTGCCTATTTCATGCTGGTCGCGCCGGCAGTCTTAATTTACTGGGCCGTCATGGCTTTTCCCACGATATTCTCCTTCGTATTGAGCATGACCGACTATGGCGGGACACAGATTCTCGGTGTCGAGAATCCGTTTCACTTCGTCGGGCTTGCCCATTACCTGCGCATGTTCAGCGACGAGTTCTTCTGGATCTCCTTGAAGAATAACTTCCTGATCGTCTTCGTTTCAGTTTTCGGGCAGATACCGCTGGGCTTCTTCATCGCATATGTTCTCCAGCGCAGGCTCGTGCGCGCCCCGGGCCTATTCCAGACGATGATTTACCTTCCGACCGTCATATCCGTGGTCGTGGTCGGTATCCTCTGGCAGTCGTTCTTTAACGCTTATGGACCCTTTACCCGTTTAATGCAATACTTTATCCCAGGGTGGCAGAACACCATCGCCCTCGATCCCAACCTTGCCATGATCCCCGTTCTCTTTGTCATGCTGTGGATGTATACCGGTAATTACCTTATCATCTTCCTGGCCAACCTGCAGAAAATCCAGCCCGAGATCATCGAGGCGGCCAAGATCGACGGCGCCTCCGAGGGACAGGTGTTACGCCATGTGATCCTACCGGCCCTCTCGGGGGTCATCGTGACCTGCGTCATTCTTGCCATCGCCGGTTCGCTGAACAGCTTCGGCCTCATCTGGGCCATGACCCAGGGCAACCCCGCCCTAAGGACGTCTGTCCTCTCCGTATACATGTATATCCGCGCCTTCCAGGGCGCCAGCGACTACCCGTTGGCCAACGCGATTTCCACCTTCATGGTCTTCTTGAGTTTCGCCATGATCCTGGGCACAAGAGCCGCGGAGAAGCGGTTTGGAGGCAGGGAAGAATGAGTATGGTAATGAGCGGCAATAGAACTAAGCAGCAGGAGATCAGTGTCGTGAGCCGGGTGCTCCTTTACGCCGTCTTGATTGCCTTCACCTGTCTGACCATCCTTCCCCTCGTATGGCTGGTGATGAGTTCCTTCAAGACCACGACGGAGTTTTATACCAACACGCTGGGCTTACCCAGGCAATGGACCGCGATCAATTATCCCGCCGCCTGGCGCATCGGCCAATTCAACGTGCTGTTCCTGAACAGTCTCTTTTACACGACGGTGTCGACGACCGCGATCGTGTTCTTGTCGCTCGCCGCCTCGTTCGCCTTCGCCAAGATCAGGTCGTTCGCCACGCCGTTCCTGCACGGGAGCTTTGTAATCGGCATCCTGCTGACGATACAATCGCTCATGGTGCCGATCTTTATCATGGCCTACAAGACACACCTGGTCGATAGCCGTCTCGGGGTGCTCATCCCCTATGTGGGGCTTGGTCTTCCATTAGGTGTCTACCTATGCTCGGAGTTTATCAAGGCCATTCCGGATGCGGTCATGGAATCAGCCAGGATCGATGGGGCCGGATATTTCAAGATCTTTTCTTTGATCATCATCCCCATGACGAGGCCGGTGGTCACGACGCTATCGGTCTTGAGCGTCGCCAGCATCTTTAACGAATTCATGCTGATCAATATCCTGGTCGGTAAGGATTCGCTAAAGTCTTTGCCGGTCGGCATGATGAAGTTCTCCAGCGCTCTGTCGACGGATTTCGGCAAGCAGTTCGCCGCCTTGGTCACCGGGATGGTGCCGATCGTCCTCTTTTACCTGGTTTTCCGGAGGCAAATCACGAAGGGCGTGGCCGCCGGGGCCGTCAAGGGATAGCGAGGGGGATGTGTTCAATGTCCGTGCGACTCAAGACCCTAGCCCAACTGTCGCAGCCGAAAGTACCGCCGCCGCTGGACCCGGACTATAGACCCGCTTCCTTGATCAACCGGGCGTTCCGTAAGGCGGTCCGGGAGACGGGGCGCGGCGTACCCTTGGCCCTGGCCCTCGAGCGCGGCGACGGCCAGGTGGCGGTCTATAATACCGAAATCTTCCCGGCCGATGATCCCCGATCCGCGTTGAATCCCGCCTATGTCGAACGCCTGTTGAAGTTCCTGCTCTGGCAGAAGGGCGGCTGGCGGGTGGCCGTCGGCGGACCGGTGGAGATCGGGGAATACATCAAGACCGCATACGCGCCCGCGGGGGAAAGGGCCTTTGACTGCGGCCTTATGGGGCGGGTCTACGAAAAAACGTTCGCGGTGGAGATCGTCGACCACGATCGCGTTCCGGCCCCTTCCGAGAGTTCGGCCGCCTTGGGCGGACATCTGGAGGGTTGCCGTATCGGCTTCGATCTCGGCGCCAGCGATCGCAAGGTGGCGGCGGTGATCGACGGCCGGGTGGTCTTCAGCGAGGAAGTGGTCTGGAACCCGAAACTCTACCGCGATCCCGCCTACCATTACCATCAAATACAGTCCGCCCTGCACCACGCGGCATCTTTTATGCCGCGGGTGGATGCCATCGGCGGCAGCTCGGCCGGGGTCTACGTGAATAACCGGGTCATGGTGGCCTCGCTCTTCCGCGCGGTGCCCCAGGAGATCTTCGAGGCCCGCGTGAAGGATATGTTTATACGGCTCGAAAAAGAATGGGGCGTGCCGCTCTCCGTCATCAACGACGGCGAAGTTACCGCCCTGGCAGGCGCCATGTCCCTGGGCGACCACGCGGTCTTGGGCATGGCCATGGGTTCCAGTGAAGCCGTGGGGTATTGCGGCCCGGACGGCAGGATCACCACCTGCCTCAATGAATTGGCTTTCGCCCCCGTGGATTACAACCCCGAGGCGCCGGTGGATGAATGGTCGGGCGACCGGGGCTGCGGGGTGCAGTATTTCTCGCAGGAGGCCGTGATCCGCCTTGCCGCCAAGGTGGGCGTGGTATTTGACGCCGGTGCGACGCCGGCCGAGAAGCTCAAAGCCGCCCAGGGACTCTTGGCCAAGGGCGACGAACGGGTGCGGCCGATCTTCGAGACCATCGGCGTCTACCTCGGCTATGCCATTGCCCATTATGCCGATTTCTACGACTTGCGCCATCTGCTCATCCTGGGGCGGGTCACTTCCGGGGAGGGCGGGCGCCTTATCCTGGAAAAGGCGCGCGCGGTGCTGCAGGCTGAGTTTCCCCAGTTGCACGCGGGCCTGAAGCTCCATCTGCCGGAAGAGGAAGCGGAACGCCGCGTGGGGCAGGCCATCGCCGCCGCCAGCTTGCCGGTGAACAGGGTCGTATAAGCTTTCATATGTAGACTAGTCTGGGTCGCGGGAGGCACTATCCGTCCTCCCGCACCCTCCCGGACCAAAGGGTGTGGTCGCACACCCTTTGGAATCCCGCGACCGGAA
>JBLNCE010000103.1:0-4127 GCA_050260415.1 Bacteroidota bacterium | reverse complement strand
AAGGATCGCCTCACCCTCTGGATTGCTCAAGGGGCGGACGTATGTACACATGTCGATCCCTCCCGTAGCTTCTGCTACTGAGGCATTCGACATCTTTTGGAAATCTCATCCTTGTCGTTGTGTTTTTTTTCGGATCCGGCATTAGCAGAGAGTCGTCCCTGTTTTTGTGCATGAGCGTAAATGCCTCAGCCCAGCCCTGGCGCGGTGTTTTCACCGGCTTTATAATGATGCAGTTATCGTTGACTTCCAGTTCAACTTTGGCCTCAATGCCGTATTGTTTCAAGGCGGCAAGGGGAAGCCGTATGCCTTTGGAATTGTGTGAAAGCGGCCCCTCACCGGGCCTAACGCAACCTTGGGCTCCTTTTGAATGGTAAAGGAGACCAGCGCCAATGTGCCGAACTATTAGCACGACGTGCTGACCGGCCGCAGCGGCGTCTTGCGGTGGAGATCGACTTAGCTCTGCACGACATCCCCATGGCAATTATGACGCCGCAGTACGACCATAACGGCAATCAGACGAGCGAGCATTTCGATGACGGCCGCCCCATTGACAGCAATTACATTTACGGTCTGGATGATCAATTACTCGAAAGCCTGAGCGAAACCAAACACAAATCTACGAGCGGTTACCCGGGCAATCCAGCGAGTTATATGTACAACCGCACTTTCAAACGGTATACTTACGAATTGGGCGGTAAGAAACGGTTACTCTTCAATAATATGAAAGGAAACTGAACTCTCATGAATATTAAGATCCGATTCTTGGCGGCCTCGTTGTTTGTATTGTCATATTTGCTAACAAGTTGTACGCCGAAGAAGATATCTTCAAGCAAAAATGTCATACCAATGGTTATTTGCAATATTTATCTCGGGCAGTCGGTAGATGATTTAATAAAAAATAGGAGACTTGCGAAATGGGAAACTTATATTGGACTTAATGAAGATATTGAAAATAATCCATTGATAAAGAATATTGTCTATGGGTTGACAGGGCAAAACTTGAATAATTCATTGCAACCAGCAAGTGGTTATTTGTGTTTTGTGTCGACTAGTGCATCATATGGCGATATCAATGTATATAGTAGACTTGTACCAATATTCATAAGCAATTTATTAACAAAATGGGGAGCTAATCCAGAGATTAAAGTAGCAAAAGACTTATTAGGGCGTAAAGTAAATATATTACGCTGGCCAAGAAGAGATTATAGTTTATTAGCATGTTATATTGATGTTGATCAAAGTACAGTTGTATCAGAAAGAAGTCCTTTAATTCTTAGAACATGGATTACAGACAAGAAAGAGGGATGGAGGATAGTCAAGGGTGTGTCCTATTGGGCCTCGGGAAAAGTTGCACATGATATTAAATTGAGTAATACAAATCAAAAGGAGAAATACTTTTAAAAATGGGTTTGAGCGTCGATGATTTTAAGAAGACATGAATTTTATTGCAAGATTTTTGAAAGTGCTCTATTAAGCAACTTTTACATATTTTGATATAGAGTGCAAAATAGACATCGGCAAACCTTGCACATATCAATTATGACAACGCATGATGTACGAGATCCGCCGTCGCAATTGCAGGTCAGATACTTTTGGGCTTGGGGCTTTTGGAAAAAGCGCAATGGGTAATTAGCACAGGCGCTGGGCAAAAGGTAGTAGGCCATGGACGTGGGGAGCGCGCTTCAGCCGGCGAGTAGGTAGTGTCAAGATCTTTGTGTACATTTGTTGAGATGGCCTCAGAGCAGCCTCTTGAGACCCATCCCGCCCAGCCCCCCGGGGGCTGGGCGGCTGCTTTTTAGCTCGCCGCGGCTGCCTCCTCTTCCTGGATAAGCAGCTTAATGGTCGAATGGTCCCCGGATGGCGGGAAGCTCTGCTACGTCAGCGACACCATCATCTGCATCAAGGACGCGAGCGGTAAGGGCAAGCCCGTCCAGATCGGCAACCAGGCCGTGGCGCGCCTGGGATCGATCGGCGCGCTCGGCAAGAACAGCTTGAACCATTACCTGGCCCTGTCATGGTCGCCGGACGGTGGCTACATCGTCTTTGTGGAGATGAAAGCGGTCGGGCTTACAAAGCCGTACGAGATCAGCCTCTGCGTGGCGAATGCCGACGGGACGGGGCAGACGGTGCTTATGAGTGATTCCGGGGTGTTGATGATGAATCCGGCGTGGGCACCATAAGACCCCAGCTTCTTCTCCTCCCCCGCGCTCGCGGGGGAGGAGAATCGAAGAGGGGAGGGACTTCTTCGAGCGGCAAAAAAGAAAGGCCCTTCATCGCATCGCACGGCCTGAAAACTGTTTACTCCGCCCTCGCTTCGGTATATACTAAGATATATACCATAACGCGAGGTGACCGCTCATGGACACCGCCAAAGTCTTTACCAACGGCCGCAGCCAGGCCGTCCGCCTGCCGAAGGAGTGCCGCTTTCAGGAAGCAGAGGTTTACGTCAAGAAGTTCGATGACATCGTGATCCTGATTCCCAAGAGCAGTCCGTGGAAGGCGATGCTCTCCGGGCTGGAAAGCTTCACGCCTGATTTCCCGGCCGAGCGCCATCAACCTGACATTCAGACCCGGGACGACCTGCAATGAAATACCTCTTGGATACCAATATCTGCATCTATCTCATCAAACAGCGGCCGGTCCAGGTTCTCAATAGATTGCAGGCGCTGGCGATCGAGGACGTGGGCGTCTCCGCGATCACCGTCGCCGAGCTTTCCTACGGTGCCGCCAAGAGCGCTTATCCGGACCGGAACAGATTGGCGTTGGCCGCGTTCTTGGCGCCCTTTGGCGTTCTGCCCTTTTCCACGCCGGCCGCCGACGTTTGCGGCAGGATCCGGGCCGAGCTGGAACACCGCGGGACACCCATCGGGGCTTACGACCTCTTGATCGGCGCGCAGGCGTTGGCCGACGGCCTTGTCTTGGTCACCAACAACGAGCGGGAGTTTAGACGGATTCCGGGATTAAGCGTGGAGAATTGGGTTAAGCACCTTTATAAGGATCGGGACTGACGGCGCTTGCAAGCGATTCCGGGGTGTTGATGATGATCCGGCGTGGGAACCATAAGCCCCAGCCCCTTCTCCTCCCCCGCGTTCGCGGGGGAGGAGAAACGAAGAGGAGAGGGCCTTCATCGCATGGCCTGAACGCCGTCTTCTGAGCCCCTCCCCGCGAGTATGTTAGAGGGGAGTGGTAGTGTCAAGATCTTTGCGCACATTTGTCGAGATGGCCTCAGAGCAGCCTCTTGGAACCCATCCCGCCCAGCATCCATACCAGCCCCTCGACGAGGAGGCCGTGCTGGCCGCCGCGCGCGGCGCCGGCGCCCTCCTGACCGTGGAAGAACATAGCGTTTACGGCGGATTGGGATCGGCCGTGGCCGAATTGACGGCGCAGAAACTTCCGGTCCCCCTGCGGATCCTGGGCTTTCCGGACCGCTTTGGCGAATCCGGCGGGTACGACGAGGTCCTGGCCGCGATGGGGCTCTCGGTGCCGCGGATCGTGGCCGAGGCGCAAGAGTTGGTGGCGCGAAAGGCATGATCTGAACCCTCGATACCGCGAATGCCTGGATAGGAGGAGCAGAAATGGATGCGAAAAAGAGAGCCGCGGATTTGCTCCGGCAGTTCAAGGGGGATGCATACTCCTTCGGCCTGGATAATCTGGACAAGACCGGTGAGTTCGTCGCTTCCTTGGGCCGGTCCGCGCTGGTCATCGCCAACACGCAGTTCCTGAAACCGGTCGCGGACAGGATCCTCGTTTCCCTGCGCGAGCGCGGGATCTCCCTGGCGGGTGAGCGGATCGTTCCCGATGCGGGACCCAATGCGCCACGCGAAGACGTCTACCGGATCGAGAGCTATATCCTGCACTTCCAACCCGATTGCCTCGTGGCGATCGGCGGCGGCAGCGCCATCGACGCGGCCAAAGCCGCCAATGCGCTGGCGGCGTTGGGCGGGTACAGTCCGGAGATCGAAGCGTATTTCGGCACCGGCCTGATCGCGGAGGCGCTGGCCAAGACCGGCAGGAAGCTCCGCCCCTTGGTCGCGGTCCAGACCGCGGCCAGTTCCGGGGCGCATCTGACCAAGTATGCCAATATCACAGATCCGGTGGCGGGCCAGAAAAAACTCATCGTGGACGAG
>JBLNCE010000102.1:0-10641 GCA_050260415.1 Bacteroidota bacterium | reverse complement strand
TGCGCCTACCTGAGAACAGCACCTAAGGTTAGGGGCTCGAACAAGGAAGTAAAGATCGGCCGGACCAACAGATATTCCCGCTCGCTAACCTGCACGCTGTTAACTCAATCCGTACAACATTTTGCTTGTGCGGGCCAACATCTCGAAGCTTTTTACGCACGAGTCAAACCCGGAAAAAAGCCTGGCGTTTACCGCATGGCGCTGATCCGAAAGGTGCTCGTGTGCGCCTATCACATGCTGAAAAGAGACACCCTGTTTTACTGGGCCGATTCCGGTCTCTATCAAGTTAAGCTCCGCGAATTCAAGCAGATCATCGCCTGCGGAGCTACTGCTGCAGCATAAAACTGCAGACAAAACATGTTCCTCCCAGAATGCCTTGGTTAAGCGCGCCTTCTTTGAGATAAACAACTGTCCGATCAAAGACGGCTAGCCTTGACACTGAGCCTCTGGCTCGTGCTATTCGACGGCCAAGGCCGGCCACAAGTGGCCGTAGGGCTTGATAAGCCTAGCACTTCGCCCTCTCAGTATCAAGGCGCGCTGCGCTTAGCCTTAGGTCGGTCTCAAAAACATCGTAAAGCACTTGACTTTTCTCATAGACGTACCCCTCCGGATGCAAACGGTGCCACTCCCAGGCCGTGGCGACGATCTGGCTCAGTTCCGGGTACTTGGGCCGCCAGCCCAGTTCATTCCGGATCCTGTCCGAACTGGCGACGAGCACGGCCGGGTCGCCGGGCCGGCGCGGCCCGGGCTCGACCGGGACCTCCTTGCCCGTGACGGACGCCACCGTCTCAATGACCTGACGATTGCTGTAGCCCAGACCGTTGCCGAGATTGTAGATACGGCTCTCACCGCCGGCGGCCAGGGCCGCCAGGGCAAGAACATGCGCGTCCGCCAAGTCCGACACGTGAATGTAATCGCGCACGCAGGTTCCGTCAGGCGTGGGGTAGTCCGTCCCAAACAGCTGGATGGCCGGTCTCAGCCCCAGGGCTACCTGCAGCACGATGGGTATCAAGTGTGTCTCCGGCCGGTGATCTTCCCCGATCCGCCCCCCGGGTTCGCTGCCCGCGGCGTTGAAGTACCGCAGAGACGCGTAGCGAACGCCATGCGCCCGATCGTACCATGACATCATGCCCTCCACCGTCAGTTTGCTGAAACCATACGGATTGGTGGGCACGGTGCCATGGTCCTCGGGGATCGGCACCACGGATGGTTCACCGTAGACCGCCGCCGTGGAGGAAAAGACAAGGTACCTGACGCCGCATGCGCGCATGGACTCCAGCAGTACCAGGCTTCCCTGGATATTGTTGCGGAAATACTTGCCGGGATGAATGATGGACTCGCCGACCAGGCTGTCGGCGGCCAAATGCACGACCGCCTGTATCTTCTCGCGGTCCATGACCTGCTGCACGGCGCCGCCGTCAGTGATGTCCGCCTGAACGAACTTACCGCCCAGCAGGGATTCTTCATGGCCCTTGCTGAGATTGTCCAGGATAATGGGTTCATGTCCCGCGTGCATCAGGGACAAAACCACATGACTGCCGATATAGCCGGCGCCTCCCGTAACCAAAACGCGCATTATATACCCCTCCCGGTTCCTTATGGTGCGCGTACCCAGCAAAAGCAGCACTCGCACCCGTAATGGTGCCCGTTCCCGTGGCCGGCGCGATCAACTCACCGCCCTCGCTCCGGGCGCGGCGGTGCAGACATAGATTTCGGGGCTGCGTCCGGTCGCGTCCTTGTACCCCGCTGCAACGCTGGCTCGAAAATCCGCCACTTTGTCCGGCCTGACCAGATTGACCGTACAACCGCCAAAACCGCCGCCCGTCATTCTGGCACCCAGGGTTCCGCTTGTCTTTCGCGCCAATTCCACCAAGAGATCGAGTTCGGCGCAGCTGACTTCGTAGAGATCGCGAAGGCTCGCATGTGAATCGTACATGAGTTCGCCGAACCGGATCAGGTCCCCTGCGACCAGGGCCTCGCCCGCCGCGAGGGTGCGTGCGTTCTCCTCGACCACGTGCCGGCAACGGCGTCCGACCACGGGCCCCAGTTCATCCAGATGCGCTTGCAGCATAGCCTGATTGGCATCGCGCAAGGCCTCGATATTCCGGTCATAGCGCTTGAGGACCTCCACCCCGGTCTCACACTCGCAACGTCTCTGATTGTATTCCGTAGCCACCAGAGCATGCTTGACACCGCTGTTGACCACCACGACGCTGGCCTGGTTGGAATCCAGGGGGTAATAAGAATAAGAAAGATTGCGGCAGTCGAGCAGCAGCGCGTTACCGGCTCGACCCAGCCTGGAGACGAATTGATCCATGATGCCGCAGTTCAGACCCACGAATACGTTCTCCGCGCGTTGGCAAAGCCGAATCATATCCAAGGCCGGCAAATCGAGGCCGAAGAGTTCCTGGGCCAGAAACGCGGTCGCCACCTCAAATGCCGCCGAAGAACTCAGTCCCGCTCCCTGCGGCACGTCCCCGGTGACCAATACGTCCATCCCGCGCAGACGGTGCCCGGCTTCGAGGAGCCCTCTCAGGACCCCGCGCAGATAGTTGCTCCATGAATGATCCGGATCCGGGGCGATCGATGCGAGGCTGAACCGAACACCTTCGCCAAAATCCGCGGAATACGCATGCACGATATCGTCGTCCCGCACCGCGCCCATGAGCCGAATCGCGAAGTTGATGGCGATGGGAAAAACAAAACCGTCGTTATAATCCGTATGTTCCCCGATCAGGTTAACCCGGCCCGGCGCCTCGACGAGCCTGGCGCGGGACGCCTGTTCGGCGCCGAAAACACGGGCGAATAGTTGCCGCACGCCTTATCCCTCCAGTCTTGAACACAATCTGCGCTTGATTTGACAATTCAACCCAAACAACGCTACCTTTTTCGCGTTTCGTGGTTTCAAAGAGCAAGGCCGTGTACCTAATCAAGATAGTGCCGTTCGGACATTTCCCGCAGTTTCGCCGCGGCAAGTTCGGGCGTGATGTCGCGTTGCGGCTCGGCGGTCATCTCGTAGCCGACGAGGAATTTGCGTATCGAGGCCGACCGCAATAAAGGTGGATAATAAACCGCATGGAGGCGCCAATAAGGATGCTCGTCTCCATCCGTGGGCCTGGCGTGCCAGCCCATGGAATATGGCAGGGAGGTGAGAAACAGATTGTCATACCGAGTCGTGAGGCGCTTGATGATATCCGCCAACGCATCCCGTTCCTCCGGCGCGAGCGCAGGTAGGTCGCCCACCCGCCGGCGTGGGATGAGCATCGTCTCATACGGCCAGACCGCCCAGAAAGGCACCAACGCCACCCAGTGCTCGTTGGCGCAGACCAGTCGTTCTTCCTTTCGGAGTTCCAGGCCGAGGTAATCTCCCAAGAGATCGGCCTGATGCCCCAGGAAGTATTCCCGCTGGCTGGCGAGCTTCCTGGCCGGTATCGTGGGTATATGGCTACCCGCCCAGACCTGGCAGTGGGGGTGGGGATTGCTGCACCCCATCATGGCGCCTTTGTTCTCAAAGACCTGCACGTAGTTGATCGCCGGCCTGCCGCCGAGGATCTCCGTTTCCCGCGCCCAGGTATCGACCACGCGCCTGATGGCGGAACGCTCCATAAGAGGCAAGGACAGGTCATGGCGCGGCGAAAAACAGATAACGCGGCAGGATCCGGGTTCCACATGGGCGATGAGCAAATCTTCCTCGTTGATCTCCCAGTCTTCGGCGGCCGGGATGAGCGCGGCGAAGTCGTTGTCGAAGACAAAAGTGGCGGTGTAGTTCGGGTTCTTCTGACCGCCCGCGCGCGCATTGCCCGGACAGAGATAGCACCCGGGGTCGTATGCCGGCAGCCTCTCCCGCTGCGGTTCCTCGACCTGGCCCTGCCAGGGCCGCTTGGTGCGGTGCGGAGAGCACAACACCCATTCTTGAGTCAAAGGATTGTATCGGCGGTGGGGATGCTCGTCATATCTCACCCGGATGTGTCCTCCTTAACACGCTTGCGCTGCCGGCAAGCTATACTACTTGCGTGGCCAATCCTTTGGCGCGTAAGGCATCAAGGTCTTCCTCAGCGGCCCCCTTGGCCGTGATCAAGCGATCGAAAGCCGTGACGGGTCCGATCACCGCCGTGGCGACCCGGCCGATCTTGCTGCTGTCGACGACAACGATCTTTTCACGGGCGGCGGCCATCATCGCCCGTTTGATCTCAGCCTCGGGGAAGTTGGCATTCGTGACGCCCGCTCGTGCCTCTACGCCGCTTGCCCCGAGGAAAGCCCGATCGGCGCGGACATGATTCAAGATCTCCATCCCTAGGGGATTGACCAGGGAATGCTGCGCGGCCCTCAGGGAACCGCCGGTGACGATCACCGTCACCCCCGGGGCTTCCTCAAGCAGTGCCGCGATATTCAGCGCATTGGTCACGACCGTGAGACGGCGGTGGCCGATGAGCGCGCGGGCTACGGCCGTAGTCGTCGTGCCGACATCGATGAGGATCGTCTCCCCCTCCCGCACGAGGGCCGCGGCGGCGGCGGCAATGCGCGCCTTTTCCTCGGCGTTGGCGCCCGCTGTCCGCGCAAAGGGAAGTTCAAACCCTGTTTCCACCGGGATGGCCCCGCCGTGCGTGCGCTTGAGGAGGCCTCTTTCCTCGAGATAGGCCAGGTCCTGGCGGACGGTGACTTCCGAGACTTCGAGCTGTTGCGCGAGGGCCGTCACCTGCACCCGGCCCTCAGCCGCTAGGCTGCTTATGATCGCGGAACGCCTTTCTTCAGGGAACATATCATCCCCCCGTTGTCAGGCAGGTCTTTCTTTATCTTACATTTAGCTTCGTTTCCTGTCAAGCTTTGCCTTTCCGCCGGCATAGAGAAAGCGGTATATTCTGTAGCTGCGCAGGATCTTGATTACATAGCGCCGGGTCTCGGTGAACGGCATCCGTTCGAGCTGGGCCAGGGAACCGTCCCAAACACCCCCGGACAGCCAGGTATGAACCCTGTTACTGCCGGCGTTGTAAGCGGCAAGGACTTTGATCGTGTCGCCGTCGAACTCGGTGAACAGGTATCGCAGATACCAGGTTCCGTAGCGCACGTTGTCAAATGGAGCCAACAACCGCTCCGCGCTGAACTTCTCCCCCAATTGCGCGGCGATCCAAGCACCGGTCTCCGGCATCACCTGCATGAGCCCCAGCGCCCCCCGGCGGGAGACGGCTTTGGCGTCGAAAGCGCTTTCCTCCCTGATGAGCGCTAGGACCAGAAGCGGGTCCAGGCGGTGGTCTTCACTTTGCTCCTGGATTAGATCGCCGTATTTCGCGGGGAAGATGACCCTTCCCCACCACCGCACGGTGCCGGCCATAAAGAATATGGTAACCAGCAGGGCGAGGAACGCCATAGTCCCATATCTGGCACGGTCTCCGGCGTTGATCAAGCGGTAGGCCCCTTTCTAAGAGCGATGGCGCGATGCTTACCCTACCGGGACTTGAGCGATGCCCAGGCCGTCTCGATCTGGCGGCGCAACTCGGCTAGATCGCCTTTGTTCCAAAGCACGAGATCGGCCCGCCGTTCTTTCTCCGCCATGGGCCACTGGGCGCCGACCCTGGTTCGCGCTTCCGCCGCCGGGAGGTTGTCCCGCGTCATGGCTCGCTCCAGCTGTTGATCCATACCGGCGGAGACCACCCAAACATAATCGAACTCCCCGGCCAGTCCGGCCTCGAAGAGGAGCGGCGCCTCGCAGACGAAGACCGATACGCCTTCCGCCCTGGCTTGCGCTTCCGCCGCGCGGACGGCGGCCATCACCCGCGGGTGGATGATCCGTTCGAGCGCGGCCTTCCTCTCCGGCTGGGCAAAGACGATCCTGCCAAGTGCGCTCCGGTCGATCTCACCCCGGGGATCCAGGATGCCCGTGCCGAACTCGTCGACGACCGCTCGCCATCCCGGTTCCCCGCGCCTGATGACCGCGTGGGATAACTCGTCCGCGTCCACCACCACGGCGCCCAACGCGCGCAGGATCCCGGCGGCGGTCGATTTACCGGTCGCGTAGCCGCCCGTGAGCCCGATGGTCAGCACAGTTATCTCCCCCCGACTTCCCTACAAAACCCGCATCAATCCCAATAAAGCGAGGGCCAATCCCGGAAGAACGGCCATGGCCGGGAACCGTTCGTATCTAATTAGGCTACCAACCGCCACCCCCGCGGTGAGAAAGACCCAATTGGTCAGACCGGCCGCGAGCGGGAGCAAGAACGGCAGTCCTGCCCCCAAGGCGGCGCAGAACCCGGCGCCGAGCGCATCCACCGCCAGGGCGCAACCGAGCCAGAGTGCCTCAAGCGCGCTGATACTGCCGGAAGCATCCAGATCGGCTTTGATCGGTTCGCGCATGATTTGGATAACCAAGCCCAGGGAGGCGACCCGCCACGTCCAGATCTTCCCTTCTCCTGGCAGCCGGCCGCCGCCCGCCAGACCCCGCGCGGCACTCCAAAGTCCCATGGCTACGAGCGCCATCCCGCCGATCGTCCGCGCCCAACCGTTCGGTATCGAACCGCGGACGGCTCCACCCAGAAGCATGGCCGCGGCAAGAGTCAGGACCGAAACGCCGGCCACCACCACGCGGCTCCAGAAAGGGAACCTAACCCCGCGAAAACCGTAGGCGGCTCCCGCCGAAAAGCCGTCAAGGCTTGTAGCCAAGACCAGAAGTATATTGCCGGCCAATCGCGCCACATCCCGTGCCAAAGTCATCCCTACTATATGGGATGACGGCGGGGTAGGTGCCGGAGGGAAGAGCAAGGGGAAGGGTGAATTAAAATAAGTACAAAGTACTAAATACTAAGTACGAAGGATCTTAGGCAAGACGATGTACATGCTTGCTTTGGGCCTTCTCTTCGCCAGGAAGACGTAAAGTTGCGAAAGCCAGGACGGCTCAGAGCAGGTCTTGGCCATCGCAAGCTCACGCCCTCGTAGGCCGACCTGTACGGGTACGGTTGGGGCTTCGAAGCCTTTCCGAGCCCTGCCATGGATGACCGGCCTTTCAACATCGTGCCAAGACCCGGCCCGCCCCTTTTGGCGGGCGGAGAAAGCTCGAACTTCTTCACACAGTCGCTAGTACTTGGCATCTATCATTGTTGAATCCGCCATCATATGGCCTGAACCTCTTCATTACTTCGTACTTCGTACTTCGTACTTAGTACTTTTCTCTTTCTGGCACCGCGGGCAATAGTACGTGCCGCGCCCGCCGACGACCGTGCGCTCAATCCCGGTCCCGCAGACGCAGCATGGCCGCCCGGCGCGGCCATAGACCCGGAGCCGCTCCTGGTACTCTCCCGGCCGGCCGTCGCCGTCTACATAATTCCGCTTGGTGGTCCCCCGATACGCGATGCCTTCCGCGAGCACGGCGCGGATGATCCCGTGGAGATGCTCGATCGCGGCTGCATCCAGGGACCCCGCGGGCTTGGTGGGCGAAAGGCCCGCCCGGTGGAGGATCTCGTCCGCGTAGATATTGCCGATGCCGGCTACGCGGCGTTGATCGAGCAACACGCTCTTGAGAGGAGCCCGCCGCCCATGGAGAGCGTCCGCGAGCGCCTCCGGGGTGAATTCCTCCCCCAGCGGCTCCGGACCCAGCGTCGCCAAACCGCCCGGCAGAGGCCGGCCGCGCGTCAGATAGTCAAAACCGCCGAATTTGCGCAAGTCCGCATAACGGAGCTCTTCCAGCCCCGAAAGCCCGAAGACGAGGTGCACGTGCGCTTCGCGCGGGCTGTCCGCCGCCCGCAGCAACAACTGCCCCGTCATGCGCAGATGAAAAGCCAGTCTGTCACCGCTCGCCAGCTCAAGCAGCAGGTATTTTCCCCGCCGGCTCACGCCGCCGATGACCTGGCCCACCAACCGCTCCCGGGCTTCCCCGACGCTCAGACCTTTGACCGCCTTGGGCAGAAAAGCCTCGAAGCGCTCGATCCGCTTGGCAAGGAGGCGCGGGGCCAAGGATCGTCTGATGGTTTCGACCTCCGGCAGTTCAGGCATGTGCGACTTTCTCCATCTCGGCCCAATTGCGCCCCGCCTTGACGTCAACCACCAACGGCACGGCGAGGGCGACCGCCTGTTCCATCTCGGTCCGCGCCATGGCGGCCAAGGCCGGCACTTCGCGCGCGGGCGCCTCAAAGATCAGCTCGTCATGCACTTGCAGGATCAGTTTTGCCTGGAAACCGTCTTCGCTTAACTTTCTGTGCGTTCTGATCATGGCCGCCTTGATGATGTCCGCCGCCGTTCCTTGGATCGGAGTGTTGCGCGCCGTCCGTTCGGCATACGATCGCAAGACCCTGTTCTGGGAAGCAAGGTCCGGCAGATAGCGGCGCCGGCCGAGCAGGGTGGTCACGTACTTCATCGTTCGCGCTTCCTCGATGACTCCGTCCAGGTAGGTCTTGATGCCCTGGTAACGCTCGAAATACCGGCGGATATAGCTCTCCGCCTCTGACGGACTGACCCCGATCGATTTGGCGAGGCCATAACCGGTCTGCCCGTAAATAATCCCGAAATTGACCGCCTTAGCCCGGTTGCGCATCACGGGTGTGACCTCATCCTCCGGCACTCCGAAAACCTCGGCGGCCGTGCGGCGATGAATGTCGTCCCCCTCCTGGAATGCCGCCATGAAATCGTGGTCGTTGGAGAAATGCGCCAGGACTCTCAGCTCGATCTGGGAGTAATCCGCCGCCAGAAGCATTCGATCGCTTCCCCCGGGGATAAACGCCCGCCGGATTCGCCGTCCGACTTCCGTGCGGACCGGGATATTTTGCAGATTGGGTTCCGTGCTCGAAAGACGTCCGGTGGCGGTGATTGCCTGGTTAAAGGTGGTATGGACGCGGCCCGTCCTTGGATCGGCTAAGTGTTGGAGCGCGTCGACGTACGTCGACTTGAGCTTGCTCAATTGTCTGTGCTCGAGAATACAGGCCACGACCGGGTGCTGCGCCGCCAGTTCCTCGAGGACCTCGGCGTCCGTGGAGTAACCCGTCTTGGTCTTCTTCCTGGCCGGCAGGCCGAGGTGATCGAAGAGCACCGCCGCCAATTGCTTGGGTGAATTGGGATTGAACCGCTCGCCGGCCAGTTCGTAAAGGGTGGATTCCACCCGCTCAAGGTCCGCGCCCATTTCCGCGCTCAATTGGCGCAGGCACGGAAGGTCGACGGCGATCCCCTCCTGTTCCATGGCAAAGAGGACCCCGGTCAGAGGCATCTCCACCTCGCTAAAGAGATGCCAAAGGCCGTCTTGTTTGAGCCGCGCGGTCAGTTCCGCGACGACCGGACCCAGCACAGCCAGCCTGTGCGCGGCCAGATGGGCCGCATCCTCCTGCGAAAGGGGTTCCTTCTGCGCCAAGGGATCGAATTTGGGCGCGGGCGTGGGTAATGTTTGGCCCAGATAGGCGCGGGCCACCTCCGCCAGGTCGGCGTCGCCAAGCACCGGGTTGACCAGGTAGGCGGCGACCATGGTATCGAAATGCAGATCCCTGAGACAGGCGCCTTGCGCCGCCAGCAGCGTAAGGTGGCTCTTGGCATTATGGCAGACCGCGGGCACCGAGGTATCCCTTAGACACGTCAGGACCTGCGCGGGCAGGTTGCCTGCGGGCGTGGGCAGGTAGTTGCAGGTGTCATCCGGCCCGCGCCATGCCAGTCCCTTGATCCCGGACTGGGCGCCCGTGCCGGCAAAAAGCTGCCAGTATAAAGGTTCTCCTCCCCGGGGCCACATTGATGCATCCAGTTGATCGGGTTGCAGGATCCGTACCGGGAGTTCAGGCGGGCCGACCGCGACTTGGACGGCGGGTTTCTCGCGGCGCTTGTCCAGCCTCTCGAGCAGCGTCTTGAATTCGAGTTCCGTGAAGCGCTCCCGTAAAGCGGGCCAATCCGGCTCGTCGCGGCGGCATGCCTCAAGCTCGAAAGCCAGCGGGACGTTCCGGTCTATGGTGGCCAGCTTCTTGCTCCGGCGCGCACCGTCGGCGTGCGCCGCCAGGAGCTCGCGTTCCTTGGGCCGGGTAAGCTCGCCCAGGTGGTCGAGCAGGCCCTCGATGGTGCCAAACTGGCCGAGCAACCTCAGCGCAGTCTTTTCACCTATCCCGGGCACGCCCGGGATATTGTCGGAAGCGTCTCCCATCAAGCCCTTGAGGTCAGGGATCTGGGCGGGAAGGAGACCGTATTTCGTTCTGAGATAAGCCTCGTCGACCAGATCAACCTCGGTGATTCCCCGGCGGGTGTACATGACGCTGACGTGCGGCGAAACCAATTGAAAAGCATCGCGATCGCCGGTGACCACGAGCACCTGGTGGCCGGCCTCCTCCGCGCGCCGCGCGAGGGTCCCGATCGTATCGTCCGCCTCGTAGCCCGGCTGCTCGATGACGGGAATCCTGAACGCCTCCAGGAGCGCGCGGAGGATGGGGAACTGTTCCTTGAGCTCGGCGGCGGTCGGCCGCCGGCCGGCTTTGTACTCGGCGTATTCCTCATGGCGGAAGGTCGGCACGCCCGCGTCGAAGGCGACCGCCAGGTAATCAGGCTTTTCCTCGTCCAAGAGGCGCAAGAGCATTGTGACGAAGCCGTAGACCGCATTGGTATGAACGCCCTTGGCCGTGGTGAACATGGGCAGGGCGAAGAAGGCCCGATTGGCCAGGGAGTAACCGTCGATGAGGATGAGCTTGCCCACGG
>JBLNCE010000101.1:0-24910 GCA_050260415.1 Bacteroidota bacterium | reverse complement strand
GGTCGACGATGCCCTGAACCTCTTCGAAGCTCCTCGGCTCAAAGACGACCACCTTGAGGTGGCGCTGGGCGCTCTGCAGCGAGACCAGCCGGGGCTTGCCCCGCTTCGGACCGGGCGGCGTTTCCTCGAGATCGTCCTCGTCCACCTCGACTTCCTCGGCGACGAAGCCCAAAAAGTTCAGGACCTTCTCGAAGAAGCCCCGGCGTATCCTCGTCTCCTCGGGCGGATCGCGTTCCCAATCCCGCATCGTCGTCACCCCCCCTTGGTCCGGCGCGGGCCGAAGATCGCCGTGCCGATGCGCACGAGCGTGGCCCCTTCCTCCACCGCCACCTCGTAGTCCTGGCTCATCCCCATGGACAACCAACGCCAGTCCGTACCCAGGGGCAGCTCCGCCGCGGCCCGGTCGAAAAGCTCCCTGAGCCGGCGAAAATGCGGCCTGGCCTCCTCCGGGTCGCTTGCCGCGGGGGCGATGGTCATGAGACCTTGGAGCCCAAGGCCTCCCCGGGCCGCCGCGCGGGCTAGGAACGGAAGGACATCGCCGGGAGCCAATCCGCGCTTGGTCGCCTCCCCGGAGACGTTGACCTGCACCAGGACGGGGACGGGGCGCCCGCGCCGCTCCCCCGCCTCGGCCAGGATCTCGGCCAGTTCCCAGCGGTCGAGGGAGTGGATGAGGTCGAAGGCCTCGGCCGCCCGCCGGGCCTTGTTGGTCTGGAGGCTGCCCACGAGATGCCAGGCGGCGGCGCGGCCCAGGATCAGCTGCTTGCCCAAGGCTTCCTGGACCCGGTTCTCCCCCAGGTCCGTCACGCCTAGATCCAACGCCTCCCGGATCGTCTCGGCCGGCACGTTCTTGGTCACCGCCACCACCCGGACCGCCGACGGATCACGCCCGCGGCGTTCGGCCGCCGCGTCGATCCGGCGCGCCACCTCCGCCCATCTCGAGGCCAGATCCGTCTCGGGCAAACGCCACGCCCCCCTCGCGTCCGTTCAACGCGGCAGGACGATATCGCCCTCCCGCAGTCCCTCCACCACGGCCAATCGCCCATCCGTCCCGCGCAGCTGCACTGGGCGAAAGGAAGCGCGGCCCCCGGCCATCACCGTCACGCCCAGCTGCCCGTTTTTCTCGCGCAGATAGCGGCGGGGGACCGTGGTGCCGGTGTACCGTGCCGTGACGAGTTCCGCCCGCCGGGCATATTCGCCGAGCCACGACAGGGGAAAACGCTCCGCGCGCAGAATCAGCCAGGTGGCGGCGCCGTCCCGGCGGACCTCGACCACGGTCAACGGGATGAGCCTCCCGCCCTCCCGGATCCAGACTTTCCCGCCGGGCGCGGGCTTGGCCGGGCATCCGGCCAGACGGCAAAGGACATACTGCTCAAGGTCGTCCACCAGCCTCGCCACCGGGTCCCCCCGGCGCACGAAACCCCGCACCGGACGGGGTTGAAACCTGGCCGCTTCCGCCATGGCGGCCTCGGGATCGGACGAACGGAGGTGGCCGGGGACGCCCCGCTGCGGATCCAGGGTGTACAAGACCAGGCCGGGGCTCGGAGCGACGACCGCCACGGGGGTTCGGCCGGCGCGGCGTATTTCCCCGATCGCCCCGAACCTGGCCGCTCGTTCCCCGGCCGCCAGGGTCGGCCGGAAATTGCCGTCCGCCGGCGCGGCCACCAGAGACTCCCGGCGCAAGAAAGCGGCCTTGACCATGCAACTTGATTCCACCGTGCCGTAGCCGGCGACGGCCGTATCCGGAAACAACGCCCCGGCCGCCAGGAGCAACCCTTGCCAGAGCAGGGCGAGGATCGCCGCGCCGATCAGGTAGACCCGCAATGGCTTTGCGGCGGGACGCCACCGCCAACGGCGCCGAACCAAGCGGATCCCCGTGCCTTCCCGCGGAAATGCCACCCGCTCGCCACCCGGGGCGCAGGCGGTTGATTCACCGGTTTCCGCCCCAACCGTTCGCCGCCCGCGCAAAGCGGCGGGGCGCCGCGACCTGATGGACATCAGGGGTAGATTCTACGCCGCGCCCGGGCGATCCTTCCTCCGCCGCCGGCCATTCCTAATTTACCCGGGCGATCGCGGCCATCATCCGCCCCGCCCCCGGCCCGTGACGCCGGTGGGAGTGATACAGATCCGGATGGCAGCCCGTGCATTCTCCGGAGCGGAAGATCCCCGACGCGGGTACGCCGGCCGCCAAGAGGTACCAGGCGTTCAGGCCGGGGAGATCCAGATACAAGCTGTCGACGGCCTCCCGTACCACGAGGCCGCGGGCTTTTTCCGGCACGGCCGCGATCACCTCGGGCCCCACCCGGTAGCAGCACGGGCCGATGCAGGGGCCGACCGCCGCCAGTATTCGGGCCGGATCGGCGCCGAAGGAAACGGCCATCGTTTCCACGGCCCGCGCGGCGATGCCGGATACCGCCCCGCGCCACCCGGCGTGCACCGCCGCCACGGCCCGGACGCCCGGCTCCGCCAGGAGGAGCGGCGCGCAGTCGGCGTAGTATACGGAGAGCGGCAGGCCCGGCTCCGTGGTGGCCAGGCCGTCCGTCTCCGGCAGCGCGGCGGCGTAATCCGCCGCCCCCGCTCCCCGCGCGGCCGGGCCGACCACGGCGACCCGCGTCCCGTGCACCTGTTGCGCGGCCACGAGCGCGTCCGGCTCCAGGCCCAGCGCGGCCAGGAAGGCGCCCCGCCGCGCCGGGGCGTCCTGACGGTCGTCCCCGGCGTGCAGGGCCATGTTTTGGATCTTTCCGGCGGTGTCGGTCCGCAGGGAGAAACCGTGTCGCAGCCAGGAAAGAGCGAGGAGCGGCCGGCACTGGAGGATCCGTTGGCCGCCCCGTTCGAGGAGGATCCAGTCGCCGGCGAGGTCTACCATGAAGGATCCCAGGGAACGGGCCTTCCCTCCCTCTCGGTCCGGCGGAGGTCGATCAGGCGCTGGTTGCGGGAGCCCCGAAAGGGCAGATCGAGCGTTCGTTCCGCGAGACGGAAGGGGCCGTCGACCAGGACATCGGCCAACTCGAGCAGGCGCGCGACGGCCGGGTCTTCCGTCCGGCGCTTTTCCAACTCCTCCCAGGTATAACCCGAATAGACGAAGAGATCCCATCCCCGCTCCTTGATCCGCTCGGCCAGGGAGGCGAGGGGGCCGGCCTGGGCGAACGGCTCGCCGCCGCTGATCGTGACGCCGCGCGCCAGCGGCGCGTCCTCGATGGCGCGCCAGAGTTCGTCCACGGTCGTCTCGTATCCGCCTTCCTGATCCCAGGTCTCGGGGTTATGGCATCCCGGGCACCGGTGCGGACACCCCTGGACGAAGATTACCGTCCGCAGGCCCGGCCCGTCCACCACGCTCTCCCGGGTCACGCCCGCCAGGCGGAGGAGGGACTCGCCACTGGTCGCTCGTCGTTCGTCGCTCGGGAAACGGGGAACGGCGGCCTTGCGACCTTTACTTTCCAAAGATGATCGCCTCTTCTGGGTGAATCAGGCTCATGCCCGTGGGGGCCGGGGGGCGATTTCCGCCAAGGGTTTCCGGGGCCCCCGGACCCCGGCACTTCTCCGCTCCCTTCCCCCGATGTTCGGGGGGAAGGGCCGGGGATGGGGGGTGGTTTCTCACTCATCCCCGAGCGACGAGCGGCCAGCGACCAGCTGGTCCCCGCCCCTCACCCGTGCGTCCTGCGGTCCCGCAGCTCGGCCCGCTTGGCGTCGTTGAAACGGTCCACCGTGGAGAGATACCCCGTGATGCGCCGCACGCGGCGGATGGTCGAGGAACCGCAATGCGGGCACGCTTCGGCGAAGATACCCCGCCGGGCGCAGGACAGGCATTCGTCGATGGGAAAGTTGATGCCGGCGTAACCCATGTCGCATTCGGCCATGTGCCGGAGGAGTGTTTCATACGCCTCCAGGTTGTGCACCGGCGGGGAGGACAACTCGACGTAGCTGATGTGTCCGGCGTTGGTCAGGCGATGGAACGGTCCCTCGATCTGGATCTTTTCGGCCGAACCGATCTGGAAATCCACCGGGACATGAAAGCTGTTGGTGTAGTATTCCTTGTCCGTGACGTGCGGCACCAGGCCGAAGACTTTGCGGTCGAGGGCGACGAACCGGCCCGAAAGCCCCTCGGCCGGGGTGGCGAGCAGGGTATAGTTGAGGTCGTATTCCTCGGCCAGTTGATCCACCTTGCGCCGCATGAAACCGACTATCTCCAGGCCCAGTTGGCGCGCGCCCGGGTTCTCCCCGTGGTGCCGCCCGGTCAGGACCATCAACGCCTCAGCCAAGCCGATGAAGCCGATCGAAAGGGTACCGTGCTTGATCGCGGGCAGGATTGCGTCCTCCGGCCGGAGTTTCTCCGCGTCCAGATAGAGGTGTTGCCCCATGAGAAATGGCATGTCCTTGACCCGCAGACGGGACTGGATCCGATAACGGTGGTAAAGCTGGCGCGCGGCCAGTTCCAACACCGCGTCGAGCCCGGCGTAGAACGCCTCGAGGTCTCCTCCCGACCGCAGGGCCACCCGCGGCAGGTTGACCGTGGTGAACGAGAGATTGCCCCGGCCCTCGGTGACCTCGGCCCCGTGCCGGTTGGCGATGACCCGGGTCCGGCAGCCCATGTAGCCGACCTCGGTACCGTAAGGGCTGTTGAAGGAGGAGTCCATGAAGGAGAACGTCGGGTTGAGCCGTTGGGCGGAGACGCGCATCGCCAGACGAAACAGGTCGTAGTTGGGATCTTCCGGCATGAAGTTCACGCCCCGCTTGACCCGGAAGATGATATTCGGAAAGATCGGCGTCTCCCCCCGGCCGAGGCCTTTTTCATAGGCCAGAAGCAGCGCCCTGGTCACCAGACGCCCCTCGGGGCTGGTATCCGTCCCCACGTTGAGGCTGCTGAAGGGGACTTGCGCGCCGGCCCGGCTGTGCATGGAATTGAGGTTATAGACCAGGGCTTCCATCGCCTGGTAGACGTCGTCCTCCCCGGCGTTCCCCACGAACTCGGCCATGTCCCGGTCGAAGAAGGCGAACGACTGCCCGCCGTGCATATCGTTCTGCGAGCTCTGCAGGATGATGCAGGCCAGGGCGGCGGCGGAGCCGATCCGTTTCGGCGGCCGGATGTAGCCGTGCCCGTTGTCAAATCCCTCCCGGAGGAGCCGCCCCAAGGGGATCTGCACGCAGGTCAAGGTTTTGGCGTAGAAATCCAGATCGTGGATATGCAGGTCGCCTTCCTGGTGCGCGCGGGCGATGTCCTCCGGGATGAGCCGCGTGAGATAATAGCGCTTGCTGGCCGCCGAGGCGATCTGGAGCATCTTGGCGGACGGGGAGTTGCTGATGTTCGCGTTCTCCCGGCTGGTCTCGACGAGAATGTCCTGGACCACGTCCATCAGCTCGGATTTGGCCTCGCGCAGCCGCGTGCGGCGGTCGCGGTAGAGGATGTAGGCCTTTGCCGTCTTGGCGTGGCCCGTCTCGATCAGGACCTTTTCCACCGCGTCCTGCACTTCCTCGACCGTGGGGATGCCCGCGTTTTTCCTGGCGGCCAGGTACTTGACCACGGCCTCGGCCAATTCCTCGGCGAGCTGGCTGTCCTCCCCGCCGACCGCCTTGGCCGCCTTGAAGATGGCCGCCGCGATCTTGCCGCGGTCGAAGGGCACCACCCGTCCGTCCCGCTTGCGGATGGATTTGAAGACGTGGTCCACCGGCTGCAACGGCTGAAGGGTGAGGATCTGGGCGCGACCCGGGCCGCGCTCCTGCTCCTTCGGTATCAATTCCCGCTCGATCTTGGCCATCCGTTCCTTCCTCCCGAACACTTCGGCTCCGGTTCCCGCCGGCGCAAGGCTTCAAGCTCTTGGTGAAAAGTCTCCAGATCCTTGAATTCCCGGTAGACCGAGGCGAACCTCACATACGCCACCGGATCCAGATCGCGCAGGGCGGCCATGACGCGCTCGCCGATCGCCGCGGCCGACGTCTCCCCTTCGCCCGAGCGTCGCAGCTCGGCCTCGATCCGGTCCACCAGTTCCTCCAATACCGCCACGGGGATCGGCCGCTTTTCGCAGGCTTTCATGATTCCCGCCAGGATCTTGCCCCGTTCGAAGGGCTCCCGCCGTCCATCCTTCTTCACCACCAAAAGAGGGGAATCCTCCACCCTCTCGAAGGTGGTGAAACGTCTGGCGCAACGCGGGCATTCCCGCCGGCGGCGGACGGCGACCCCGCCCTCCGTCGGCCTCGTGTCCAGAACCTTGCTCTGTGCCCACCCGCAGAACTGGCAGCGCACCATCCGTCACCGCCACTACATATTGGTGCAAGAACATTATAACCTTCTATCCGTAGCGTGTCGACCCTTTTCTTGCCTGCTGCGGACCGGCCCTTGCCCGCTACCCGCCCTAGGATGCGCTGGGGGATTGAGGGGGCTCTTTTTCGCTCCCCTCCTTGCCGCGCGAAGAAATTCCTTTTTTCTTTATTGCCAAAACCTCCTCCCCCAAAAACGGCTCCCGGCCCGAAGTAATTAAGTGTCGCGGCCCGGCGGCGGTCCGCCGCCGATGTCTCGACTCATTCCGAGGGCGCTTTGAGGATTTGCTTTACGCCCGGAAGGGACCTATGGCCCTAAGAACGGACCAAGGGCGGAGATGAGTTGTCCGGACATCCGCGGGTGAGAGATCGAAGCCTTCGAAATCGGAGTTTAAGCTAAGTTGAGGGGCCGTCTTGTATCGGCTCCTGACCCGCCAAGGGAGGAAGAGGATGGCACATGGACGAGAGTTTCGGCCAGTACATGCGGCGCCTGCGCCTGCAAAAAGGCCTTTCCCAGCGCGAGTTGGCGCGGATGAGCGGTTTGAATCATTCGGAGATCTCGCGGATCGAGGGCGGCTCGCGCCCGACCCCGTCCCCGGAGAGCCTGGCCAAGCTGGCCCCCCATCTGGGCGTGGCGCACGAGGATCTCATGCGCCGCCTGGGGTATCTCAGCAGCAATCCCCGCCCGTCCCTCGATGAAGCCATCCGCCGCACCCTGGATGAGAACGAGCCCGTGCGTTCCCTGGTGATGCAATTGACCGGCAGGCAGCTCAGCCAGGCCGGCAAGGATTTTCTGGCCCGCGCCCTGGATGCGGCCCGCGAGCAACTGGACCGGATGGAGCGGGGGCATGCCGACGCCTTTTGAGGCCGCCTCGGGAAAACAGTCTAGAGACCGTCCACCATGGACGGTTTTCTTTTTCCTTCCCCCGATGTTCCAGGGAAAGGGCGGGGATGGGGCCGCCCGGCGGGATGCCCGATGTCCCGCGCGCAAAACCGGAATAAACCAAGGGCAATGGCGCGAAAGAACCTGCCGCGACGGCAGGTTCTTTCGCAGAGCCCGGGGTCAACGATCGCCTACTTCTGGCCGGGTATCGGGACCACTTCCACCTGGCAGGTGTAGTCCTGGCCGCCCCTGGATTGGTTCACGGCAGGCTGCCCGTCGGCGTAGACCGTCAGGACGACTTTGCCGTTATTGGTTACGACGATGTTATCGTAGTATACGACATAGGTTTTGGAAATGGAAGCGAACTCCACGGCCAGATCGAAATCGGACGACGTCTTGCCGATCATGCCGCCGGGAACCCGCATCTTGCGATGATACCATTTGTTGTAGGCATAGTTGGCGATATCCGTGCCCGGGTGTCCGCGGCGCCCGACTTGATCCTTCCAGTCCGCCTCGTCGCGGAACCATGTGCCGTCGCTGTTGAAGACCTCGACCGCGCCCAGACCCGGGTTGTCGCTTTCCAGATACACGTCGTATTCCAGAAAGTCTCCGCTCTTGAAAGTGTACGCCTCCGTAGAAATCGTCCAGTACCAGTACTTGGACGAGGTCCTGGCATCGCTGCTGGTAGCGGTGAACTTCAACGCGTCCCCGGACGGGGCCGGCTGCGGGGCGGCGTTGGCCAGCATGACCGCGCATGTCAGCATGACGGCCGCGATTAATGCGCTGCGCAATATCCTTTTCGCTTGCATCCTTATCTTCCCCCTTATCTAAAGCCCTTCTATCACCAGACAAGATGCCCTGCCCGTCAGAAAGTGGAAACGGTTCCCTTGTCCACTTTCGTTACGACAGTAGTGTAGTTGGTCCCGCCGTTCATCTTGTTATGGCTCGGGTCGCCATTGACGTAGATGGTCTTGACCACATTACCGCCGTTCTTGACGACGATATTATCATAATATGCGGTATACACCGGCGAGCCGGACGGGGGCGCATACTCGATCGCGAGGTTCCAGTGCTGGGCGATTTTTCCCGCATAACCCGCCGGTAACGGCAACACGCGATGATACCACTTGCCGTATGCTTTCGCGCTCAGGTCCGTGCTCGGCCGCCCGTGTAGGCCCTGATCGTCGATCCAATCGGGCTGGGACCTGAATGAGGTGCCGTCCTTGTTCCAGATCTCGATACCGCCCAGGCCCGCGATATTATCGGCGAGGAAGACGTCGTACTCGATGGTGTCTCCTGTCCGCCAGGTGTAGTTCGAGATGGGCTCGTTCGAGATGATGTGGTAGTAATGGCCGGATGCCGGCGCTGTCCCGGTATAGGTGGCTACGAACTTCAGCACGTCGTCCGGGGGTTCGGGCGCCACGGGCACGTCGGCCTTCCTGATCACTTCCACCTTGGATGCTAAAGGATCATAACCGACACCGCCCCGGGATTCGTTGGCCGAGGGGTCCCCGGCGCGCCCGTCCTTGAAGATTACCTTCGATGTGCCATCCGTGGAATTGATCACGATGTTATCATAATAAACCTCATAAGTTTCGGAAACCGACGTGTGTTCCACGGCGAGATCAAAGTCCCTCATGGTGATGCCCACCATGTTCGCGGGCACCGGCAGTACGCGGTGATACCATGTCCCCTGGGGATCCCGGGTATAAGCTTTCGCTCTCAGGTCCGTACTGGGATGGCCGGAAAGGCCGTCACTGTCGATCCAGTCCGGTTGCCCCCTGAAGCTCGCCAGAGCCGGCTCCGACGACTTGGTGTAGATCTCGATGCCGCCAAGCCCTGCCACATAGCTCCCCAAATAAACATCATATTCTATAGTGTCACCTGACTTGAAGACGTAGCCGTCGACATTGATCTTCCAGAACCAGTGCTTTCCGGTGTCGGCACTGTTATCCGAAGTAATGGTGAATTTTAGTACGTTGTCATCGAGCACCGGCTGCGGCGGCGGCTGGCAACCCGAAGGTATCAGCAACAGACCCACCAATGCCAGGAGCAGACATCCCGCGGTCAAGGATTTTACATGCCTGTTCATTCGTGATTCTCCCCCTCTCCGTCATGTCACATGGCTAGTCGGACATTACCGTATGCTTATATGTATGGACATCCCCCCCTGCCAGCGTGATGGGTAACTGTCGGGGAAGCGGCCTTTACTGACTAAATGATATATCCAATGTGGGGGCGCAAAAAGGACTGAGCATCGGTCACGATACCCGGCGCAATTACCACTTCGAGGAAAGACCCGGCAAGAAGGGATGGAGTTCCTCGTTGGTTATTTGCTGTGATCTATTCCATATGTTATAGCCAATTCCTGCTTGGCCGAGAAAAACCAAGTAGGAAAACAATGACCCCAACCGCTGGCCAAAGATCGCAAACGGCCTCTCGTACGGCCCGGTGCAGAAATCGGCCTTCGGGCATTGGGGGGAAAGGACGATAGAGGGCGGATCCCCTTCCTCCGCGACCTTTGCAGCCCTCGGGCAGATACAGCAAGCATCTGAGGCGGGAGTACTGGGGGAAATGGCAATGGCTGATCTTCCAGGTGCCGGACTGCTTGGTCTGAAAGGCGGTAAGACGCCATGGTCCCTCTTGTGGTTGATCGGCCCCCGGCGCTCTGATGCTCCCCTCCAGGCGTCCCGTAACCAGGGCCGATGCGTTGGAGCCCCCGAGATCAATGATGGTAAGTTGCAGGTCGTTCATCCCCTCATTTTCCTTCCATCTTCCCGGCAAAGTGGATATATCCTTTAAAGCGACGAGTCGGCCACGAATCCACAACAGTGCACTGGCTTCAATAGATCCAGGGAAAAGGCGCCCAGTATCCGTGTTTCGGGTCTAGGGCTTCGTAATGCCCCACTCGTCAAAGACCTTGCCGTCCTCGTGGTACGCTTTATAACTCAGCTTGCCGCCATCGATGGTCAAGATGCCGAACGCGTATCCGACCTCGGAATAGGCGGTGTAGCTCTGCGAGCCGCCGCCCGCGGGGTTGCTGCCGGCCGGTCCGACGATCGTATAGACCGTGCCCGGAGGATTGCCGCGGTAATTGGGGCCCTTCTCCACGATCGACTCGCTCTTGATTGACTCCATCGCCTCGTAGGCATGGCGGTGGCCGGTGATCACCAGATCGACCTTGTATTCGTCCATCAGGGGGGCAAGGTACTTGCGCACCGCCGCCGACGCGCTGACACCCACGGCGTAAGGCGGATAGTGCATGTACACGACCTTCCAGGTGATGCCGGGGTCCGCGCTTGCTTTCTTGAGATCGTTCTTCAACCATTCGTACTGCGGTGTGCCGGGCGCAAAGAGCAGCTGCTTCTCGGAGACGTCGTTCGGCCGGCCGGTATGCAGGGAAACGAAGTGCACGTTGCCGTAGTCAAAGGAGTACCACTCCTCTTTCTCCGGGAAATTGAAGAGCTCGTAGTAATATGGCGGCAGTTTCTGGTCGCCGAGGTTGTCATGATTGCCCGGCGTGGTCATGAGCGGCGCGGTCGCGTTTAGCGGCTCGGTTACGCTGAGCAGGTTGAGCCAACTATTCTTGTAGCCGCCGTTCACCACCAGGTCGCCGGCGTGGATCGTAAAGCGCGGACTAAAGCCGAGCATCTTCTGGATGATCTCGCCCGTCACGGCAAACGTCGCATTCTCTCCGGGATCGTCCTGGGTGTCCGACCAGACGCCGATCGTGAGCGGCATCTTTGTGCCCTTGGGAGGCGCGGTGATGAAGGTATGGTCGGCGCTCCAGCCGCTGTCCGCCGATCCGCATGCGTAGTGGTAGACGGTGTTGGGCTTGAGTCCCTCGAGTTCCACGGTGTGTATATATAGGCCGAGCGCCTTCGAATATATCGAGCTGCCGGTCTTTTGGGCGCCATAGGCCGGCGTCGTGCCGTATTGCACGATACTCTCGCTCTTGGTAGGAGTAGTCCAGGTCATGGTCATTGTCCCGGCGGTATCATTTCGTTTCCAGCTCAGATGCACCTGCTTGACGGCGGACGGTCCGCCGGCCGACTGGGCGGCGGCCGGGATCACCGGCCGTTGCACCTGCTCGAATTCATCGATTACCTTGCCGTTGATGTCGATCGCTTGTACACGGATGTTTTCATCCTTGATGTCAACGACCGTGAAGTGCCAGACGCCCATGGGAAGCACGTCCACCTGGCGTTTGTCCTGGGCGCCGCTGTTCGTTCCGCCGCCGAAACCGCCGGTGGTAATCTGGTAGACGGTCTGGGTGAAGTTGAACCCGTTCGCGCTGAATTTATCGTCGATATGCCGGCGGGAATAGACATGCTCGTGGCCCACGAAGACTATCGGGCCGTTGGACTTGTCAATCAGGTTCCAGAGCCGGTCCCGTTCCGCCGGATAGCGATCCAGCGTATCGGGATTCTGGTTCGGGTTGACCTGGCAGTTGTGCCAGGTGCCGTAGGGCGGCTCGTGCATGATGAAGACGTGGTGCTTCTTATCCGGGCCGATGTTCTTTTCCAGCCATTTGAACTGCTCGTCCGCGATGCGATGTTCCTCGCCGGGATGGTTGGTATTGAGGACGAAAAACCGGGTGTCGCCGCGGTCGAAATAATAGACGGTCCGTCCGTATTCCTCCGTGAATCCTTCCGCCTTGAATTCGGGAAAAGCCTTACCGAATAGATCCTCGCCCTCGAACTTGCCCTTGACCTGATGGTTGCCGATGGCCGGGTAGAAGAACTCAATTGGATAGACGGAGGTAACGTTCTTCCGAAACGCCGCGTATTGCGGCACGACATCGGTAATGGGCCGGCCGGAGTCGTTGGGTCCGGAGATCAGGTCCCCGGCGATCAGCATGAACGCGGGCTGGGGGTTGAGCTTCTTTATTTCATTGAGGATCTTTACCATCCTGGGCCCCGCGGTGCCGTCGTCCGTCCCGTTGAGATAACCGATGTCGGTGCCCTGAGGGTCGCTGGAGACGACGAAGCGGAGACCGCCCGAGTAGTCCTTAGTCGAGCCGGTCGCAGTCGCGGGCGCCGGGGGAACAGGCGCCGGGGCGGTGACCGCCGCCGACGCCTGACTTGAATCAACGAGTTCAAGGTCGAAGATCAGATCGGAACTGGACGCGCTTGCCTGATGGACTTCCACGGCGACGACGTTCGTCCCTTTGACCAGCAACTTGGGGTCGACCGTGTAGGTCTTGAAGCTGAAGTCGTTGCCCGAATCAAGGGCGAGCGTCTTATAGGTAACGTTTTCCGCCGTTATGTCCTTGGGCATGTTGGTGACGCAAACAGGCTTGCCGTTCAAGTAGACGATCGCCCCGTCGTCGCGGGAGATCTTTAACGTCAGTTCCCGGTAATAGGAGACGTTGTTGACCGTGAAGGACTTCCGGAAATAAGTGGTGGGGTATTTGTTGGCGCTATCTTTGCCGAAACCGACGACCGTGACCTCGCCCTTGCCGCCGTAGCCGAGGACCGCCGGTCCGGAGGACCACTTGCCGTCGTCATACATGGGCTCGCGCCAAGCCGTGCCCAGATCTTGGCCCTGGTCGAAGTATTTCCAGACAGAACCCCGGGCGATTAGGGCCGGTGTATCATTTTGCTGAGCCGCCGGCGCCGCCGGTGTCGACTGCCCAGAAGAAAGCACGAGCGTCAGGGCAAGTATGTGGATGTCCGGGTTCTTCGGCAGGGTCAGGCCCGCCACCGTCTTGCCGGCGGCCGGCGTCAAGTAATAGGCGAAGATCTGGGTATTGAGGAATTCATCCACGCCGTCCCGGTGCCGGTGGTCCATGACCTGCACGATCTTTTGCCCGCTCGTGTAGGCCGAGCACCAATCAACCTGCGTCACCTTCACCTCGGTACTCGTCCCGTCCGTGTAGTTGATGGCGAAAGTGCCGGTCTGATCGCCTTGCGTGGCCGCGCCGAGGAATCTGAGTGACGAATATTGCCCCGCGGGCAGTTTGATGGTCTGGCCTTCGCACTTGACGGCGTTGTTCGCCCCGTCTTTCAACGGACCATACTTGTAGCTCACGCCTTCAAAGACCGGGTCGGCTTTGACGAGATCCGCCGAGTAGGCGCTGTACACGAGGTCCGGCGGGTTGTCATACTTTCCGTCGCCCCCGTTAATGTCGTAGCTGAAGGCATCCTGGTTGTAGTAAGGAGTAAGGTCGACCTGTACCGCCGGTACGTTCGCCGGCTGCCCAAAGGTTACCGCGGGCGTGGGTGCCGGCGTCGGCGCGGGCGTCTTTTCCGGGGCCGATGCCGTTGCCGGCGTCGGGACCGGGGCGGTCCACTGGGCCGGTGCGCCTGGTTTGCTCTTGGTCAGGTCGATGGTGTCGAGGACTGCCCCTTTATTGTTGTAAACCACCAGATGGAACGTGCTGGGGGTGACGTCCACCACGGCGAAGTTATAATCCTTCACCGACTTGATGGTATAAGCCGCGGTGCCCGGCTCGGCGAAAGGCGCCCCTACCGTCCCGAGTACCATATGATGAATGCCGTTGACCAGGTTATGCTGATAGAAGTGGCTATGTCCGCCCAGGACCATATCGACCTTGTTGGGTTCAAAGACCTTCGTAGTCAAGGTCTTCATGTCCCCGTCTTCGCCATGCCCCCCGGCGCAGTATGCCGGCCGGTGCGCGATCGCGATCTTCCACGCCTTGGTCGTGCCGGCCAGGTCAGCTTGGGCGAATTTGTACTGGGGAGTTCCTTCCCAGAGGGGGTACTCGTTATTGAGGACGAGGACGTGCAGGTCGCCGTAATCGAAGGAATAGAAGTCCTGAGTGCCGGAACCGGACTCTGGGGCCTGGGTGAACGCCTTTGTGTTCGCCTTCCAACCCTCGTGATTGCCCGGCGCGTTGAAGAAGGCCGTGCCGGAGATGAGCGCTAATTCGTTCGGCCGGAAGAACTCGCTCTTGAACGATTGATAGGTGCTGTTGGCGCATAGATCTCCGCCGTAGAGCAGGAACCTTGGCGCGGCTTCCTTTATCCGCGCGGCAACGGCATCATGGACGCTTGTACCGGTGCGAAAGTCCGCGGCGAATGCGAACCGGAACCCGGTCCCGGGATTGACGCCGGTAGTGAAAGTGTAGTCGGAACCTGTGTAACCCGCCTGCACGACCCGGTAGTGATACAGCGTATTCGACTGCAAGCCGGTGAGCTTGATGTTATGCACGTATGTTGCCGGGGAGTATTCCGTGGTCTCGACGCCTTGCGTCACGGCTTTCGCGCCATAGGAAGCCGTCTGGCCGTACTCCACCGTGATCGGGTCTTTGGTGCTGCTTTCCACCATAACCTGGATACTGTCCGTGGTCACCGCTTGCAGGTACGGTTCCATCAGGATCGTGCCGGAGGCGCCTTGGGTGGAGGCGGAGAGGATCCCGATGAACGCGATGCAAGCCAACAAGGCGGTGATACCCCTTGTTCTACCTTTATTCATGTTACAACCCCTTTCCTGAAGTGCACGATATCTAGCCGATCATTCCATCGACTTGGAACCCTCTATCTGCTGGCGTGTCCGATCGATATACGCGTACTCCGCCGACAAACCCGTCTTGCCATATGCACCTTCATAGCTCATGTAGGTAAAGGAACCGGTGATCTTGATGTTGTCCAGGTAGGCGCGGAAATCGGTCTCGGCGCCGCCCGCCGCATCTTCGAAATCCACGTAGATTTGGTCCACGGTCTTGCCCGCGGCCTTGTCCAGCGGGACGACCACGGTCAACCACTGCCTCAAAGGATCCGATGATGTCGTGCGGGACGCCGGATGAAAAGGAGCCCCGTCCACAGTAATCCCCAGGTCGCGGAGGTATGTGCCATCCGTGAAACGCATGTCCACTATGGCCTTGGGCGACGCGAGATGGTAGATCTGGTAAGTGAGTATAGATCCGGCCCTGATACCGACGGATCGGCAGGTGCCGCCGGTCAGCCCGCCCTGGTCGCGGTTGTACAGGACAAGATGCGTGTAGCATGCACCCGTGCCGGCACGGGACCCAAGCGCCCGCAGGTACCTGCTTCGGCCGCCAGGCGCCGCCGCCACGCCGGCGTCCCCGGCGGAAACCACCGCCACGGTGGGGTTGGCCGTTCCGCCGTAGCCCTTCATATTCACTTGGTCCTCGATGATGCCGCTCAATGGAAGATTGCCGTCCTCGCCCGTGCCCTCGAAGCCCGTATAGAAATCCACCCCCTCCATGACGGATTTCGCCCGCGCCGGTTCGATCTGCGACCCTTCGTGCCATTCGTTGAAAGAAGTAATGCTCACCCAGTCCGGGGCGGCCGCCTTGGCCCGCGCCCACATCGTATCGTACGTTGCGCCGTTGGCCCGGCCCTTGGTCCGCGTATTGTACACGCAGCGCGTCTCGTCATAACCCGGGCCGACCGTGGGGGAGGAAATAAGGTTCATGCCCCTAAGCGCGGCGCACCAATCCTTGAAATTCACACCGGCGCCCGCTCCATCCACGGCATATACATCGTATGTATAGGCTCCATCCACATGGGCGGCGTCGGCATCCGCTGCATTCCAATAGTTGGCGATGACGATGCTGTTGTCCGGACCCCCATGCAACTGGTCCATGACCGGGGCGAAGGAGGCTGGCGTCCCCGCGAAGCCCGGAGCCCAGACATAATAGACCGGGCGGGGAGATGTGCTGGACGAGTACTTGGTGGCCCGGGCCACCTTCAGATAGGCCGCATGGCTCTTGAAACGTGCATTCAAGTTGATGATGTCGTTCTTGATGCTCGCCGGTGTGCGGCCGCTGTATGGTTCGATATGGACGCACACCTTGAGGCCTTCTGCGTTCGCCGCCTCAAGAATGGCAGCGAGCCGTTGGTCCTCGTAGCTGCCGATCCCCCACCAGCTCACCGCGACGTTTTGCACGCCCGCGCGTTTGATGTCCGCCATGTGTTGGGCAATCACCGTCGGATCGGCGGAATTATACGCCCCCAGGCTCGGATAGAACGTCGCAGCGATGTCATCGGGGGGAACGTGCGATCTTTGGTTCCAATGGCGCGCTGCGCCATACCAAGGATAATAGAAGATCGTCACCTTGTCCCCGGTAATGGCGCCGCTTGGAACCTGTGGGGGAACCGGCGCGCAGCCGCTGGATAAGGCGCTTAAAATCAGTATGACCACGGCCATGTAACGAACCTTTCCCGGTTCACCCATCTCGATTCCTCCCATGGACTCGGAAGTTAGTTCTGGGTTATATGCCCCGAGCTTTTCAGTTTCCATCCCGCCTCGTTCTTTACCGCGAACTCTCCGAGGCTGCTGCAACCGGCCAATTCCACTGCATTCACTCCGGGACGGACGATGACATACTCCTCGGATGAGGACTGGAAAAAGATATTTGTGCCGAGGAATTTTCCGCCGGTGATCTCAATCTGGTCGCCGAGCAAGTTCAATTGTTGAATCGAGGTCTCTCCACCGCCAAAAGTCGCTCCCTTGCCGGTCCCCCAGATGGATGTGTTGAAAAGTCTCAGCTTGCCGGCAAAAGTGGGTTGCGTGACCATGGATACGGGTCTACGTGCCTGCAGACAGACCAGCTGCGTGTTGATCATGGTGATGTCCCGCGCTCGATCGACGGTAAAGCCATAGGTGCTGCCGTCGCTGCCGGCGCCGAGCAGAACGCCGCTGAACCCGCCGGCTTCCTGCTCGATAAAACGGAGGCCGTTGCGGCAGCCGAAGACGAAGTACCCCAGCACTCGCTCCTGCGCGCAGTCACCCAGGATCAGGGCGTCGAGGTTCTCCTTCTGGTACTGCCAGACCTTTTCCCAATTCGCGTTGACGGGTGCGTTCGCATAACCGCTGCGGCCCCAGTAATGGGGATTAAAATGCACATCCTGCACCCAGCCGTTCCCCGCGGAGCGGCCCACGGCGATTCCGACCGACAGCGGGCAGCCGTCAACGTATTCGATCCAATGACCGTCGCTGGGATAGGAGGCAAAGTCCACGCCCCGGTAGGCATTGCCCAGTGTGACGTATCTGACCCAACACCCCTTGCCGCGTGCTTGGATTACCCACGGGTAAGGTTGGATGCTCCGATAGTCCTGCTCGGGATGGTAGACGGTCAGGCCATGCACGCCGCTGCCGGGTGCAAGGATGATCAGCGGATCGCTGTCGGCCGCGCCACGGCCGCCGCATGCCAGCAGCACGGTACCGCGACTCTGTGTATGATGCGGTACGTCCCAGCATCCGCGAAGTTCCACGCCAGAAGGCACTCTCAGACTTCCATTCAGGCGGTATTGTCCGGCCGGGAGATAGACCACTCCGCCGCCCCCGCCGGCTTCGTCAAGAGCTTTTTGAATCGCGGCCGTATCGTCCGCCTGTCCGTTGCCAAGCGCTCCGTATGGCGCATCCTTGACCACGAAAAGGCGCATCGCTTTCGGCGTAGGGCTTGCGGGCGCCGTGAAATCCGTCGTGCCAAAGGCGGGGAAATCGCGCGGGTTTTGGTCGATAATCGGTTTGAGGCTCGGATCACTGTCGATGCGAAGCTTACCGGTGACCCGATTGCCGAGGAAACTGGCGTTCGCCACGGCGGGGCCCAGCATCGCCTGGGGCTTGTCCTCGTCGAACCGGCAGCCTTGAACGGTCAACATGCCGGCCTGGGCCAGGATGGCGTACTTGCCGCCGGCATAGCCCCAATGCTCGAAAACAGAGTTCTGGCAGGTCACCATCCCGCCGCCCTCGTTCCTCAGGGCTGTACCCGGCGTACCACCGAACTTGCAGTTGTTGAAGGCGATGACGCCGGAAAACATCGGGCCGATCCCGACGGCCACGGGATCATCGCCGACCGTGGCGCGAAAGCTGCTGTTCGTAACGAGAATTCCCGCGGCCAGCGTCTGATCGATTTGGAGCGCGGTCCGCGCGCCGTCCACCACGATGCCGTAGAATTGCCCGTTGGGCCTGTTTTCGCCGTCACCGGGCGTAACATGCACCCCGATGGCATAATCGCTGATCGTGACGTCGAAAATATACTCCCAATCGGAGCGGTCCATCACGATGCCCGTCGCCTTGGCGGAGAGATGCTCCTTCAAGCTTCGGGCGGCTTCCGGAGTGGCCGGCGCGCCCGGCAGGCCGGAACTCTGCCAATAACGGGGCGAGAAACGGATCTGCGAAATCCGGCCAACATCGGTGCAGTCATCGACGGAGATCCCCTCGAACAAGGGAGTGCCGAAGACATTCCGTATGTAATGAAGCTCGGATGCGGCGCGTTTGAAGCAGATGCCGCGGTAGCTGTTGACCAACGTGACATTCATCACGTTGTTATGCATGGCGCTAGCGCCGTAAATCGTCCATGGATACGGATGTACGTTGCCGTATTCCTGTTCCGGGTACCAAATGCTTAGATTGCGCACGCCGCTGCTGGGACCGAGCGTGATGAAGGGGGCCTGTTCCGGAGCGTCCTTGCCGGGGTAAGCGCAGAGGATCGTGCCCTTGCAAGCCGGATCGAGCAGCGGGCTTTGCCATTTGCCCCGCAGGACCACCCCTGACGGCAATGTGAGGTTGCCGCGCAGTATGTAACGGCCCGGGGGCGCGTATACCGTACCCCCGCCGGCCGCTTTCACACTGCCGATGGCCGCGGCGAACGCCTTGGTGTCATCCTTGGGGTCGTCGGGGGCAGCGCCAAAGTCGGTTACGCACGCATCCGCGACGAAATAATCCGCGTCCAGCGAATCGCCCGCGATAAGCCGCGGCCTGGGTTCCGCTTGCGCGCCGCCGTCGAGACCCGTCCCAAAGAACGCGAACAATACGACCACCGCCATGCATAGCCGATTCTTTGCCTTCATGTCCACGTCTCCTCCTCGTCACGACTTGATGGCGCCGGCGGTCAAACCGGCGATATAGTAGCGTTGCAAGAAGAGGAAGACCAGGATGGTGGGAGCCAGGGCGATCAAGCCGCCCGCCATCAATACATTGTACTGCACGAACATGCTCGTATTAAGGTACATCAATCCCAGGGGCAGCGTAAAAAGCTTCTCGTCCCTGAGGCAGACCAGGGGCCAGAGCAGGGCGTTCCAAGAGCTGAGGAAGTTCATGATGGCCAAGGTGGCGAAGGCCGGTTTGGCGAGGGGCAGGAAGATCGTGGCGTAGATGCGATACGGGTTCGCGCCGTCCAGCACCGAGCTCTCAAACAGCTCATGAGGGATGGTACGGAAATAATTGCGGAAAAGGAAGATGGCGAAGGGCGCCGCTCCGTTAATCATCGGCAGGATGACGCCGAGATGCGTATTGAGGATGCCCAGTTTCGCCTCGAGCGGCATCAGCGTGATGACCACGGCAAAAGGAGGGACGAAGAGCAGCGCCAAGAAGCAGTGGAAAATCAAATCCCGGCCGACGAAACGCAGCTTGGCGAAGGCGAAGCCGGCCAGGCTGTAGATAAGGAGCTGTCCGCCGACGACGAGGAACGAGACTTTGACCGAGTTCAGAAAGTAGACGGGGAAATCTATCCGCGCCCACACCTCGGCAAAGATCCCCCAGTTCATGGCGGACCAACCCGCCCTGGGAAGGAGCGAGGGGTTGTTCAATGCCTCGGTGCCGGGCTTGAGGGCTGTGCCGAGCATCCAGAGGAACGGATAGAGGCAGGTTAAGGCGAACAAGGAAAGGAAAACCAGTCTGAAGATTGTGCCCGATCTGTTCTGTCGCATCATGGGCGACCCCTCCTTCGGAGCGATGGGGAGGAATCTCGCGTCATGGCTTCGCAAGCAACCAACCGAAAATGCCATTGGGTTTTAATCATTTATCGCCGATCCAATCGCGTTGCAGATATCTTACGCTGATAATGGAGAATCCGAAGGTGAAAAGGAACAGGAACCACGAGATGGCGGCGGCCAAGCCCAGATCGAGCCGGCCCTGGTAGCCGCTGAAACCGTAAAACGCCATTTGATAGAGCATGGTGCCGATGACCTCGGTGGAGCCGGCCGGGCCGCCCTGCGTCATGACCCAGACGTGCTCGAACGCGCTGAACATATTGGCCAGCCCGTTGACGACCAAGATGACGGTCATCGGGCGCAGCATGGGCCAGGTGACATGCAGGAGTTGCTGCCATTTGGAGGCGCCGTCCACCTCCGCCGCCTCGTAGAGGTCGTTGTCCACGGTTTGGAGCCCCGCGTAGTACAGGATCATGGCTCCCGGGAGCGCGGACCAGATCCCGGTGCCCACCAGCGTCCAGAGGGCGGTATTGGGCTGTGCCAGCCAGCCGTTCTTGGCGGCCAACCCCCCCAGGCCCAAAGCCCGAAGCCAGTTGTTGATCAGCCCGTCGGGCGCCAGCACGCCCATCCACATGTAATAAATCGCGACGCCGGAAGCCACCATCGGCAGGAAGTAGATGGTCCGGAAGGCGGTTTGGAAACGGCGCACGCGTCTTAGGGCCACGGCGATTACAAGGGACAAGGGGATGGTCACCACGAGGCCAACGAGCATTTGTATATTGTGCCATACCGCCCGCGCCACGGCCGGCGGCAGGAACGGATCCTCGAAGCCAAAGAGAAACCGGCGGAAGTTGTAAGTGACACCACGGTAGACCATGAGCTTGAAATCCACGCCTTTCCACTGGAAGAAGGAAAGGACGACGGAAAAGACCACGGTGAACAGACCGATGGCCAGGAACAATCCCACAGCCGGAGCGATGAAGCTGTAACCGACCAGATTCTCGCGCAGGCGGCGTATCCTCCGCGATCGTCTGCGTGCGTGGGTCTCTAAACCATAGCGGTCCTGGGACATGCATACGCCCCCCTTGTTAACCGCCGGGGGGAGGCCGTACGGGCCCCCCCCCGGCGTTGATGCACCCACTTGTCACCGACCTAGGTCAGTCTTTATAAGGATAAGCTCCGGATTCTTTCTCCGATTGACGGCGCACCGCCATTTCCTCGTCCCACTGCGCAGCGACTTGCGCCGCGGTCTTCTGGCCGAAGACCATCGCCTGCAGATTGCCGAAGAGATTGGCGGTCGGTGTCTTGTCCTTCAGGTATAACATGTCGTCCTGGGCCACGGTGATCGGCGCCCGGTTGTGACTGAAAGCGTTGAGGAACGCGGCGACGTTCGGTCCCGCTTTGGCGATCTCGGCGGGCTTCATGGCGATGACCGGCACGTCATTGGAGATCCTGGCATACAGGGCCTGCATATCCGGGCGCAGGAAGAACTGGATCAGCCCTATGGCTTCTTTTTGGTGCTTGGAGTTCTTGGCCACGCCGAAGCCGATCAAAGGGAACGGATTCAGCTCGAGCTTCGTCAGTTTTGCGCCTTTGAGCGGAGGTACGATAAAGGTCATGACATCCTTGGGGTTCATCCCGTTGGCCACCATGGAGGCCAGCGAGAAGGTGCCGCCGAGGGAGAAGGCGGCCTTACCGGCGGCAAAAGCCGCGTCCGCGGGGTCGATGTCCGTCTGGACGACGCCCGGCATCAGCAGGTCCTTCTTGACCATGGTCTCGAACGCCTTGAGCACGGCGAGGAATTTCGCGTCGCTCATCTTGGCCTTGCCCGTGGCCAGCGCGCGGATACCCTCCGGGCCGTCCTGGCAAAGCAGCAAGCCCTGGAGCATCCAGTTGTACAGGAGGTCGGCGCATTTGCCGCCGTAGACGAAGCCCGGTACCTTGGTCTTCTCCTTGACCTTGACCATCATCTCGATCATTTCGTCAAAGGTCTTGGGCGCGACCGCAGGAACGCCGGCTGCCTTGAGGAGCTTTCTGTTGGCGTAGATGGTGTAGAATGTGCCCGAGTCCATCGGCACCAGGTAGAGGTCGCCTACCCGGTACGACTTCTCGAACTCGTTGGCGTTGACGTTGTTCTTGAACTCGTTCACGTTGAACTGGTTGATCGAGCATGTTTCGAGCGTACCCGGGAGGAAGGGTACCCCCCACGATTTGACGGCGCTGCTCAGTTCGACCAGGCCCGGGTTGATCTGGGCCTTGCTCTGCGCCCAGTACGAGACGACATCGGGCAGTTCACCGGCGTTGGCCGCCGCGGTTACGCGCTGTGTGTAGGCGGCGTCCGGTGAGAAGGCCTTGACCTCCACGGCGACCTTGGTCTTCTTGGTATACTCCTTGGCTACCGCTTCGAGGCCGGCCTTGAAGGCCACCTTCCACGTCCAAAGCTCCAGCTTGACCCGTTGTTCCGCGGCGCTTGCCGCCAACGCGGCCACGAGCGTGACCAGAACAATCATGGCGGACAACCTGACGAACGTCTTCTTCACCTGGCTTTCCTCCTTCAACTGTGGTCTGACCCCTGATATGTTGTCCCTCCGTACTCACCTCCTCTGTGCATTCCGTCGTCCCGGAAAACGACGCCATATATTTGTGTGTCTTGCCGGGGTAAAATGGATATAGCCAATATCTTGACAATCTTCCCTACTCGCGTATGCGAATGGGGAATCAGGCCTCGGCCAAGGCTTTGGCGCCGCAGGAACGACGTACGATGAGTTCAGTCGGGAGCAATTCTTCCCGCGGATTACCTTCCGGATCGTAGGCCTCCTCCAGAATCAGCTTGGCCGCTTCCCTGCCCATCGATCTGAACTGCTGCCTGACCGTGGTCAACGGGACTTCAGCCGCAGCGCTGCCGGCCAGATCGTCGAAACCGACGACGGCCATTTGGTCAGGAACCTTGATGCCCCGGCGCAGCGCCGTCCGGAGCAGCATCAGCGCGGTGCGGTCATTGGCAGCCACCACGGCGGAGGGACTATCAGAACGCAGTCCCAACAAGTAGTCCAGGGTACGTTCCGCCACTTCCTCCGTTTGCTTCCGATGCTCCTCGGCGTATCCCTCCTGTGGTCTGGCCGAACTCCATCCCAATTGGCCCGCGTTCACCACGAGGCCGGGATCGACCGGGAGGCGGGACTCCGCCAGGGCCTGACAGTAGCCGCGGAACCGGTCGGCCACGGAGGAGATGAGGCCCACGTCGCCGCTGGCGAAGGCGATGAGCCGGTGTCCCACCTCGATCAGGTGCTTCGTGATCTGGTAACCGGCGTTATAGTTGTCTGAACCCACGAACGGCATGGCCAACTTGTTAAGACGGCGGTCGATGACCACCACCTTCATGCCCTTGGCGCAGACCTCCTCCACCACCTTGGTGGTTGCCTCGGAATCGACGGGGTACAGAATCAGGTTCGTAACCCCGTCCTGTAGAAGGCCGCGGATTAAATCGGCCTCCCTCTCCAGATTGAACTCCGAGACGCTGGACAAGAGGCGGTACTTCCGTTGGCGCAACCATTTCTCCGCGCCCTCGATCATCTTGAAACCGGAATCCACCGCCGTATCGGGCAGCACCAGGGCCACCACTTTCAATCCGCGAAAATCGTTCCGTGAAACTGTTCCCGCCTTGTCCTCCCCGGAATGGATCCTGCTCTTCGCGAGGGGGGAGATAAAGGTGCCTCGCCCCTGTTCGCGTACGACCAAGCCCGCTTTTTGTAGCTCCAGGAGGGCCCGGGATGTTGTGATCCGGCTGACGCCGAACATGATCGACAATTCCCGCTCGGTCGGCAGTTGATACCCGGGGGGCCAATCACCGGCAGCTATCTTTCCCCTGATGAATTGCTCCATCTCCCGGTAGCGCGGGCGGGTGGCATCCTGATCCATTCCCATGCTTGTCTCCCCGTTCGCAGGATTCTCGCGGTCCCGCCTGGCATGGGACAGCCTACCTCTCTTTCGATAAGACATGGCCAATTTCCTGCCGTAGGAGGAACGGGGTCAAACCTGTCCGGCCTTCATCATCTCAGGAACTCGAAGGTCATAATCTTTTTGGGGGAGATCTCGAACTCCACCCAACCCTCGTCATCCATACCCAAGGTACGTTCGGGTATCTCCTCGAGCGTGACCATCCTGACCTCCCGCCATTTCGCGCCCTCACTCTGCGGCAGGGCGAACTCCGCGCGCACGCGTTCGACCGGCGACTGAATCGCGGTCGGCCCCGCGTATCCGCCGTTCAGCCTGAGCGCCCCGCGCACCGCGGTCTCGAAGGGATTGAAGAGCCGTACGATCCATCCGCCGCCGTTCTCACTGCGTTTCACCGCGCTGACGTGCAGGCTTTCCGGGCGGAGCTCGAGGAAGGACTTGGCGAGCGGCTCGGTGCCATGCTTGGTCGGGCCGACCTGCGCGGCATGGAACGCCAGGTTGAACCTCTCCGCGGCCTGCCATACGCCGCCCTGCGCCCAGTCACCGCGATGCGGCATGACGGCATACCGGAATGCGTGTCTGCCCAGACATTGGGTGCCCTTGTCCAGGTGGCTGTAGTCGAGCATCTCCTGCGTCACGCAGATGCGCAGGGGAAAACAGCGCAACAGCGTCAGACAGAGCGTGCGCGCCGCATCGTCCTCGGCCGTATAGGCCTTCAGACCCTCGTTGAGTAACGCCATGCCTTCGGCCCCGTCGCTGATGTCGACGAACGAATTCATGGGGTGCTCGGTCATGGGCAGCTCGTCGTAACGCCCGTAATCGGGGGGGGCCACGGGCCGCTTGACCACGTCGAACTGGCCCTGCACCGCGACCTCGTCCGCCTGCACCCCAGTGGGGAAGCAGACCTGCAGGTAATGATCCTCCGCGTTGTTCTCGAGCTCCGTGATGATCTCCACCCAGGGCTGCCCGCGACGAAGGGTTACCGTGTTCGTGATCACGTACGGTATACGATGCGCGCTGCGCGCGCGGTCGTCACCGGTACGGCCCTCAGGTAGGGCCCAGTTCAGCGTGACCCTGAACGAGGTTTCCAGCTCCCCGTCCCGCACCAGTACGACTTCGGCCTTTTCGCCCAATGTGGTGAAGACGCTCTCCTGCGGTACGGTCTTGTGTTCCCAGG
>JBLNCE010000100.1:0-5867 GCA_050260415.1 Bacteroidota bacterium | reverse complement strand
GCGACGTGGTCAACCCGGCGGCCATGACCGCCGAGGGCACCCCCCTCTACGGCATGCCGGTCCTGCGCGCGGACGAGGCGGCGGCGGCCATCATCTGCAATAAGGACCGCATGCCCGGCTATTCCGGGGTGCCCAATCCCCTCTACGACCGGCCGAACGCGATCTTCCTGGCGGGCGACGCGGCCGAGACCCTCGCGACCCTCCTGGCGGGAATAAAGGAATTGCTGCCATCCGTTTGATGCGATCCTCGATCCAGCCGCTATTTGCGCGGGAATTTTGCGCCCGTGTAGCGGCTCTTTTTTTGTGGACTTGTACGTGAGCGTCATTTTCTGGTTCCTGCTGCTCATCATCCCGGGGATAGTCAAAGCATACGCCTATCGCATGGTGCCGTACATCCTGGCGGAGAATCCCGGCATGGACCGCCGCCGGGCGAGCGCGCTGAGCGAGGCGATGACGGCCGGCCACAAATGGAACGTATTCGTGCTGGACCTGTCGTTTCTTGGCTGGTACCTCTTGGGATTGCTTGCCTGCTGCGTCGGGGTGGTTTTCGTCGGGCCGTACGTGCACGCGACCGGGGCGGAGCTGTATTTGATCCTGCGGCAAAATGCCATCGACAGCGGTATTTGCAGTCCGGGCGAACTGGAGATGGCGTAGGTTCCGATGCAGATTATTCACCATCCGTAAAAGCGATTAAAAAGAAGTAGCTATACCGCAGAGGCGCAGAGCACGCAGAGAAGTGCACGGCAAAATTTGGAGTTTTGCGCCCCTCCTTTCTCTGCACCTCTATATCTATCCTCCTTCTCTGTGGTATACAGGACTTGGGTGCATCGTGGAGAATTGGTGCAAGGTGCTGACATGGCCGAGGCAGAAGGGGAGCACGGTTCATGACTGGTAAGCAATCCTTATCTCCGATCGAGAAGCTGCGCCTGATCGGTGACGCGCGTGAAAGCCTGGACGTGTGGCCGGACTATCTCAAGCTCGGGTTGGGGCGGGAGCACATCCCCGCCCTGATCGAGTTGGCTGTTGATAGGAGATTCCTCGAGTCGGACGAAGAGACGCCAGAGATTTGGGCGACTGTTCATGCTTGGCGAGCTTTGGCCCAACTGCGCGCGGTCGAGGCGGTCGAACCGCTCTGCGGCTTGTTATCTTTGGCGGATTCGGCCGTGAACGGCGATTGGATCTTGGAGGAGTTGCCGGTTGTCTTTGGTTCGATCGGCCCCGCGGCTTTGCAGGCCCTCCAATAAAGCCTGGCCCAAGCGGGGCTGGGTCTTTTTGCCCGCACGACAGCTTCCGGTGGTATCGCCGAGATCGGCAAAAGCCATGTCGGGCATAGACTGGAATGCATCGAAATGATCCAGGGGCAGTTGCGGCGATACAAAGAGAATAGCAAAGAGTTGAACGGTTTCCTAATCGGCGATTTATTGGAGTTACGGGCAGTCGAGGCCGTCGAGACGATCCGCGAGGCGTTCAAGCACGGCCGAGTCGAGATCGCCATTCCGGGAGATCTGGAGGACGTGGAAATCGAGCTGGGGTTGCGCATTCATCGGGAGACCCCTAAACCGCGCTATGGCTTGTCTGGGATCGAGCGGACTGCAGAAGGGAATACGTCAAAGAAGGCCGGACGCAATGACCCATGCCCCTGCGGGAGCGGGAAGAAATATAAGAAGTGCTGTTTGAACGCGGATCGTGAGCGAACGGCCGATTAAGGCCTGGACGGCGATCGGTTAGGCCCGCTGGTTCCATCGGTTGGCCGAGGCAGGAAAAGACTGGTTCGAGTCGAAGAGCGTTGGCATGGGTTTGACCGCCGCCCACTTGCGGAGGGAAGGGAGCCTGCCCGATGCCATCGGAAAATCTCTATTCGCGCCTAAAGGGTTTCCCGCCCGTGGTTTTCCTCCTCATCCTGAGTTGCTGCGTCATTACCATCCCATTGCTCATCCAGCCAAAGCTTTACGAAGTACTGGGATGCGACACGTCCGTCAGGCAGTTCTTTTGGCAGTACCTGACCTCGTCCTTCGCTCACGGCGCGCCGGTAAACCCCGTGCCTCCAACCTTGCCGCACTTTCTGGGCAACGCGCTCATGATCGCCCTCCTTGGCGCGGTGATCGAGCGCGTGCTCGGGTCGGGGCGGTTCTTGCTCCTGACTCTGGCCACCCTGGCGACGCACACCATCTGGAAGACGACCGCCGGCGGAGGGAACGGCGCTTCCGGTTTTTGCTGGGGCTACACTGTCTTCATCGTGCCGATCCTTTATTGGGAATGGCGGCAGCGGAGGAAGGAAGTCCTCAGGGATCCGCTCTATCTCGGCCTGGCGGCCCTGACGGCCTTTGCTCTCTTTGGCGTGGCCGCGGTGCTTTCGGCCATGGGCCGCAGCCTCTGGAACGGGAACGGCACCAACCAGGCGCATGCCTATTCCATCCTGACCGCTCTGCCCTTCGCCTTCTTCTGGTACAAGACCATGCGCGAGAACTGGCGGCGCCTCGGGCAGGGCGAACCGATCGAGGGAGGCCGCTCTTGGCTGCGGACCGCGGCCCTCGGCGCGGGCGCGCTCCTCCTGGCTTTCAACTCGGCCCTCGCGGGCCTGGCGGCCAGCGGGCGCGTGGCCAGGCCGGTCATTGCCATCGCGGTTGACGTTACACCGCCGAGCGGCGATATTGCGGCGCTAAACGCTGCAGATCGGCGGGTCCTCATCCGGTTCAACCGGCCGATGGCGGAACGCGTGGATATCGATACGGACATCCTCTGGCAGGACGAGAAAGGCCCCCTGAGCTACACGTACCGCTGGATTGACCCCAAGACGCTGGCGGTGGTATTCACCAGGGAGATCTATCCGGGCGAGACTATCCGGCTGGTCTTCTACGTCAAAGACGCGGCCGGCTGGGACAAGGAACGGGTGGAGATCAAGTATCCGCTTACCGCGCAATAGCCTGAAGGTTGATATCCCTGGCCACAGCGGAGGGGCGGTTGCTGTTGGTTGGGAAGGGAGAACACAATGTTGCTAGGAAAATTTATCATATCCAATTCTCAATATGAGCAGGAAAAATGATATAGCCAAAGAACTATATACCAACACCGGTATCCGCAAAGAGAGGTGCAGAAAAGGCGATGGAGTGCTTGCGCCGGTGGGGGCGCAATAGGGGAGAGGTGTTGGCGATCAGGAAAATATCGGCAAAAACACATAACAACTCTAGAGCCCGTCGGGCAGGCGTCCTCATAGGTCTTCTGGCCCTTGGACTGCTATTCTGCCTGGCCGGCAGCGGATCAGGCTCCGGCTCCGGTTGCCTGGTCGGCGCCTATTACTACCCTTGGTATGGTCCCGGGGCGCATCCTGTCTCGGACTCCGCCAGGATGATGCTCAAGCCGGCCCAGCAGCCGTTGCTGGGGGAATACAGCTCCCGCGATCCGAACGTCATCCGGGAGCATGTCAAGCAGAGCATCAGGGGAAACATCGCCTTCTGGGCGTGCAGCTGGTGGGGACCGGGGTCGTACGAGGATGTCACGATCAAGAACTATCTTCGCAAGGGCCTGGGCGCGGACGGGCCGAAATATGCCATTCTTTACGAATCGACCGGGCGGCTCGGTTCGGCGGCAAAGCCCAATTACGACAGGTTCCTGTCCGACGTGGATTATCTGGCGCGGACGTATTTCCCCGATGAGAATTACCTTAAGATCAAGGGCCGGCCGGTACTCTTCATCTACCTGACCCGCGATTATTTCCGGGACAAGGGGGGTGAGGCCCTGGCGCGGGTGCGCGAGGCGCATCCCGACCTGTATCTCGTGGGGGACGAGGTTTTCGGCCCGGGCTACAAAGCCGAGTGGGCCGCGCCTTGGGATGCCGTGACCGCCTACGACGTCTATGGGCAATGCCTCGGCAAATATGGCTCCACCGAAAAGGCGCTGGAGACGCTGCGCGATATCTACAGGGAAGCGGCTCAGAGTGCCGGCACCGCGGGCGCAGCCTTTGTGCCCGCCGTGACGCCGGGTTTCAACGATAAGGCCGTCCGGGGCGGCCATCGGGTCGCTCCCCGCTATCTCGAGGATGCGCCAACCATCTCCTACGACGCGGTCTTCGCCCGCATGCTCAAAGAGGCGGCCCTGCCGTACCTCGACCCGCGCGCGGAGAGGATGCTCATGGTCACCTCCTTCAATGAATGGCACGAGGACACTCAGATTGAAGCCACCGCGGGACGCGGGGGCAAGCCGTCCGATCAGCCGGCCATGATCACCGAAGGCAAGCTGCATGAGGACTACGGCTACCGCTTCCTGGACCTCCTGAGAGCACTGACCGAGGATTGAGTATTGACGGGGGTGTTTGGGCTTGTGCAGGCGCTTATGGTGCTCAATTGCCATGACAATCGTGTTTGGCCTGCTCGGGTGTACGGCGCCCGGTTTGGTTCCTGATCCCAATCCAGATCCCGTCCCCGTTAATAGCGATGTCGTCGGTAAAGTGATCGTGGGCTATCAGGGCTGGTTCAATTGCGCCGGCGACGGATCGCCGGTCAATTCCTGGAAGCATTGGAGCAACGGCGGCACCCCGGGACCGGGCAATATAAAGATCGAGCTGTACCCCGATACGCGCGAATACACCTCGCTATATAGCACGAACTTCGCCAAGCTGGGCAATGGGCAGCCGGCCAAGTTGTTCTCCTCCTATAACGATCAGACCATCGCGCTGCATTTCCAGTGGATGCAGCAGTACGGCATCGACGGCGCCGCCCTGCAGAGATTCGGCACTGAGATCACGGGCGGCTCGTTCAAGACGCAACGCGACAGCATCGCCGTCAAGGTGAAGACCAATGCGGAGATCACGGGGCGCAAGTTCTATATCATGTATGATACCTCGGGCATGCCCGCCGCGGGCTTTGACACGACCATCAAGAACGACTGGATCTCGACAATTGTAGGGACGCTTGATCTGACCTCGTCGCCCGCCTATGCCAAGCACGAGGGCAAGCCGGTGGTATGTATCTGGGGCCTGGGTTTTAATGATACCAAGCATCCGGGGGACGCCACCCAGTGCATCAACCTGATCAACTGGTTCAAGAGCCAGGGCTGTTATGTGATCGGCGGGGTGCCTACCTATTGGCGGGAGAGCACCGGGGACTCCAAACCGGAATTTCAGGCCGTCTACAAGGCATTCAACATGATCGAGCCGTGGCTGGTGGGGCGCATTACTAATAGTGACTATAAGACGGATGTCATCAGCGCCGACTGGAGCTATTGTAAGGCCAACGGCCTGGACTACGCGCCCGTAATGTTTCCCGGGTTCGCCTGGTCCAACTGGAACGGGGGGGCGCCCAACGCGATCAAGAGGAACCACGGGGACTTCCTGTGGCGGCAGGCGTACAATGCCGTGAGTTTCGGCATCCCGAGCGGCTACATCGCGATGTTCGACGAATATGACGAGGGCACGGCCATCGCCAAGGCGGCGGAGGATGCCAGCATGATCCCGACGGATCAGTACTTTCTGACCCTGGATGCGGACGGCGTGCACTGCTCGTCCGATTTCTACCTGCGCCTGGCGGGCGATCTGACGAAGATGATCAAGCGGCAGATCCCCTTGACATCGAGCCACCCCACGGCGCACCAGTGAGCCTCCCCGATTTCGCGTAGCGGACGCCGGCGGTTGGAACAAAGAACGGGTGGTGCTCAAGTATCCGCCTACTGCGCAATAGCCTGAAGGATGATTTCCCTGATCGCAGCGGAGGGGCGGTTCGCCGCCCCTCTTTTTACCTGACCGCCATCTCTATCTCCCCGGCCTTGAACTCCAACCCCCGCGCGCCCTTCTCCACCACGACCTCCTGCCCGTCCCGGATCTTTCCCTCCAGGATGAGCCGCCCCAGCGGGTTCTCGATCTCCTTCTGGATCGC